>CACIPQ010000015.1 GCA_902588585.1 uncultured Pelagibacteraceae bacterium | reverse complement strand
TTTTCTTATAGGAGCTTGTTCCCTATAAGATTCAATTTCTAAAAGTTTACCAAATCGTTTGTTTTCTATTATTTTTTTTACATAATTTATTGATCCTGAAAACAGAAATGGATAATCAACAAAAATAAGTTTTTTATTTTTTTTAGAAAGTTTATGTAATTTAATAACATCTGAACTTGAAAGTGATAATGGTTTTTCAACTAAAATATGTTTTTTTTGCTCTAAAGCAAATTTTGAAATCTTAAAATGAGTTTCTGTCGGTGTTGCTATCACAACTAAATCTATATTCTTTGTTATAAGTTTTCTAAAATCTGTTGAGGTACTAATTAAAGGAAAATCTTTTTTTGCCTTAATTAGATTTGATTTAGACTTGTCTGAAACAGATGTTAAATTATAAAAATTTGAATTTTGAAAGTTTCTTGCTAATTTTGGTCCCCAATAGCCATAACCGACTAAACAGACTTTTAATTTATTTATCATTTTTCAAAAATTCAGCCACCTTTTCTCTCATTTCAAAAGCATTTTCAAGTATTATCATATGGCCACAATTTTTTATTACATGAACTTTAGACCCTGAAATTAACTCAGCAAATTTTTTTCCATTATCAAGTCTGACCATTTTATCTAATTCACCAAAAATGAAGAATGTAGGACATTTAACAGTTTTGACTGCTTTAATTCCGTTTTTGTAATTATTGCAAGCTATTAAATCAACAGCTAAAACCTCCCTAACCTCTCTTGTTGAATTTAATATTTTTTGAAGTGGATTTCCTCCAATAAACTGTTTTGAATGGCCATATCCCCATTTCATCATTAAATTAAGTGATTCCATATCTCCTGATAAAGATAGATCAATCAGGCTTTTATTAACTGGAATTTCATATGCTCCAGCAACAAAAACTAATTTTTTAATTTTTTTGGAAAATTTAAAATAGTATTCTAATGATACAAGGCACCCTTGTGAGTGACCAACAATTGATAGCTCACTAATACCAACTTTTTTAATAACTTTATCAAGCCAATCTGCTGTTTCTTCAATAGATTTTAAGCTCTCTCCTTCTGAGTTGCCATGACCAGGCAAATCGATAGATAAAACATTGTATCCTTTGGAAGACAAATATTGTTCAGTTAATGACCAGACAACATGAGATTGTCCGCTACCATGAAGTAATACAATAGTTTGATTACTTTTATTAAATGATTGTCCTGCATCCGAAGCAAAGACTTTTTTGTTTTCTACTTCGATTATCAACTCAATTCCTTAGCTTTTCTTCTTAATTCAAATTTTTGTATTTTTCCTGTAGATGTTTTTGGTAGTTCACAAAATTCAACTTTTTTTGGAACCTTGAAACTTGCAAGAGTTTCTTTACAAAAGGAGATTAGTTCCTTTTCAGTAACCGGTTTGTCTTTAACCATTTCTATAAATGCACATGGTACTTCACCCCATTTTTGATCAGGTTTCGCAACTACTGCAGCAATAGAAACCGAGGGATGCTTTGATAAAGTATTTTCTATTTCAATTGAAGATATATTTTCGCCTCCTGAAATTATTATATCTTTAGATCTATCTTGTATTTTTACATAACCATCTGGATGCATTACCGCTAAATCACCTGTGTGAAACCAGCCACCCTTCATTGATTTATCAGTAGCATCTTTATCTTTAAAGTATCCTTTCATCACCACGTTTCCTCTTATCATTATTTCACCGATTGTTTTGCCGTCTTTTGGAACCTCCTTCATGGTTTCTGGATTCATAATTGTTACATCTTCTGTATTGGGATATCTAACCCCCTGTCTAGCTTTAATCTCATTCTGTTTTTCCTCATCGAATTCATTCCAAGATTCGTTCCATGCACACTGGGTTACATGACCATAAGTTTCGGTTAAACCATAAACGTGCATAACTTCAAAACCTAGACTTTTCATTTTTTTAAAAATAATACTAGGAGGTGGTGCTCCAGCTGTTAGGACATAAACCTTTTGTTTTAATTTTTTTCTATGGTTTTCAGGTGCTCCGGTAATCATATTTAGAACAATTGGAGCTCCACCGAAGTGAGTAACATTATATTTTTCAATTAATTCAAAAATTTTTTTAATATCAATATTTCGTAAACAAATTGTACGTCCATTTAACATAGGAACTGTCCATGGGTAACACCAGCCATTACAATGAAACATTGGAACAATAGTTAAAAAATTTAATCTACTTGGCATATTCCATGCTGCAGCGCTGCCTGTTGACATTAAATATGATCCTCTATGATGATAAACAACACCTTTTGGGTTTCCTGTTGTTCCTGAAGTATAACTTAAAGAAATTGCTTGCCATTCATCTTCTGGCATTTTCCAAATATAATTTTCATCACCCGTGTTTAAAAACTCTTCATATTCCAAATCACCAATTTTTTTTAATTTGGTTTGGTCTGCATTTTTATCATTTATATCAATTATAGTAATTTGTTTTTTTAAAACGCTTAAAGCCTTTTTAACTTCGACATGAAGCTGTCTATCTACTACTAAAACTTTAGCTTCGCTATGATTTAAAATATAAGCAATTGTCTTGGCGTCTAATCTAATATTAATTGTATTTAGTACTGCACCGGTCATAGGCACAGAATAGTGTGCTTCAAAAATTTCTGGTGTATTAAAAGCTAAAAATGAAACTGTATCTCCTTTTTTGATGCCAATTTTTTCTAGTGCACTAGCAAATTTTATGCATCTCTTATAGACCTCCTTCCAAGTATATTTGCGATTTTCATAAATTACCGCTTCATAATTAGGATAAATATCTTTGGCTCTTTGTAAAAAAGATAGAGGAGTTAACGGAACAAAATTAGCCTTATTTTTGTTTAAATTTGTATCGTAGTAATTCATCACTAATTAAAATTTGTCTTCATCATGGTTTTACTTCCACTAATTGCAGAAATATAATGACTTTGAACTCTTGGCAATATTTTGTCAAAATAATATGTGGCTGTATTAATTTTATCATCAAAAAAGTTTTTGTTAGTTTCTAATTTTTCATAACTAATCCTTAACATTTTCAACCATGAATAGCCTAAAGAAACATATCCAAA
>CACIPQ010000014.1 GCA_902588585.1 uncultured Pelagibacteraceae bacterium | reverse complement strand
AGAGATTTGCTTCTTTTATATATCTTCTTACCATTTGTGTTGTTTTATGACCTGTCATAGCCATAATGCTTCTTTCATCAGCTCCTGACTCTGCAGACACTGTAGCAAAACCTGATCTTAAACTATGTCCTGAGTAGTTTTTATTCTCTATTCCTGCTAATTCTAAATATCTTTTTATGAGCAGTACTACAGATTGATCAGTTAATCTGTGAGTTGTTAAAGAACTTCCTTTTCCAAATCTTCTGAAAATCGGACCTTGTTGTATGTTTGATATTTTTATCCATTTCTTAAGGTGAACTACAGGGCAGTATTTTTCGTTAGAAAAGTAGGGCAGGCCTTTAATCGTACCTTCTCCAAATTGGTCTGTTTTTGATCTTCTAAGCGTTATTTTTACACCTTCAGGAACAAACTCTAGATCTTCATGGTCGATAGATATCAGCTCTGTGCGTCTAAAGCCTCCACCAAACCCAACTAGTATCAAGGTCTTGTCTCTTGCCTTCTTAATTTCTTCTGTTTTTAGTTCATCTATTACATTAATTATTGCTTTTAAATGATTGATTAATATAGGTTTTTTACCCCTTTGAATGCTGCCTTTTGTACGTTTAATTCCCATTAAGTTTTCTATGATAACTGGATGTTTTGTGTCTAAATAATGCCCTTTTAGCTTATGAATCATTCCTATAGATACCAACCTACGTCTTAAAGTGCTCATCTTAGCGTTCTTACCAGAGAGATATGTTAGATATAACGAGACAATTTTAGGATCTGTAGGCAATGATTTAAAGCTATGCTTCGCACAGAAGCCTCCGAAGTCTTTAAAATCAGACTTATAAGCTCTAATAGTATTAATAGCCTTAGAACTTTTAAGGTTGTTTAGAGTTTCCTCATGTAAGGCTTTTAGATCTGTAACTAGTTCATTCATATCTATTACTATTGATAACCATTAATTATCGTTAGTAATATATTAGATGATTTTTAAAGTCAAGTGATTAAATATTCAATATGTTTGAGTCTCGTAAAAGAATAATTATGGATCGAGGTCCTAGTTGGCCTAATTATGATAAAGCAGAACCATTTATGGTTCGTTATTATTTATTGTTTAGAAAAAGACCTAAGTGGTTCCCATTTAATATTCTTGTACATAAGCTTATGAAGAGTGATTTAGGAGATCTGCATGATCATTATTGGTCTTATTTAACTATAATCCTTAAAGGCGGGTATTGGGAAACTACAGAAAAAGGCACTTTTTGGAGAGGACCAGGCTATTTTGGATTCAGAAGAGGTTCGGATAGGCATAGTTTGAGGATACCGGATGGTAAATCAACCTGGACCTTGTTATTTGTTGGGCCAAACAAAGGATCCAAACAGCATGCAAAGTACCAAAAAAACAGCTAAAATTGACCCATTTTTACTTCAAAAACCCTTATTTTTCAACGTTTTTTTCAATCTAAACGTGTATTTTAGTTAAAAGCTAGATTTTACGGGGTGTATTACAGCCCATAGGTACAAACGTTAAAAAAAAGCCTATATACGGCCCATTAATCGCTATATTCCTAAACTGCAAGGCTTGTGAGTTTATTCGATACAAAACTGTTTTTTTTGAAGAATATATGTTGATTTAATCCCTATTTTCCTTGTTTTTAAGGTACTACTGTACTCGATCCTCTAAATTAAGGAAAAAGTCTTATTTTCATAATATTCTATATTTAAAGTTTAAATAATGAATAAAAACAGTCATATACAATAAAAACTTAAAGTAATTGATTAAGTTATAGATAAAGGTAATTTAACTAAAAAATCTTAAAGATAAATAAACAACTATGGGTATTGTTATAAAAGACATCAATGTAGAGGACACAATTACACTCGCAATATTGTCTACTGCCCTCTTCTCTGAATACATTGAGCCAACCAAATACGTTAATACAGCGCTTGGCATTGCAGATTGGATCAAAAGAACTCCGGCCATAAAGCCACTTAAGTTTAAAAGACTAATAAGTGAAAATCCAATTATAGGTCCTAATATAACTCTTGCGGCACCTAAAATAGCTGCGTGTGTCCAAGAAACTACTTTAAGACGAGTTAAAGCAACACCTAAAGCCATTAAAACCAAAAATATTGTCGTGTAAGTTAATAAAAAAGTAGTGTTTTCTAAATAACCAGGGACATCCCATTCAAAATAAAGAAACAAAACAGAGGCTATAATTCCATAGATAGGTCCGTTTTTGATTAAAATAGCAAAAGACAATTTTTTGCTAGCCAATAAAACGCCAATAGTGAAGTGAAATAAAATTATAACAGAAGCAATGGCTGAAGCTACTCCTAGGCCCGCTGTTCCATATGCAAATAAGCAAATAGGAACACCCATATTCCCAGTGTTGGGTAAAATCAAAGGTGGGAGTTCGGTAATAGGATCTTTTTTTAATACTAATAAAAAAATTACACCAACAATAGAAAAAGCTCCTATAATAAAAATCGCATAAATAAAATATTCAATAAAAATATCTAAAGTTACGCCTGTAGTTGTAATCGTATAGAATATCATTGCTGGAGTTCCAATAGTTCCAGCAAAATTAGTTATAAATTGAGTGTTAAAATTTGGATCTTTTTTTCCTATGTAATAACCTATTCCTATTATAAAAAAAACAGGAAATAAGACATCAATAAGCTTTAGGTAGAGCTCCATTAAGCTCTTACATCAGATTTTTTAGCTTTTCTCAAGGGCTTATTAAAGCCAATTGCTTTTTCAAATTCACTTAGACGTTTATGTATAGATCTTAACCTATTTATTTGTACCCAATTGTATAAGAAAACATTAAATGCATCTTTAATTTCACCAAAAGCATTTACTGCTCTCATCATAATTCCTAATGTATAAGCTCCAGTAAATAAACCTGGTCCCATTATTATAAAAGGAACAATAACAAATATTTGTCTATATAATATTGACCATAAATCAAAATATCCGTAATGCAAAAAAAGTCTATGATAATTAAATCTTATACCAGTAAATAATTTTAGAATGGATGGTGCCAGCGCATATCTTATTCTATCATCTTCACCATAGACCAGTTCTTTTCTAAATGCAGCTTCGGCTTTTTGATTATTATACTCTAATCCAGGTAGTTTAATTCCAACAAACCAACTTATAGTAAGACCTCCTAAACTAACTATTAAGGCTACCCAAACTAATGAGCCTGAAATATTTTCCAAATATGGTGCCACAACATTTTCGGATAGCGCCCACAAAATTGGTAAAAAAGCTATAAGTGTCATTAATGCTCTAACTATATCAAGTCCTATATTTTCGACTATGTTTGCAAAATCTCTACAATCTTCTTGAATTCTTTGTGATGCACCTTCTACTTTTGCATCAACATTACGCCAGTAAGGCATATATGAAAAAGTAATGGCTTCACGCCATCTGAAAGTCCACATCCTTGTAAACCAATTCGTAAATGAAATAGTAGTTACGTAAGGTATAGCTAAATAAAGAAAAAAAGTTAATCTTTCGTAAAATTTCTCAAGACCCCCTTTTTCAGGTGGTTTTTGTAATAGATCATAAAAAGATCCATACCAAGTGTTAAATTGAACGGACAACCATGTTTGAAAAACTATTAAGACCAGTATAAGAGAACCACCCCCATAGCACCAAAACATCCATTTTCTGTCAGTAAAAAAACTTTTCCACATATCAATCTTTCAAAAAATTGTCCGCGTATGATTTGATAATAAAACTTGATTTTTTTGGTTCTATAACTTGGTAAAGAATATTGTTTTTTTTTGCATACTTAATTGCTTTTTCTTTAGATGAAAATGTTAAAATTACTTCACTCAGAGTATCTTCACCAGATTCCCATCCCATTAAAGGATTGGTTTTTGTATTTTTTGTCTCAAAGGAAAGAACCCATTTTTTTGTCTTACCCCTCCCCGATTGCATTGCTGTTTTGGTAGGAATATAGATTTTAGCTTTTTTCATAATTTATGCAAAAGGTAGCTTGCAAATTTTTCCAAGCTTTGCTTTTCCTTCTATATCTATTTTAAAGTTTTCTGACATATTCCAAAAGGCTTTATTGATCATTGCAATTCCTACGATTTTTTTAAATTTTGGTGAAAAGGCAGCTGATCGCAGTACTCCAATATTGTTGTTTTTATCATCATGTAACTTTACTTCTTCTACAAGGTTGATTTTATCTGATTCTATCAAAACACCCATTAATTTTTTTTTAACTCCTTTAAGCTTAATTTCTTTTAATTTATCTTTTCCTAAAAAAATCACGTCTGAATCAATGCTTACATATTTGTCGAACCCACACTCATAAGGATTGTCTCTATTATCTATATCGTTACCATACGATAATAATCCACCCTCTATTCTCTCTATTGAATTTGGCGCACCTGGCTTTACGTTAAGATCTTTACCAATTTTAAAAAAATGATCATAAAGTTCTAATCCAGCTTTCGTATTTTCAATATGAATTTCATATCCACCTTGTTTTGAATAACCTGTTTTTGAGATTAGGTGTTTAACTCCCTTAAAATTGTAATATTTATAATTAAAAAATTTTAATTCTTTAATTACATCACCAAAAACTTTTTGCATTAAATTTTCAGACTTAGGACCTTGCACAGCGATAGTGTCCACATTTGCTTCGTAAATATTAACATTGTAGTTTTTACCTGAAGCTAAACCTTTGGCAAATAACAATACATCAGAGTCAGCTATGCATATTCTCCATTTTTTCTCTTCTAATTTAAAAATAAGAGGATCGTTAACTAAGTTACCATTACCATCTACCAAAGGTGAATAATAACATTTTCCAAGTTTTGCTTTTGACAAATCTCTACAAGTCATAAATTGTACAAGCTTATCAGAATCTATCCCGCTTATTTCTATCTCCCTTTGAACTGATACATCCCAAATTTGAACATGTTCTTTTAAATGAATATATTCATCCTCTATTGATCCAAATGTAACAGGAAGGAGCATATGATTATAAACGGAATAACCTGATACACCTTGGTTTTCAATTTTAGAAGTAAATGGTGTGCTTCTTATTCTTCTGCTTTTAATTATTGGAATTTTTTTCATTAATATTAACTTAATTTTTGAAGAACTTTTGTGACATTCAGATTTAAACTATCAAACATACTTTCATCTCTATTTCGAATTGTTCTATATATATAGTCAATCAAATTAGAAAGTGGTTCTGTTAAATCTATATCTGGAATTTCAATATTATATTTTAAATGATTATTTTTTTTAGAGTATATTTTAATTTTATAC
>CACIPQ010000013.1 GCA_902588585.1 uncultured Pelagibacteraceae bacterium | reverse complement strand
CTTATCATGTTTAAATTTTATTTTACTAAAATTACCCTTCTTCCAAGTTGTCCAATAAAAACCTCTGTGATCCTTAAAAGTGGAATTTTTTATTATTTTTAACTTCGACATAAATCAATTTTATTAATTATAGTTGGTCTCCTAATATTTTTCTTTTAAGTCTAATCTGTGCCATTTTTAATATATTTTCTGCAGCAATTTTTCCAAATTTTTTCTCTATCTTTTCCAGAAAAGGTTTGTGGTTATGATATTTTATAAAATTATTATCTCTGAACTTAATAACTTCTGCGGCTGATAATGTTTCTGTTGGCAGAGGTAAGGTTTCATAAGAATGAAAAGAATACCCTTCATAGTTTTTTGGTAAATCATAGTTTTTCTCTAGTGCTTCTTTATATAGTTGACTTCCAGGTAAAGCCATCGCTGCATAAGTATTCCAGCCAGTTGTACAGAGATCCAAACTTAATTCGAATGTTTTTTTAATAGTCTCTTCTGTATCGCCAGGCAAACCATAAATATAATTCGCCATAACATTGATGTCTGCCTCGTGAACTTTGTTAATAACTTTTTTAACATCTACATCTTCAAATTTACCTTTTGAAACTTCTAGTCTTATTGACTTATCTCCACTTTCAATACCTAAAGCTAGCCATTTAATTCCGGCTTTCCTAACTAAATTTAAAATTTCAGGCCTCTTAACTGTATCAATTCTGCTATAGCTCCAAATTCTCAATGAATCATCCTTATTTCTTTCAGCTAGTTTTTCACATAATGGAATATAATATTTTGGATTTAGCAAAAACATTTCATCTACAATTCTTATTGTTTTGACCCCCATCGAAATCAATTTATCAAATTCTTTTATTATAAAGTCAGGAGACCAGAATCTCATATTGCTATAATTAGAGGCCACACCAATTTCATCTGAGTCATTACGATTTATTAAATTAATCATACAAAAGTTACATTTAAACATGCATCCCAAACTTGTTTGTAAACTTGCATAAGGAGTCCTTTTGTTAAAATCATATTCTGCATGCCACATCGGGGCTCTATACAAATCAAGAGGTTTTTTTTTAAATGGTAACAAATCCCATGCATAACCAGGTAAATCTAGATCCATCCTGTCCGTCGGTACCACTTTCTCTGGGGGGTTTAAAACCACATTCTCTCTGTCTCTATAAACAATTCCTTTAATTTTTTTTAATGAATTGCTATTAAAAGATTTAAGTTTTAAAACATTTCTTAATGCGTAAACCCCTTCATTTGTAAAAGCAAAATCAATGCTTTTTTCTTTTTTTAGTGTTTCAACCGGTAAAGCCTGTACATGAGATCCAATTAAACAAATCTTAGAATCGATATTTTTTTTCTTTAGAAAGGTAGATAAATTAATTGCACCACTCATATTTGTTGTTCCGGCATTTACATTCTGCCCATAAACAACAAAACATATTAAGCCGGGTGAAATATTTTTGATTTTATTAGATATTTCATCTTCGCTTAAATTTTCAGCATTAGCATCAATTATAGAAGACTCAAAACCAATAGATCTAATTGATTGTGCTAAAAGCAAAGCCCAAGTTGGTGGCTCTATTGCAGAATAGGTTTCTGACAATTTCTGGTAGGATTTTTTTGCATTATTCGGAATTAAAAAACAACAATCAATTTTATCTTTTTTTTTCATTTTTATAAACTTATTCTGTTTAAAACCTTACATATTTTTCTTATTTTAGCCCCACTTAGACTAGGATAATTTCCAATATAGTAACCAAAAGAATGAATGTGCTCTACTTCAGGAAATTTTTTTAAATTTATTTTTTTTAAATATGGTTTTAAATATGGTTGCCTTAATTGATTTCCTCCACCAGCATTACCTCTTCTAAATTCTATGTTATTTTTTTTAAGTGTATATTCAAATTTCTTTCTAAATTTTAGATTCTTTTTTCTAAAAACTAAAGGAAAAGCATAATTAGAACTTCCATTAATATCATAATCAGTTCTATATTTTTTAGCATCCAATAGTTTTAAGAAAAGCCTAAAGTTTTTTGTTCTAATTTGATTGTTCTTATTAAGTCTCTTTAGTTGATTTAAACCAATCACGGCACCGATTTCATTATTCCTAAAATTAAAAGTAGGATGAAGAAAAATAAATTGCGGCGATAACTTTGGATACTTTTTAATCATTTTATTTTCAAATTTTGAATTTTTTGACTCTCTTGCCATTCCGTGAGATCTAAATATCCTTGCCATTTCATAAATTTTTTTATTATTTGTACACACCATCCCCCCTTCGATGGTGGACATATGGTGTGCGTAATAAAATGAAAAATTTGATATTAGCCCATACGTACCTAATTTTTTTCCTGCAAAAGTAGCTCCGTGGGATTCGCACACATCCTCTACAAGAATAACTTTTTTATTTTTTAACTTCTTTAAAAATCTTTTTGATAAACCGTTAAAACCTTGAACGTGGGTGATAAAAACTGCGAGGGTATTTTTATTAATTTTTTTTAAAACTTGATCTTCATTCATTGATAAATTTTTAGGATTAATGTCTACGAAAATAGGTTTAAATCCACTCATAATCACAGAATTTATATCTGAAACCCAAGTAAGAGAAGGAACTATAATTTCTTTTTTTTTTGTAAACAAACTTTTTAAAATTAACATGCTAATAAAGTTGGCGGAAGATCCTGAGTTTACAAAAACGCTATATTTTACTCCTAGCCATTTAGACCATTTTTTTTCAAATTCTAAAACTTTTTTTGATTGAGTTAATATTAAATTTTTATCTTTAATTAATTTTCTGACTGCATCCATGTCTGAATTTAAGAAATTATTATGCATTAATGGATGGTTAATTTTCATTATTTTTTCTTTGTTATCTGATCAAAGATAACTTCACTACCAGATGTTGTAAAATTAAAAGGAACGTTTATTAAAGTTTTATTTTTTTTAAAAAAATTTTTTCTTTGTTTTTCTTTCATATACATTAGCAAAAAACCACCCCCACCAGCACCTAGAAGTTTGCCTCCCAGTGCACCATGTTTTATAGCTTGATCATATATTTCATTAATTTTTGAATTTGTAATTAAATTACTAAGTGCTTTTTTTTCCATCCACGCATCATGTAAAAGTCTTCCAAAATCATCTATGTTGCCTGAATTTAAAATGTTTTCTCCTTCTTTAACATAACCTACAATTCTATTGATATGGTCACTTTTAACGGTCGTAAGCTTATTTACATAACTGTTTGCAATTTTATGTGCCGTCCTATTTATACCGGTATAAATTAAAATAAGATTTTCATTTAACTTTTTAATATTTTTTTTTGATGAAATTTCTTTGACGTCTATAGAGTTGTTCTTATTAAATATTATTTTATTAAAACCTCCGTAAGATGCTGAGGTTTGATCTTGAGATCCAACAACTTCTTGCATAATCTTTTGTTCGAAATATATACTTTTCTTTGCTAATTTTGGTTTTGTTAATTTAATTTTTTTTATTCTACATAAAGATTGCATTAAACCAACAGTAAAACATGAACTTGATCCCATACCGCTTCTTGCAGGTAAGTCACCATAATAGTGGATCTCTAATCCTGGTTTAATTTTTAGATACTTTAACAATTCTCTAACTGCTTTGTGATTTATTTGATTAACTCTTTGAACATTTTCAATTTTTCTCCAAACAATTCTATATTTTTTCTTAAAATAATTCGGCGAAAATCGACAGGAAATATATATATATTTATCAATCGTGGTTGATAGTACTGCTCCACTATTTTTTTTATACCACGAAGGGTAATCACTACCACCACCAAAGAAAGATATACGATAAGGCGTTTTTGTAATTATCATGAATAGTTATTATTTTTCGTTATAGTAATCACCATATTCTACTAAAATTGTATTTTTTCCATCTTTCCTTGATAGAGCTTTTTTATAAGCGGGAAAAATATCTTTTGGTTCTTTTAATCTTAAAACTTCTATTGTTGTTGTCATCTTTTTAAAAGCTTCTGTAAAATCTCCAATGTGTTGAAATTGGGGATGTAGAGGTCGTTGCGAACCAACTCCCGTTCTTATAATTATTTTTGGCTTTAGTTTTTTTCCATTCATAACATTAAATTTATCAATATGATTTATCAGCTGATTAACTGCGTACAGTAAAAAATTCCATCGAGGAAATATACTTATTGGTATATTGCCATCCATAGCCAATCCTAGAGTAATACCCATCTGCATTTCCTCAGCAACAGGAAGCTCTAGTAGTTTATTTTTAGATATGTTTTTTAAAGTATTTGACATTGCTGTTCCTGGTACTTCTACAGCTTGTCCAATAAAAATTGTTCTTTTTTTTGAACCTAAAAATTCCATTGATCTTTTTAGTTCTTCAAAATATTTCTTTTTCAAAACTGAACCCTTTTCCCCGCGCCAGCATGTGGATATTTCAAATTATACTTATAATACGTAACGTATTTATCTGATGACTTTTCATATGTTAGTTTTCTCTGAGACCAAGTCTTTCTTGTATCGGTACAAACAGATTTTCTGTTGTCTTCTACAATAAAATGAATAGGTAGCTTTTTATTTCTGCTATATTTTATGGTTTCGTGAGCTATACCTGTTTCTGATGTCATCTCTCCCATAAAACAATAAACTTTATTTCTAGATTTTTTTCTTTTTAAAGATAACGCCATTCCAACAGCAATAGGCAATACTCCTCCGACTATTGCTGAAGAATATATTTTGTATTCAGGAAAACAAAGAGAAATTGATTTACCTTCCAATATTTCCTTTTTTAAAATCTTAGGTGGAACACCTTTTAATAAACATTGATAGTGAGATCTCCAAGAACAAAAAACCCAATCATTTTTTTTTATTTTTTTAAAAAATTTTATAAGTACTGTCTCGTTTCCTGAGTATAGATGGACGGGTGCTCTAATTCTGCCTGAATTAAATGCGGTAGCTATATCATTTTCAAATTTTATTAAATCAGTTTTCTTCATAAATCAGTTCTATCACAATTTATCTAGATATCTATTTTTTCCAACTCCTTTTTCTTTAAATGTTCTTATAATCGAATACCAAAAGATGTTGAGTAGAGATTCTCCCATAATTAATAACTGCACATAAATTTTTGACTTTTTTATGATTTTTAAAACTTCTTTGAATTGCCTTAAAGTCCCAAAAAACTTTAAAATATTTGCGTCTCTGATTAGAATTTGCTTGGCTGCTATTCTCAAATACCAAAAAGGCACCGTTTTCAAATTTTCCTTTTTTATACTCGGCTTGTCTATAGTGTCATAGATTGACTTAAAAGATTTTTCTTCTTCATAAAAATTTTTAACTTTGTTTTCTAATTTTTCTGTATAACTTAAAAGTTTTTTTGAATCGTTTAATAAATCTTTTAAAATTCTTACACACTGCTCTTTTGTATTAAACTCTAAAAGTTCTTCCGAAGTAAATAACAAACTGTGATGTGGTGCGTATTCAGTTACACATGCTGTTCCACACAATCCTGACTGAATAATTCTTCCTTTAAATTGATAATTAAATTTGAATATATCTCCTTCAGGAATTGTCTTTACCGTATCCCATGTTGACTTAGAAAAATTTACAACAATTTTTGATTTGCAAATTAAATTTGCTATTTCTTCGTCAGAGACACGATTTTCTTCATTGTTTCCTACCACTTTTATTTTAATTCCATTATTCTTAATATGTTCAATATAATTTTTACGATCTTCATTAACTTTACCAAAAAAAAGAACTTCAATTTCTTTTGAAATTTTCATATTTTTATAAAAATTGCC
>CACIPQ010000012.1 GCA_902588585.1 uncultured Pelagibacteraceae bacterium | reverse complement strand
TATCACAGGATTTAACTAATTTTTTCAAGTCTATTTCAAGGAAAGTATCTCCATTGATGAGTATAAAGTCATTAACTTTTTTTTTTAAACTATTTAAAGCACCTGCTGTACCCATTAGTTTTTTTTCGTTTAAGCATCTTATCGGAGTACAATTGTAGTATTTATTATGAAAATTTTTAAAAATTTTTTCTGATTTATATCCCGTTAATAAAAAAATATTTTTAAAATTATATTTGCTGTAACATTGAATTATGTATTCTAAAAAGGGTTTGTTGTTAAAAGTTGCCATTGGCTTAGGTTTAGCTTTTAATAAAGATTTGATCCTCGATCCCTTTCCGCCTGCTAAAATCACTAAATCTAAAGAATGCATTTTTGTAAGTTTAAATTTATAATCAATTGTTGATTTAATCAATTTTTAAAATATAAATCTTGAATGCCAAAAATTAAGAAAATTTTAGTTACAGGCGGAGCCGGCTTTGTAGGCACTAATTTAATCAATCTATTGCTAAAAAAAACAAAATATAAAATTATTAGCCTTGATAATTACTCTTCAGGATCAAAAAAAAATCATATAAAAAATAAAAGAATAAACTATTTAAAGGGTGATACAAAAAATATCTCTAAAATTATAAAAAATACTAAAGATATTATATCAGTTTTTCATTTTGGCGAATTTGCAAGAATTTATCAAAGTTTTGTAAAAATGAACGAATGTATTGACTCTAATTCTATTGGAACAAATGCAGTTTTTAATTATTGTCTGCAAAATAAAATTAAACTTATTTATTCAGCTACGTCTGCTTCATTAGGAAATAGAGGAAAGGACAAAAATTTATCTCCTTATGCTTTCACAAAATCAAAAAACTTAGGATTATTAGAAAATTTAAAAAAGTGGTTTAACTTTAAATATGAAGTTATTTATTTTTACAATGTTTACGGACCACATCAAATATGTAGAGGTGATATGGCTACGGTTATAGGAATATTTGAAAATCATTATAAATTAAAAAAACCATTACCTGTAGTTAAGCCAGGAACACAATCAAGAAGATTTACACACATATACGATACAGTTGAAGTTTGTTATCAAGCTTGGAAAAAGAAACTTTGTAGACATTATAGTATCGCTCATCACAAAAGTTATTCAATTGTAGATGTTGCGAAAATGTTTAATACAAAAATAAGATATTTACCGAAGAGACCAGGAGAAAGATATGCTTCAGCATTAACAAGCATGAACCTTTCAAACAAAGTCTATAAACATTTTGGAAAGATTGAACTCAAAAATTATATAAGAAATTTTTTGATAACTAATTATTAAATTTAAATATTTAGTGACCAGGAAATTCAATCAAGCTTTCTGTAAAGTAAGACTTATTGATTAGTTTTTGGTTTCCACCTAAATCAAATAGATTTATAATAAATATAAAACCAGCAACTTTTCCACCAGACATTTCTACCAGTTTAGCGCCAGCCTCAGCTGTTCCGCCAGTTGCAATTAGATCGTCAATAATTAAAATTTTTTCATCTTTATTTATCGAATCTTTATGAATTTCTAGTGTTGCTGTTCCATACTCAAGTTGGAAATCCACAGAATATTTTTCTGCAGGAAGTTTGTTTTTTTTTCTCATCATTATCAGAGGTTTTTTCAACTTATAGGAGACAGCGGAAGCAAAAACAAAACCTCTAGATTCTATAGCTGCAACTTTGTCAAAATTTATTTTCTTAGAAATATCAATAATTTTGTCTATAGAATGGTTAAATGCTTTAGAGTCTTTTATCAGGGTTGTAATATCTCTAAATAAAATACCTTTTTTGGGGTAGTCAGGAATAGATCTTATAAATTTTTTTAAATCCATATTTTACTTCATTAAATAACAAAAAAAGAATAATAATTAAACTATGAAAAAAAGAAAGCTTGGGATTATTGGTGGTAGTGGACTCTACAAAATGGAAGGTTTTGAAAAGACCAAATGGAAAAAAGTAAAAACTTCATGGGGAAATCCATCTGATGAAATTTTAATTGCAACTTACAATGGCGAAGAAATATGTTTTGTTCCTAGGCACTCTAGAGGCCATAAAATCAGTCCAACCAATATTAATTTTAGAGCCAATATTGACGCAATGAAACAAATGGGTGTAACAGACATTATATCTGTTTCAGCAGTTGGCTCATTAAAAGAAAATTTAAGCCCAGGTATGTTTGTAATTGTTGATCAATTTATTGATAGAACTTTTTCTAGAGTAAAAACTTTTTTTGATGAAGAAATAATAGCCCATGTGTCTATGGCAAAACCTACCAGCAAAGGTCTCGGAGAGTGTTGTGAATCAGCTTTAAAGAAATTAAATATTAGTCATCAGGTGGGAGGGACTTATGTTGTTATGGAAGGGCCACAATTTTCAACTTTAGCTGAGTCTAATCTTTATAGGTCATGGAAAGCTGATGTTATTGGAATGACCAACATGCCAGAAGCAAAATTAGCTAGAGAAGCAGAAGTGAGATATTGCACAGTTGCGATGGTTACAGACTACGATTGTTGGCATCCTGATCACGATGAGGTTGATGTAGCAATGGTTATAAAAACATTACAAAAAAATGCTTCAAATGCTCAAAATATGATTAAAGAGATAATTAATACTTTTAAAAATTTTTCAATTGATAAAGATCCTGCAAATAATTGTTTAGATACAGCTATAATTACAGATCCCAAATTAAGAACCAAAAAAACTATAAAAAAATTAAAGTATATTGCTGGAAGAGCATTAAAGAAATGAAAATAGAAGGAAAAGAATATCGTACAATTTGGTTTGATGAAAAAAATCAAGTCGTAAAAATTATTGATCAAACAAAACTACCTCATCAATTTATAATTAAAGATCTTAAAACAGTTAAAGATGCAATTAATGCCATCAAAGTTATGGAGGTTAGGGGAGCTCCATTAATAGGCGGAACTGCTGCTTACGGGATTGTTTTAGCTATTATGGAAAAAAATGATCTCAGTTTTATTAAAAAAAGCTCAGAAGATTTAGCTCAATCAAGACCAACAGCAATCAATCTAAAGTGGGCAATTGATCGAATGATGAAAAAATTGTCTGGAGTTAATAATAATGAATTATTAAAAGTAGCATTAGATGAAGCAAAGGCAATTTGTGATGAAGATGTTAAGTTTTGTGAAAATATTGGATTAAATGGATTAAAAATTATTGAAGAAATTTATAAAAAGAAGAAAGATAAAGTAAACATTTTAACTCATTGTAATGCTGGTTGGCTTGCAACAATTAACTGGGGAACTGCTACATCTCCAATTTATCATGCTCATAAAAAAGGAATTCCAGTTAATGTTTGGGTTGATGAGACAAGACCAAGAAATCAAGGAGCTAATTTAACTTCATACGAATTAAATGAAGAAAAAATTCCTAATACAATTATTGCAGATAATACAGGCGGAATATTAATGCAAAGAGGCGAGGTTGATATGTGTATAGTTGGAACTGATAGAACTCTATCTACAGGAGATGTTTGTAATAAAATTGGCACTTATTTAAAAGCATTAGCCGCTCATGACAACAATGTTCCTTTTTACGTAGCCTTACCAAGCTCAACAATAGATTGGGATATAAAAGATTTTAAAGATATTCCAATAGAAGAGAGAAATTCAGAGGAATTATCCCACGTAGAAGGTTTAGATAAAAACAATAAAGTGACAAAAGTTTTAATTTATCCAAAAAAAAGTAAAGCAATGAATTTGGCATTTGATGTTACACCTGCTAAATATGTGACAGGATTAATTACAGAAAAAGGGGTTTGCGAAGCATCATCCGAAGGACTAAAAAGTTTATTTAAATGAAACAAAATTCATATACTTCCATTCAAAGTTCTAACAAAGGTATATCTCGCATAAAATTAAATGATCCTAGTACCTATAATTCTCTATCTCTAGGCATGCTTAAATCCTTAATCGCTGCATTCAAAGATCTTGATAAAGATGAAAAAACAAGAGTAATTATTATAGAGGGGTCAGGAAAAGGTTTTAGTGCCGGCCATAATTTAAAAGAAGTTCGATCTTTAAAAGGAAAGTCTAATTACAACAAACTATTTGATCTATGTTCAGAATTAATGATGGTAATTACGAACAGTAATAAGCCTGTTATCGCAAAAGTTCATGGAGCTGCCTTTGCAGCAGGATGTCAATTAGTTGCTACTTGTGATTTGGCTTTAAGCACAAATGATGCAAAATTTTGTACACCAGGTGTAAACATAGGACTTTTTTGTAGTACACCCATGGTTGCTTTAAGCAGAAATGTTAATAGAAAAAAAGCAATGAAGATGCTTTTGACAGGAGATCCGGTTAGTGCAGAGCATGCAAAAGAAATTGGTCTTATCAACGATCATTTTGAAGATTCAGTTTTAGAAGAAGAAGTTTTAAAATTAGCAGAAAATATTGCTTCTAAATCAAAGAAGGTTGTTAAAATAGGGAAGAAAGCTTTTTATAAACAATTAGAAATGTCGTTGGACAAAGCCTACAAATATACAAGTAGAGTTATGAGTGAAAACATGATGGCGTTAGATGCTAAAGAAGGCATTTCTGCTTTTTTAGAAAAAAGAACTCCCAAATGGAAAGATAAATGACAGATGATAATTTAATTAAAGAAACTCTTAGTTCCGCAAAAACAATTGCAATGATTGGTGCTAGTACAGTGAAAGAGGGAGAGGCCGTATCTAAAACAAGATTAAAACCTTCGATTATTGTTATGAAGTATCTCATAGAATTTGGTTATAAAGTAATACCTGTGAATCCCTTTTCTGAAGGAAAAAAAGTACATGGTGAAACAATAGTCGGAAAATTAGAAGATGTATCTACCTCAATAGATATAGTAAATGTTTTTCGCCCATCTAAAGAAGCACCAGAGATAGCCGAACAAACAGTTAAGATTGGAGCTAAAGTTTTATGGTTACAATTTGGTATTCAAAATACAGAAGCAGAAAAAATTTCTAAATCAGCAGGCATAACTTGTATTATGAATAAATGTATTAAACAGGAGTATCAAAGATTATTTTTAAAAATGAAACCTGTTTTTCCAGTTCTTTTGCCTGATTGATTTGAGATTATCTTAAAGAGGCTGCTATATTTCCACCATCAACAGTGAGTACTGCACCAGTAGTTTTTTTTGAAACAGCTAAATGAAAAAACGCTTTAGCGACATCTTCTGCTCTTACTTCGTTTAGTAATAAATTTCCTTTCATGTAAGCGTCAGCACTTACCGATCTTGCTTTTGCTCTAGTTTTAATCATCTTACCAGTCATCAAACCGCTTTTTATTCTATCTGCATTTACTCCATTAGATCTAATACCATAGGATCCATAGTCTACTGCATATTGCTTACATAAACTAAGTAAAGCAGACTTTGGCAATCCATAAGGCCCAAAGTTTTTTCCAGGGTTTACAGATTGTTTCGAAATATTAAAAAGCAGGCATCCATTTATATTTTGTTTTTTCATTATCTTAATTGCCTCAGAGGCACAGTTCTGATGAGAAAAGAAATTAATTTCAAAACTTTTTCTTAAAATTTCATCACTTACATCACCTATTGCACCACCAGGTGCAGCTCCAGCATTAGAAATTAAAATATCAAAACCTCCAAATTTTTCACAGATTTTTCTAAAAGCATTTTTAACACTTCTTTTATTCGTTACATCACAATGGATACAAAGATCTTTAATTTTAGATTGCACTTCATTCAAACGTTTTAAATCGCAATCAAGCAAAACAACTTCAGCCCCATAACTTTTAAACATTTTGTAAGTTTCAAAACCTATAGTGCCAGTAGCGCCTGTTACCACAACAACGTTTCCTTCAAGAAGCTTTTTCTTTTTTTTAATTTTTGCTTGTTCTAAAGACCAGTATTCAACATCGAAAAGATCTTTCTCTGGAATAAATTTATATGCAGAAGTTTCTTCAACAGAGCTAATCACTTTAGCATTTGTTTCAGTTAAATCTCCAGCTATTCTTGCTGCACTCAAGTCTTTACCAACGCTGAACATACCAACATTTTGGACCAGAACTACTCTTGGAGAGGTATCTAACATTACTTTTTTTTCTTTAACTTTTTTACTGTTAACCTTGAAATAGCTGATATATTTTTTTCGATATTTATCAAAAGCTTTTTCTGCTGTTATTTTAAAGTCTTGAATTGAAGAATTTTTCTTAGGTGTAATTATTAAAGGAAACGGCTTTACTCTAATTACATGGTCTGGGGTTGCAGTTCCTTTAGAGGAATATGATCTAACGTTTTTTCCATTAATAAAATATTTAAGATGTTTGTTTAATCTGTAATTAATAACGAATTTTTGATCTTTATTTTCAGACAAAAGACCTCTAATTATTGGTGCAATTTCATGAGGATTAAATTTTGTATTAAATTTTTTGATCTGTTTAATTTTTTTACTTCTTAATTTTTTTACTGCTTTCTCAGCCTTTGATACATACTTAATCATCAAGTCATAAGCTTCTTTGCAGTCATTAGAAAAAGTAAAAATCCCATGATTCATGAGTATTAAACAGTCTATGTTAGGATTTTTTGAGTAAACCTCATTTATTTTTTTAGCCAGCATAAAACCAGGCATCACGTAAGGAACTATACTGGCTTTTTTTCCAAATATTTTTTTACAAAAATTTAATCCTCCGGGTCTATTAGTTATATTCATTACCGCATCAGCGTGTGTGTGATCTACATATTTAAAAGGTAAAAAAGCATGTAAAAATGTTTCAACGGAAGGGTTGGGTGATTTAATATCAATTAGGTTTCTTTTTTGAAAAGCAACCATATCTTCATCAGATAAATATTTTTTATTTTTAAGGGACAATAAAGGTTTTAACTTAACAGCAGGAAGCCCAGGAGGCTCTATGTCGGCCATGTCCCAGCCGCTTCCCTTAACACATAAAACTTCGTATTTTTTACCATCAATGTCTTTAATGGTTGTTTTGACAGAAGTATTCCCTCCACCGTGCAAAACTAACTCTTTATTCCTTCCTAATAGGCGTGTTGTGTAAACTCTTAGGGCCAAATCCTTAGAAAAACCAAGTTTTTTGTACCTTTTTATATAATTATTTGCAATTTTTTTTGACCAATTGTTTTTCAAAATCAATCTCCATTTTTATCAACAATGAATTTTTAGTTGTAAAAAATAAAATAACAAGCTAAAAAAAATATAACGAGTCGTTAAAAAAATGAAAAAAGTTGGAGAACACGTAACAATAGATTTTTTAGGGGTAAAACGGGATTACTCTCCCGATTTTTACAGCAAGGCTATATATAAGATAGCTAAAAAGGCCAAAATAGAAGTTCTAAATATCTCTGAGAAAAAATTTAAGCCACAAGGATATACATGCCTAGCTCTTTTAGCTGAAAGTCATATGAGTTTTCATACTTTTCCAGAAAAGGGCATAATTAGTTTCGATTTTTTTACTTGTGGAAAAATTTCACCAACAACAGCTTTCGATGTTTTAAAAGAAGAAATTAAACATGAAAGAGCTGTAGTTAGAAGCTTTGATAGAAGCAATAAAGGTGTATATGAAGATATATACAGCACACCTGGGCACAAAAAATATTATGTTGTAAGTGATGTTTTAGAAAATCTAGTATCAAAAGCTGGTCAACACATTGAAGTTTTAAAATTAGAAGAGTTTGGAAATGCTCTTTTTATAGATAGTGAATTACAAGTAGCTGAGAAAGATGAAAAAAAATATAGCGGTCAATTTGTTAGCTCAGCTCTTAATTTGTCAAAAGACAACCACAGTGCAGCAATAATTGGCGGTGGAGATGGAGGAGTAGCGAGAGAACTTTCTTCAAAAGGATTTGATCTAATTGACTGGTATGAATTAGACCCCGAAGTAGTAAAAGTTTGTCAAAAACATCTTCCAAAAGTTTGTGGCGATGTAAAAGCAAATAACAAAGTAAAAACTTACTGGGGAGATGCTTTTGAAAGTATAAAGAAAGTAAAAGATTCAAAATACGATAAAGTTTTTGTTGATCTTAACGATGATGATTTCTGCATAAATTTGGCAGCAAAAAATATGAAAGGCTTAAAAAGAATTCTTAAACCAGGCGGAACAATAACAGCTCAGGTGGGTTGTCTTTCAAAAAATCCAAAACAAGTCAAAAACTGGTTAGGAGTTTTGGAAAACAATTTTGGAAACGTAGAACTATCTGAAGTTTTTATACCTAGTTTTGATTGTAGATGGAGCTTTGCTTCTTCGTCTCTTAAATAATTTTTTAATATTTCGTATACTCTTTAACCTCTTCAATACTTGATCCGAAAGTTTTATTTATTTTTGATTTAATTTTAGCTCTCTTATCATTCATAAAATGTACGTCCCTGGAAACCTGAACAAATCTTTCTCCAAAGTCTGAGTTTTTTTCACAAAGCCTTTTTTCATTTTCTATATCCCATAGTTTTCTGTTTGTTGATTTTAATTCATCAAACAAAACCTTGTATTGGCTTTTATCCATGCCAGTAAGATCCGCCTTACTTAAAGCCTGGTATTCTTTCTTAATTATTTTTAGAGACTCCTTGTCGCTAATTTTTTCTAGCTTAATCTCCAAAATAGTTAATTTATCAAGCAATTCACCTACAGATATCTCGGCTAAAATTTTTTTCATTGAATATTTATAAATTATGTTATTTTAACTTTTAATGTCAAATATATTGATTATCAAGCATGGATCTCTTGGAGATTTAATTCAAGCAAATGGAGCTATGAAAGACATTAAGCGTAGCTATCCTAACGATAAAGTTCTTTTACTTACGACTCAACCTTACGCACATTTGATGTCATACTGTCCTTATGTAAACGGGGTCTTGATAGACAAAAGACTTCCAAGGTGGAACATATTTTATTTACTTAAACTCAAGAAAATACTTGAGAGATTTTCTTTCACAAAAGTTTTTGATTTACAAAACTCATCCAGAACAAAATTTTATAGAAAGCTTTTTTTTAGAAATATTTATTGGTCAAGTACAGAAACTTCGTTAGAGAAGGGGCAAAAGAAATCAGATTTTGATCAAGAACCAGTTTTAAAAAGAATGGAAATTCAGTTGGAAAAAAGCGGAATTAATACAAACTTTACAAAAAAACCAGATTTAAGTTGGGCGATTAAAAATGTTCAAAGTTTAATGAATCAATATATAGAAGGAAATTATATCGCCATTTTCCCTTTTTGCTCTTCAAAGCATAAAGCTAAAGTATGGCCTTATTTTTCTCAATTGATAAAAGAAATTAAAAATATTTATGGAAAAAAATATAATGTAGTTATAGCTCCCGGTCCTAAAGAAATTAATGAAGCAAAAAAATTAGACGCTAATATAATTTTGAACAAAGAAAATTCTTTGAATTTAATGGAGTTAGTGGGCTTTGTAAAAGGAGCAAGTTACGTCATTTCAAATGACACTGGACCAGCTCATATTTCATCTCATTTAGATAAAAAAGGATTAGTTTTATTTGGAAGCCATACATCTGCAGCAAAAGTTAGTCTTGGTAGTGAAAATTTTAAATCTATTCAGGTGAAACAATTAAAAGATCTTGAGGTTTCCACTGTAATTGAAAAGATTAGAGGTGATTTAAATTAGATCCAGATATTTTTTAACTATTTTATTCCAGGTAAAATTTTCTGAAAATTTTAAAGCATTTGATCCATATTTTTTATAATTATCATTTTCAAAAAACTTTATAACACTTTCATAAATTGAATTAATATCCTGACCATTACATATTAGACCTGTTTCTTTGTTTTTTATAGCATCACTTGCTCCACCATCTTTACCTCCAATGGAACCCACTCCATAACTTGCGGCTTCTACAAAAGATATTCCAAATCCTTCAACAGATTTTTTAAATATTATTGAAGGCATTAAAAACAAGTTTGAATTTTTAATTAATGCTATTTTTAAATTTTGACTTGCTTTATTAATAAAAAGAACTTCTTTTTGAATATTTAGCTCTTTTACTAGTGATGATAATTTATTTTTTTCTTCTCCGTCACCTATACTAATGTATTTAATTTTAGGAAATTTTTCTTTAAGGTTTCTTATACAC
>CACIPQ010000011.1 GCA_902588585.1 uncultured Pelagibacteraceae bacterium | reverse complement strand
GGCTTTGGTTTTAACTTCTTCAGCTTCTTTACCTGTTGTTAAAGTAGGAAGAATAGCCGGACAATTTTCTAAACCAAGAAGTTCGCCAATTGAAGTTAAGAATGGAAAAGAACTTCCTACATATTTAGGTGATAATATAAATGGAATTGAATTTTCTGAAAAAGCTAGAAAGCCTGATCCCAAAAGAATGTTTAGAGCTTATTCTCAAGCAGCATCAACTTTAAATTTATTAAGAGCTTTTTCACAAGGTGGTTTTGCAGATCTTAGACAAGTTCATTTATGGAATCTTGGATTTGTTAAGGGAAGCTCTCAAGCAAAAAAGTATAAAGAGATAGAAGACAAGATTAGTGACGCGTTAGCTTTTATGGAAGCTTGTGGAATTAATGCAGATAATAACAGACGATTAAGAACAGTTAATTTCTATACTTCTCATGAAGCACTTCTTTTGCCTTTCGAGCAAGCTATGACGAGAGTTGATTCTACAACAGGAGAATATCATGATACCTCAGCTCACTTTGTATGGATTGGAGATAGAACTAGACAACCAGATGGAGGTCATGTTGAATTTTGTAGAGGAATAAAAAATCCAATAGGACTTAAATGTGGACCATCTTTAAAACCAGAAGAGCTTGTGAAGTTATGTAATATTCTTAATCCAGAAAATGAACCTGGAAGATTAACTTTGATCTCAAGATTTGGAGCAGAGAATGTTGATAAGTTTTTACCAAAACTTATTAAAACGATCAAAAAAGAAGGTTTAAATGTTATCTGGTCATGTGATCCGATGCATGGAAATACTATTAAATCTGCAACTGGTTTTAAAACGAGACCTTTTAACAATATTGTTAAAGAAGTTAAAAAAGTTTTTGCTATTCATCAGTCAGAAGGAACATATGCTGGTGGTTTGCACATAGAAATGACTGGGCAAAACGTAACAGAATGCACAGGTGGTGCTCAAAAGATATCTGAAAAAGATCTTTCTCACAGGTACCACACTCATTGTGATCCTAGACTTAATGCAAGTCAGGCGCTAGAACTTGCTTTCTTAATTTCCGATGAAATTAAGAAAAATTCTCAATATTCAAAAAACATTATTCAAGCAGCATCTTAGTAATTGAAAAATAATTACTAAGGTCTATTAATTAGATGATAGTAAAATTATGCAAACTTTAGACAGAATAAATAAAATTAAAGACTGGATAAAATCTTATTGCAAATCAATGCCAAAAGAAGCAAGCACATTGGTTATAGGAATTTCTGGAGGTATAGATTCTTCTGTAACCAGCACACTTTGCGCTTTGACTGGAAAAAAAACCATTGTTCTTTCAATGCCCATTAAACAAATCAAGGAACAACATGATTTAAGCTTGAAACATCAAAAATGGTTAAAAAGTAAATTTAAAAATGTTGAAGGGTACACTGTAGAACTTAATGAAGTTTTTTCATCGTTTAAAAAAAGTTTATTAAAATTTGAAAATGAGCATGGCATGGCAAATTCTAGAGCCAGATTAAGAATGACAACTCTTTATCAAGTAGCGGCAGCCAGCAATGGAATTGTTGTGGGAACAGGTAACAAAGTAGAAGATTTTGGAGTTGGTTTTTATACAAAATATGGAGATGGTGGAGTTGATGTTTCTCCTATAGCCGATTGTACTAAAACTCAGGTTTGGGAGATGGGTAAATCACTTGGTATTATAAAAGAAATACTAGATGCAGAACCAACGGACGGACTCTGGGACGATGGCAGAACAGATGTTAAGCAATTAGGAATGTCTTATGAAAAATTAGAAAAAGCAATGAAAGATAAGACAAGTAAAGATTACAACAAATATCTCGAGATTAGAAAAAGAAATTTACATAAAATGAAACCTATACCTGTTTGTTTGATGGATGATGAATAAAGAATTAAATATTTTTAATACACTTTCTGGACAAAAAGAGAAATTTGTTCCAATCAACAAAGACAAAGTAGGCATGTATGTTTGTGGTCCAACAGTATATGACTTTCCACACATAGGAAATGCAAGACCGTTAGTTGTTTTTGATGTTTTATACAGACTTCTATTAAAGATTTTTGGAAAAAACAAAGTGATTTATGTCAGAAATATAACTGATATTGACGATAAGATTATTGAGTCATCAAAAAAAAATAAGGTACCTATAGATATGCTTACAACAAGCACTACAAAAAGCTTTCATGATGATTGTAAATATTTGAATTGTTTTAAACCAAGTTTTGAACCGAAAGCGACAGAGCATATCAAAGGGATGGTTGCTATGACCGAGAAATTATTAAAAAATAAAAATGCTTATGAAAAAGATAAGCATGTCTATTTTTCTGTAAATTCATTTAAAAATTACGGAAAATTATCTAAAAAAAATCCAGAAGAATTAGTCGCTGGAGCAAGAGTAGAAATCTCAAAATTAAAAAAGGACCCACTTGATTTTGTTCTTTGGAAACCATCAACAGCAGAAGATCCAGGTTGGGATTCACCATGGGGAAGAGGGAGGCCCGGTTGGCATTTAGAGTGTTCTGTTATGAGCGAAAAATTTCTAGGAAAAAATTTTGATATTCATGGAGGAGGATTAGATCTTGTATTTCCTCATCATGAAAATGAGATTGCGCAATCATGTTGTGCTAACAAAACAGATAGATTTGCAAACTATTGGTTACACAATGGTTATGTTACTTTTAATAGAGAAAAGATGTCAAAATCTCTAGGGAACGTTGTTTCTATTGAAAAAATGAGAGGAAAAATTAATGGGCAGGTTATTAGACTTGCGTTGTTGAGCACTCATTACAAACAACCTTTGGATTGGAATGAAAATTTAATTAAGGAAAGTCAAAATACTCTTGATAAATGGTACACTCAGTTTGAAAAAACCACACAAGATGATTTAGATAATGATTTATTAAAACCACTTTTGGAAGATATAAATACTCCTGGCTATATATCAAAATTACATTTGCTTTACGATAAAGCTTCTAAAGGGGATAAATCTTCAAAAAAACTTTTTCTTTCAGGATGTAGGCTCATAGGTTTATTAGACGAAGACCTAGAAACATGGAAAAAATTTAAAAAAACGAAGTCAAAAATTGATGAAAAAACAATTAAAAGTAAAATCAAAGATCGAGAAAATGCTAGAGAAAAAGGCGATTATAAATTAGCGGACAGTCTAAGAAAAGAATTAGAAAGTGCTGGAGTAATTATTGAAGACAAAGGAAATAAGACAACTTGGAGATACAAATGAGCAATATTGAAATCAAAAAAATTATAACAGCAATTGAAACTTCAGATGGTGCTGGTGTAAAATTAAAGAGAAGTATTGGCACTCCTGAAGCAGATTATATTGATCCATTTTTAATGCTCGATGAATTTGGATCTGAAAACAAAGATGATTACATTGCAGGATTTCCTCCTCATCCACATAGAGGCATTGAAACAGTTACTTACATGCTTAATGGTGCATTTGAACATGAGGATAGCACAGGCTCTAAAGGTAAAATGACTGCTGGAGCAGTGCAATGGATGAAAACTGGAAGAGGGATTATCCACTCTGAAATGCCAGCAATGTCTGCTGGTAAACTTTTAGGATTCCAGCTTTGGATTAATATGCCAGCTAAATTAAAAAAAAATAAGCCGACTTATAGCTTTATTAATGCTGATCAAATTGGAGTTCATAAAGATAATGAAAAAATAGTTAAAGTAATTGCCGGGAAATATGAAAATGCTGAAGGTCCTGAAAAGGGGCATAATGTTGAACCAATTTACTTTCATATAAAATTAAATGAAGATAAAGAGTTTAAAACAAGTGTTCCTTCAGGACATAACTCATTTATTTATTTACTAAAAGGTGAACTAAAAGTAGGTAACGGAAAGCATTCAAAAACTGAAAATTCAAATTTAATCCTTTTGAATAGAGGTGATATTCTTAAGGTCAGAGCTACAAAAAACAGTGAGTTTTTATTTATCGCTGGAAAACCTATTGGTGAGCAAATAGCTCGGGGAGGCCCATTCGTTATGAATACCAAGGAAGAAATTCTTCAAGCTGTTCAAGATTATAAAAACGGAACTTTTGTTGAGTAAATATGAGTAAAGAAAAAATATATATTTTTGATACTACCTTAAGGGATGGAGCTCAAACAGAAGGAGTTAATTTTTCTCTTGATGATAAAAATAAAATAGCAAAAGCACTGTCAGATCTTGGTGTTGATTATTTAGAAGGTGGATGGCCCGGAGCCAACACTTTAGATACAACTTTTTTTAATAAACCGCCAAAATTAGGAAGTACTATACTAACAGCTTTTGGAATGACAAAAAAATCAGGAAGAAGCGCCCAAAACGATCCTGGTTTGTCTGCAGTTTTAAATTCAAATACCCCAGCAGTTTGTTTGGTGGGAAAGTCCTGGGATTTCCATGTCGATGTAGCTTTAGGGATAACTAACAAAGAAAATTTGGAAAATATTAAAGAGTCCGCAAATTTATTTGTCAAAAAGAAAAAAGAATTTATGTTTGATGCCGAACATTTTTTTGATGGCTACAAAAATAATCCAAAATATGCTTTAGAATGTATAAAAACTGCATATGACGAAGGATCAAGATGGATTGTTCTTTGTGATACAAACGGAGGAACACTCCCACATGAAGTTGGAGAAATTGTTTCAAAAGTAACGAAGATTATTCCTGGTAAAAATCTCGGAATACATGCACATAATGATACTGAAAATGCAGTGGCTAATTCTTTGACAGCTGTTTTGGCAGGAGTTCGGCAAGTTCAAGGTACAATTAATGGATTAGGAGAAAGATGTGGGAATGCAAATTTAATGTCTTTAATCCCTTCTTTAGTTTTAAAAGAATCATTTACCAAAAATCTTGAAATCGGAATTTCTAAAGATAAAATGAAAACGTTAACAGAGTGTTCTAGGTTATTAGATGAAATATTAAATAGAAAATCCAACAGACATTCGGCTTATGTAGGAGCATCGGCTTTTGCACACAAAGGTGGTCTTCATGTATCAGCAGTCACAAAAGATCCAAAAACATACGAACATATAAATCCAAATTTAGTTGGGAACTTTAGAAACATTGTTGTTTCTGATCAATCAGGCAAGTCTAACATTATGTCTAGGTTAGAAAAATATGGAATTAAAATTGATAAAAACGATCCAAAGGTTCAAAGTTTACTTAATGAAGTAAAAGATAGAGAATTTGCTGGTTACTCTTATGATGGAGCAGATGCTTCCTTTGAATTATTAGCTAGACGTCTTTTGGGAGAAATACCAAAATATTTAACTATTTCAAAATACGATGTTTCTGTAAAAAGAGATTCAAAAGATAAAATAAATTCTTTCGCTAAAGCTCACTTAGTAGTTGATGGAAAAGAAATTATTTGCGAAGGTTCAGGTAACGGACCTGTTAACGCACTAGATAATGCTATTAGATCTAATGTTGACAAAGTTGGAAAATATTCAAAATATTTAAAAGATTTAAAGTTGGTAGATTATAAAGTAAGAATTTTAAACACTGGAACAAACGCAACAACGCGAGTTTCAATAGAAAGTACCGATAAAGATGGAAAAAATTGGTTTACCATAGGAGTGTCACCAAATATAATCGATGCATCCTTTAAAGCTTTAATAGATAGTTTGGATTACAAATTATACAAAGGCAAAGCTCCAGCTAATGATTAACAAAGTTGGATTTTTACTTGTTAAGCCACAACTTCCTGAAAATATAGGTTTTTGTGCCAGAGCTTTAAAAAATTTTGGTTTTAAAAAATTAGATTTGGTTAATCCAAAAGAAAAATGGCCAAACAGAAAAGCAGTCGCAACATCTGTGGGAGCAAATGATATTCTTAAAAAAACTAAAGTACACTCTAATATTAAATCTGCTACTAATAACTATGAAATTATTTATGCTTCTTCAGCAAGAAAAAGAGATATCAATAAAAAACATCTTTCATTTAAACAGTTTATTGAGAGTATAAAAAGGAATAAAAACAAAAAAATCGGTATTATATTTGGTCCCGAAGCTTCCGGTTTGTCAAACGATGACATCGCCCATTCAAACTATATTTTTAAGATTCCGGTCAGTAAAAATTTTGAATCAATAAATTTATCCCACAGTTTAATCATAGTTTGTTTTGAACTATTTAAAGTTTTAAAGCCAGGCTACTTAAAAAAGCAGAAAAAACTGACAGATGTTACAAGTAAGAAAAAATTTAATACATTTTTTGATTTTTTAGAAAACAGACTAGAGAAAAAGGGGTTTTTTACCCCAAAAGAAAAGAAAAAAATAATGCTAATGAATCTAAGGAATATTTTTGGAAGAGTTGAGTTAAGCAACAAAGAATTGAGGATTTTGTCTAGTGTTTTTAGTAAATTATAAGAGTAATTGACAAACACATAAGATGGATTATAAACGTTTTTTTTATGACTAAACGACTAAATGCTAAACATAAAGTAGACAGAAGACTTAAAGTTAATTTATGGGGCCGACCTAAAAGTCCATTTAATACCCGAAACTATCCTCCGGGTCAGCACGGACAAGGGAGAAAAGGCAAACCAACTGATTATGGAATTCAGTTAAATGCCAAACAAAAATTAAAATCATATTATGGAAATATTAATGAGAGACAGTTTAGGAATGTTTATAGAAAAGCTATAAAGAAAAAAGGAGATACAACGGAAAATCTTGTTGGTCTTTTGGAAACTAGATTAGATACTGTTATTTATAGAGCAAAATTCGCACCAACAGTTTTTTCAGCAAGACAATTGATTAACCATGGCCATTTTAAAGTTAACAAGAAAAAAGTAAATATCTCAAGCTATATAGTTAAAGAAAATGATTTAATAGAAGTAAAGGATAAATCAAAATCCCTAACTATAATTGAAGGATGTCTGAGCAGCAAGGAGAGAGAAGTTCCAGAATATATTCAGTCAGACACAAAAAATAAAAGTGCCAAACTAGTCAGAGTTCCTAAATTTGCTGAAATACCTTATCCTACTTTAATGGAACCAAAATTAGTCATTGAGTACTATTCAAGATAAAAGAGACTTATTTTCTAAAAGTTTTTTTAATTCACCTTTTTCAAACATTTCTTTTACAATGTCACATCCACCAACAAATTCACCTTTGACATATAATTGAGGTATAGTTGGCCAATCAGTATAATCTTTTATACCTTGTCTAATTTCGTTATTTTCTAAAACATTTACTCCCTCAAAACCAACTTTTAAATGCTTCAATATATTTGATACTGCCATTGAAAAACCACACTGTGGCGATTCAGGAGTTCCTTTCATAAAAAGCACAATGTTATTTGAGTCAATGATATCTTTTATTTTTTTATTTATTTCACTCATTTTTTTTCCTCAGTTGTTAATGCAAGCGCATGTAATTCATTTCCCATTTTTCCTTTTAACGCTTTATAAACCATTTTGTGTTGTTCAACTTTAGATTTTCCATTAAATATTTTAGAAGAGATCTTAGCAGAATAGTGATTACTATCTCCAGCAATATCTTTTAGCTCAAGAGTCGCATCAGGGAAGGCATTCATAATCATAGTTGAAATTTCATTTTTAGTTAACGGCATTAAACCCATGATACCACTTATTGTTGTGATTATAAAGATCATTCACTTTTATACTGAAAGTTTTCTCAATTTCAAACATGTCATTTTGTATCTCAGCAATCACTTCAAAGAAAATATTGCTTTTTTTTAACGAAGATTCAATTTTTTTGAGGTTAGTTTTATCAATCTCAAGTAAATACCTTCCCTGATCTTCACCAAAAAAATATTCAATAGAGTTTATTAATTTTTTAGGTTTGTATATTTTTAAACCTAATTTTGATGCCATACTCATTTCAGCTAGTGCAACAAGCATACCTCCCGAAGAAATATCATGAGCGGATAATACAAAATTTTCTTTTATTAGTTTTAAAACAGCCAAACCATTATTTTTTTCATTTGTTAAGTTTACTTCTGGAGGCGGACCATCAGATATTGAAAAATTTTCTTTAAGAAAAGCACTTTGTTCTATATGCCCAAGTGTTTTTCCTATAGCTAGAATTAAATTTCCAGGTTTTTTTGTTTTTATATTTAGAATTTTTTTTATATTATTAAATACACCTATACCTCCAATTACTGGTGTGGGAGATATACTTTTAGAATTCGTTTCATTATAAAAAGATACATTTCCTGAGACAACAGGGAAATTTAAAAACTCACACGCTTCTTTAATTCCATTAATACATTCAACAAATTCACCCATAATTTTTGGTTTTTCTGGATTTCCAAAATTTAAACAGTTTGTAATAGCTAATGGTTTGGCTCCTACTGAAATTAAATTTCTCCAATTTTCACAAACGATTTGTTTTCCTCCAGATTTAGGATCGGCCTTACAGTAATTTGCTGAAGAGTCTACTGAAATAGCTATAGCTTTGTCTTTATCATGAATTCTAATGACCGCAGAGTCGCCACCAGACTTTTGTACGGTATCACACATCACCACTTGATCGTATTGATCTGTAATCCAACTTTTATTCGAGTGATTTGGTGAAGATAATATTTTTATAAGAGCGTCTTCAATTTTAATTTTTTTTAAATCTTTAATTTTTATTTTATTTTTTGATAGTTTGACTTTGGTCCATTTTCTATCATACAAGGGAGCCTCATCAGATAATGCAGCTATAGGAATGTCTGCCACTTTTTGATTATCAAAATTAAGTACTAATCTATTGGTATTTGTTGTTTTTCCGATAACAACAAAGTCCAAGTCCCATTTATCAAATATTTTTTTTGCCTCTACTTCTTTTTTATCATCAAGTATAATTAACATTCTTTCTTGGCTTTCTGACAACATCATTTCGTAGGGTGTCATATTATTTTCACGGCAAGGAACTTTATTTAAATTTAACTCAATGCCTAATTTTCCTTTTGATGCCATTTCCACACTCGACGATGTTAAACCCGCGGCACCCATGTCTTGAATAGATATAATAGAATTATCTTTCATTAATTCTAGGCAGGCTTCTAATAATAATTTTTCTGTAAAAGGATCTCCCACCTGAACTGTTGGTTTTTTTTCTTCGGAATTTTCATCAAATTCTGCTGAAGCCATCGTAGCTCCATGAATACCGTCTCTTCCTGTTTTAGATCCAACATAGACTACAGATTTATTTAAACCCTTGGCTTTTGAATAAAAGATTTTATTTTTATTTGCATGACCAATTGCCATTGCATTTACTAAAATATTTTCATTGTATGTGCTATTAAATTTGGTCTCTCCACCAACAGTAGGTATACCAACAGAATTTCCATAGCCACCAATTCCAGACACAACTCCACTTAATAGATTTTGAGTTTTTTTATTTTGAGGTGAACCAAAGTGAATGGAATTCATTAACGCAATAGGTCTTGCCCCCATGGTAAAAACATCTCTCAAAATTCCTCCTACGCCAGTAGCCGCGCCTTGATATGGCTCAATGAATGATGGATGGTTATGACTTTCTATTTTAAAAACTATTGCATCATCATCTCCTATATCAATTACTCCTGCATTTTCACCAGGGCCTTGAATTACAATACTACTTCTTGTTGGCAGTCGTTTTAAATGGATTTTAGATGATTTATAAGAACAATGCTCATTCCACATAGCAGAAAAAATTCCTAGCTCTAGTAAGTTTGCATCTCGACCTAAAAGTTCTTTTATTTTTTCATACTCATTTATTTTTAAACCATGAGTCTTTATTTGATTTTTTGTAATTGTCATACTAATTCATTAAACTTAGAAATAAACCCAATCCATCTTCCTCAGATAAAATTTTATCAACCATTCTTTCAGGATGAGGCATCATACCCAAAATATTTTTATTATTATTAAAAATAGCTGCAATATTATTTATCGATCCATTTGGATTAGTTTTTAGATTTATATTTCCTTTTTCATCACAATACTTGAGTGGTATAAGCTCGTTATTTTCTAATTCTTCTAAGTGTTTTTTATCAGTAAAATAATTACCTTCATTATGTGCAATGTTTAATTTTAATATTTCATTAGTTTTATATTTATTGAAAAACTTATTATTATTTGACTGAACTTTTACAAGAATATTTTTTGAAATAAATTTTAATCCGGAATTTCTTAATAAAGCTCCTTTTAACAAACCACATTCAATTAAAATTTGAAAGCCATTACAAATTCCTAAAATTAAAGCGCCTTTTTTCCCAGCATTGATTACCTCTGATAGTATATTAGATTTTGCTGCAATTGCTCCGGATCTTAGATAGTCACCATATGAAAAACCTCCAGGTACCACAATAAGATCTGATTTTGGTAATTCAGTTTCTTTATGCCAAATCATTGAATTTTTAAATTGTAGTTTTTCTAGAGCTATAGCAACATCTCTATCACAATTTGATCCTGGGAAAACTATGACAGATGATTTCATTCTGCTTTGTTGATTTTAAAATCTTCAATAATTTGATTTGCCAACAACTTTTCACACATTTCTTTTACTTGTTTTTCAGCCTTTATAGAATCTTTTTCATCCATATCTATTTCAAAAAATTTTCCCTGTCTTATTTGGTTTAGATTTTTAATTCCCATATTTTTAAGTGTTTGACCCACAATTTTTCCTTGAGGATCTAGCACATCTTTTTTCAAAGTGACTGTGACTGAAAATTTCAAGTTATTTTTTTTTAATTTTTATCGATGTAGGCTTTTTGAATTTTACTTCGGTTATGTTGGTTTCTTCAGGCATGATTCCAAGTCTTCTAGCTACTTCTTGATATGCCTGCATAATATTTCCCAAATCTTTTCTAAATCTATCTTTGTCTAATTTACGTTCACTTTTGACATCCCACAATCTACATGTATCTGGGCTTATTTCATCTGCAAGAAGTATTTCTTTTTTTTCACCTTCCCACAACTCTTCTTTTTATGATAATTTATTGGAAGATAAAAAAATAATGAAGATAATACCTGTTAATAATTTAAAAAAATTATTTGATTTTAGTTATCACACTCGAAAAATTAATGTAATTTTCAGTAGAGTGTTAACAAAAAAATGAACAAAGGTAAGAAACTTTACGAGGGAAAAGCAAAAATCATCTACGAGACCAAAGAAAAAGGTCTGGCAATCCAACATTTTAAAGATGATGCAACTGCTTTTAACAATCAAAAAAAAGCTAGTATTGAAGGAAAGGGAGTTTTAAATAATCGAATTTCTGAACATATACTGCAAAATTTAAATCAATCCGGTATCAAAACACATCTA
>CACIPQ010000010.1 GCA_902588585.1 uncultured Pelagibacteraceae bacterium | reverse complement strand
AACCTTAACAGGTCCATGATTGATTAGGGCATTTGCTAACCCACCCATTAAATTTTGCATACCACCGATTTCAGGAGGAAAATTTCTAGTTGATATAACAAACATTACTTAGTCCACTTAATATTGCAACCCATACTTGGGATTTGTTCTTTTGGTCCTTTTCCAGTTTTAATCACTAAACGCATTGCTTTAAATAAATCACTTTCAGAATTTCGAACAGGTTTTAAATCTTTTAATTCTCTTATTCTACCTCTGTATTGCAACTCAAGCTTATTATTATAACCAAAGAAATCTGGCGTACATACGGCACCATATTTTTTTGCCACTTCTTGAGTTTCGTCAATCAAATAAGGAAACATAAACCTATGTTTTTTAGCAAAAGAAATCATATTTTCAAAAGAGTCTTCTGGATAATCTTTCGTATCATTGGACATTATTGCTATTGATTTTAAACCTTCTTTCTCCAAATTTTTACAATCATTTACAATGTCTTCAATGACAGCTTTTACATAAGGGCAGTGATTACAAATAAACATAATTAGCAATCCATTATTCCCAAGGTGATCTTCAAGGTTATGAATTTTACCGTCAGTCCCTTTTAATTTAAAAGTATTGGTTTTTTCTCCAAAGTTACAGATAGGTGTTTTAGTTAAAACCATAATGTATTATACATAAAATAATGATTTATGACTTCGAAAAAAATGTTCCAGAAGTTCATCCCGAAGCTTGGGTTGCATCCAATGCATCAATTATCGGTAAGGTAAAATTAGAAAAAAATTCAAGCATTTGGTTTAATGCTGTTTTAAGGGGAGATATTGAACTTATTACAATTGGAGAGAATTCTAATATACAAGACGGTAGTGTGCTTCACACTGATCCAGGTTATCCATTAACTATTGGCAAAGGAGTTACAGTTGGACACATGGTTATGCTACATGGCTGTCAAATTTCTGATCATGCCCTTATAGGCATAGGAAGCATTATATTAAATAATGCCAAGATCGGAAAAAATTGTATTATTGGAGCAAATACTTTAATCACTGAAAACAAAGTTATTCCAGACAATTCTCTCGTAGTAGGAAGTCCAGGCAGAGTTCTTCGTAAGGTGACCGATGAAGAAATTAAAGCAGTTTTAGAAAATGGAAAACATTACGTTGATTTTTCTAAAAAATATAAAAAATAATTAAGGAACTAACCAGGTAACCTTTTTTGATCCTTCGAAATTGATAAGTGCTCTACGATGTCCTTTAGCAGCTAAATAAAGCCATTCAATACTTTTGATTTTACACTTTATTACACTGAAGTTTTTGTATCCTTCTTCACTTTCCTCTTTAGTAAAATGAAAATTATCAAATTTACCATTTAGTCCAGAAGTAGGTTTGTCAGAAACTGTTCCTGGTCTATTAGTTACAAGATAGCATTTTCTACTAACATGACCAGTTTTTTTCCAAGACTGCTTCGTAATCTCATTATTAAAATTCACTTCGCACTTTGTTTTTAATCTAAGTTGTATCTTCTCCTTTTTTCCGTAAAACAATATTGAACAATTTGGATTTTTTTTTATTTTTTCTACTTTGGAAGATCTGATATCACTATGGAATTGAATAAAATTATTTTTTTGATCGGCTTTTCTTAATACAACGACTCTCCCATCTAAGTCTTTGTCATTACCACAGATAAATACAGGCGTTCTAAACTCAGAACTTCTGTCCTTTACTGCATTCGCCAAAAGAGACCAAAGTTTTTTTTCTATTTCATTAAAATCTTCGTAATAACTTACTTTCTCTTCTGACACGATTTATTTTCTAAATCTTTTTATCAAACTTGAAGTATCCCATCTTTTTCCACCCATTTTTTGGACCTCAGCATAATATTCATCAATTATTTTTGTGATGGGTAATGGGGAATTATTTCTTTTTGCTTCTTCCATTGCAATTTTTAAATCTTTTCTCATCCAATCTACGGCGAAACCGTAGTCAAACTTATCATCTATCATGGTTTTATGTCTGTTTTCCATTTGCCAAGATTGTGCGGCTCCTTTTGAAATTACTTCAATTACATCTTCCATTTTTAATTTAGCATTAAGCCCAAAGTTTATTGCTTCTGAAAGGCCCTGAACTAGCCCTGCGATACAGATTTGATTAACCATTTTAGCTAATTGACCACTTCCCGGAGGACCCAATAATTTCATTTTTTTACTATAAGAATCTATTACTGATGAAGCTTTTTTAAATGCTTCTTCGTCACCGCCTATCATAACAGTTAGTGCACCATTTTCTGCTCCTGCTTGACCACCAGATACTGGAGCGTCTAGAAAATCAAAACCTTTACTCTTTGCATTCTTATAAAGTTCTCTCGCGATTTCAGCTGAGGCTGTAGTATTATCAATATAAACTGATCCTTTTTTGATGCTATGAAACAAACCATCTTTTCCTAAGGTTACCTCTCTCAAATCATTGTCATTTCCTACGCATGTAAAAACAAAATCTCTATCTTTTGCAGCTTCCTTGGGTGTTTCTGCTAAACTACCCTTATGTTCTTTAACCCATTTTTCTGCTTTTGATTTTGTACGATTATATACTTTAACATCGTGACCAGCTTTAGCTATATGTCCAGCCATAGGGTATCCCATAACACCCAAACCTATAAATGAAACTTTACATGTCATATGTATAAATAAATATATTAATTTTTTTATATTTACAATTTAAATTTTATATAATTTTTCTCTTTGTATAACAAATTTTTCAAAACTTTTTAAAGTGATTTCTGTAGGTAAAATGAAAATTGATCTTTTGTCTTTCTTGTTTCTTATTATTTTAAAATATTCTTTTCTAATGGCATTATCAATGTAAGTATTTGAGGTTAAATAAGATCTTTCAATAAATTTTAATAATTGGTGTTTAGTTATCGTTTCATTTTTATAATAGGCGATAAGCACTTTATGCAACATCATCCAATGTTGTGGCGTTTGACCAAAATATCTAAGGACAGTGTCTTTAGATCTTGTTATGAAATCTCCAAGAGACAACTCAGCAAGCCTTATTATTTTATCTTCTTTTTTAACTTTAATCATATTGGTTTATACCCCTTTTTTTAAAAGGGGTATAAATTTTAATTAACCTAAGAAGATATTTTTACTTAGTACCTAGTATTGCGTCAATATCGCCTGAGCCATATTTATCGCTATAGCTTTTATATACAGGCTTAACTGCTTTTGCGAATGCAGGAACGTTAGCTTTATTAATCTTCATTCCTTTACCTTTAAGAGATTTCATAGCATCATTAACAATTTTAGTTGTTAAGTCTATTTCATACTCTTGCAATTCTGCAGCAGCTTTTTCTATTGCAGCTTTTTGTTTGCTATTTAAAGAGTCCCAAGTTTTTTTTGACATTACAACAACTCCTGGAGGTCTAAAGTGCTGAGTGATTGAATAGAATTTTGAAACTTCAAAAAATTTATCATTCAATACATTACCTGCAGCATTTTCTCCACCATCAAGAACACCTTGTTGAAGTGCTGTATATAATTCACCGTAAGCCATTGGAGTTGCGCTTCCACCCATAGCATTAACAGTGTTAACCATTAAAGGACTTTTCATAACTCTAATTTTTAAACCAGCCATATCAGATGGTTCATTGATTGGTTTTTTACCATTGAACATATTTCTATATCCATTATCAAACCAAGCAAGACCCTTCATTCCTTTTGCGTCAAGCATAGCTAAAAACTTGTCTCCAATAGGTCCTTTCAAAACTTTTTTGAAATGTTTTGTGTCTCTGAACATGTAAGGCAAGCTGAAAATATCAAACTCACCAACAAAGCCAGCCATAGGACCTGTAGAAACCTGAGCCATTTGTATCGTACCTTGTTGCATACCTTCTATATAAGCTCTTTCACTTTTACCAAGTTGTCCACCAGATAGAACTTTAAAAGTTACACCGATATTTTGTTTATTAACTTTATCAGCAAACCAATTTAAAGCTGTATTGTGGTGGTGGCTTGGACCAGATACTGATGCAATTCTAATTGTTTGTGAATTAGCATAGCTGGTAAAGCTTAGAACAAAAAGTAATGTAACAAGTATTTTTGTTATTTTATTAAACATTTGTTCCTCCCCATGTTTATTTATATATAAAAATTATATATATTAACTATATACAAGCCAAATTAAAAAAATTTTAGATTCAACTGTTGATTGTTATAAAATCGCCCAATCGTTGGAAACTTTAAGTGCTAGCTTATTTAAGGGTCTAGCTCCTTCTTCTGTTATCTCTACAACTTGCTCTACCCTCAGTCCTTGTTCTTCTAACTCGTGTAAATCTAATTTTATTGCTAGCGTCATTCGTGGATAAAAAATAAAATCACTAAATTTATTAAGATCAGGTTTTTCAACGACATCAAGCCCAACCCCATGCCCAGTACCTCTAGTTCCAGTTACGTAGGGGCTAAAATTAGAATCTAATTTAAGAGGTTTTAACGATTCATAAAAACTATCATGAACACTAGTGGCTTTTGTTTGTGATCTAATTGAATTAATAGTTTTTTTAAGAATTTTATGAGAGTTAATTAAGGCTTCGGTTTTAAATTTTGAAGCTCCTGGCATTAAAAATGTTATTCCACCATCATTACAGTAATTGCCAATAGCCGGATTAAAATCCACCATTAGCAATTCGCCTTTTTCCAATTTTTTATTTGTTGCTCTCCATGCTGGAAATTTAGTATTTTTCCCTGCCATTACTACTGTAGCAGATCCTAGATCTGCACCAAGTTGTCTACCAAGAAAATCAGCATGAGCCACAACCTGCTGTTCTGTCATTCCAACTTTAATTATATCTTTAAGTTCCGTTAGGACTTTGTCATTAATATTCGCAGCCTTTTCCATCAGTTCAATTTCTTTTTTACTTTTTATTTTTCGCATATCGTCAATTATTTTTGTTACTATGGGAAATTGAACATCTGGCATCGCTTTTGTTAAAATATCTCTAAGGTAAAATGGCATTAAATGCTCACCAGCAATACCAATTTTTTTTCCTTTTTCATTAAATTTTTTTAAAAGCTCAGATATTTCAGTTTCAAATTTGTGATGTTGTAAGACCTTTTTAATCCAAACAGTTTCTCTTGCTGAATAGTAATTTAATCTTCCGATTACCAAAATAGGATCTTCATTTTCCATAATTATTAGAGTTTGGGGAGATTCCTCAATAACATTGATAGGTTTGTATCCCGTGAAATAAGTGCAATAACCTGACCTATACTCGTCTGAATAAACTATAATTCCGTTCAGTCCCTCATTTTTAACGTATTTTCTTAACTGAACTACTCTATTTTGTAATTCACTTTGGTCGATAATATCCATAAAATAAAGTTATAACTTTTTGATATATATAAAAATTATATATAATCTATATACATTTTAGTATGAAAACAATTAAAAATTTTATTATTTCGTCTCTGACTGATGACAATGGAACAGTAAATAAAGACATCATAAGTATAATATTTAGACCTGTGATTGCATCATTGTTCTTTATAATGATAGCTATTACTTTTATTCAAGTTATATTTAGATATATTTTAAATTCAGCTTTACCTTGGGCAGGCGAAATAGCAATATTCTTCTTTATTTGGATAATCTTTTTAGGAGCTACAATTTCATTAGTTAAAGGTTTACACATTGGTGTAGATATTTTTACCAATCTTTTGAATAAAAAATATCAGAGATTTTTTTTGATCTTAACAAATCTTTTGATTATTTTATTTTGTACTTTAATTGTTTATGGATCTATTCCTTTAATAATTGACAATTTCACCCAACTATCACCAGCATTAGAAATAAGGCTGACCTATATATACATTTGTATTCCAATTTCAATGCTTGCTATGATTTATATATCTTCAAAAAAAATCTTAAAAATATTAAAGGAGATCGAATAATGCTGTTGGTTTTATTCTCACTTTTTTTTATATTATTATTCATAAACCTACCCGTTGCTTTCTCTATAGGTATATCATCTATGGTAGCTCTCTCTTTTTATGGGGATTTACCATTAAGTGCGATAGTAACCAGAATGTATTCCGGCGTAGATTCATTTACTCTTTTAGCCATTCCTTTCTTCATAGCTGCTGGAGAAATAATGAATGAGAGTGGTATTACAGATAAAATTGTTTCATTTTCAAAAAATTTAGTCGGGCATATAAAAGGTGGTTTAGCTCATGTTTCAATTGTATCTAGTATGTTTTTTTCAGGAATATCAGGTTCAGCAACAGCAGATGCTTCTGCTCTTGGTTCCATGCTAATACCAGCAATGAAAAAAAGTGGAATAGACGCAGATTTTGCTGTGTCTGTTAGTGCAAGTTCAAGTGCAATAGGTCCAATAATTCCTCCAAGTATATTATTTGTAATTTATGGTTCAATTGCCAATGTTTCTATTGCAAAACTTTTCTTAGGAGGTGTTGTTCCAGGACTGCTAATAGGTTTTGCTTTAATGGTAGTAACTTATATCTACGCAAAGAAAAGAGGTTATCCATCTGAGAAAAGAGCATCAATAAAAAATTTGATTAAATCTTTTATGGACTCATTAATTGCATTAATGATGCCAGTTATAATACTTGGTGGAATATTTGGTGGGATTTTCACCGCAACGGAAGCAGGAGTAGTAGCTGTTTTTTATGCAATTATTGTAGGTATATTTGTTTACAAAAAAATTAAAATTTCAGACTTGGGAAGAATATTAATAAAGGCTTCGATAACAACATCGATTGCACTTTTTGTTATATCTGCTTCAAGTGCTTTCGCATGGACATTAGCTTGGGAAGGGTTTGGAGAAATAGCATTAAATTTCTTAACAGCATTGAGCGATAATCCCACAATAATTTTATTTTTAATTTTATTATTTGTTTTAGTTCTGGGACTTTTTGTAGAAGGAATTCCTGTGTTAATTATTTTATCACCAGTTATGTTACCCGTAATAACTGGATTAAATATTGATCCAGCATACTTTGGGGTATTACTTGTGATGGCAGTGGTAATTGGATCAGTAACTCCTCCCGTAGGAATTTTAACGTACATATCATGTGCTATAGCTAACACAACTATATCTAAAGTTTTTTGGACACTTTGGCCCTTCTGTGGAATAATGATTTTTGTATTATTTATGTCAGTACTATTTCCTAAAATAATAACTCTCTTTTATTAATGGGTAAAAAAAAAATAAAAAAAATATTAATTACTGGAGCAGCAGGATTGTGTGGCAGCGTTCTTTATGATGGACTCTTAAGATTGGGTTATAGAGTTATCGGATGTGATATCAAAAAAAAACCAAGCCGTGCAGCTAATAATCTTGGCATCAAGATAAATAAAAATATAAAAATTGTTGATTTAAGAAAGTTAAATAAAGTTTTAAAAATTACTAGAGGAGTAGACGCAGTACTTCACTTTGGAGGTATTCCAAGACACAAACCCCACGAAGATGTTTATTACAAAATTTTAGACCACAATATACTTGGCACTTACAATGTATTTGAGTCATGTAGAGCCAATAAAGTGAAGAGAGTAATTTTTGCTAGTTCAGCACATGCAATCGGATATCATAATAGAAAAAAAAAATTAAACGATAGATCAATTTTAAGACCAGACTCTCATTATGCAGTAAGCAAATGTTTTGGGGAGGCATTAGCCAGTCTATACGCAGACAAATACAACATAAAATCAATGAGTATTAGGATTGGATCTGTACTACCAAAACCGACCGATCAAAGATTCCTATCAACCTGGATAAGTTTTAGAGATTTAGTCCAATTAGTTGATATTGGTTTGAAAAATAAAAAATTGCACTGTTCAGTTGTTTATGGAATTTCAAAAAATAAAAGAGCATGGTGGAACAATAAAAGTGCTTATAAATTAGGTTACAAACCCAAAGATAATGCTGAAAAACATTTAAGACAAATTATTACAAAAAATGAGTCGAAAGATAAAATTGCCCTTAAATTACATGGAGGTGTATTTACAAGTGATGGCTACAAAGGCAATTTGAAAGATATATTAAAAAGATAAATGAAAATAAAAAAAATTTCACCAGTTTGTATCCATATGCCATTTGAACATGGGGCTAAAAAAACAAAGTTTAATGGCCAAGACTGGGACAAGTTAGAATTTGTACTTGTTAAAGTCGAAATGGATAATGGGATCATTGGATGGGGTGAGTCATTTGGATATGTTTCGTGGAAAGCTGTTAAGACTTCCATAGAAGAAATGGTAGCTCCTTCTTTGATTGGAAAAGAAATTAAAGACCCAAAGGATATTCACGAATTAGTAAAAGAAACACAAAAAAATTTACATATCTTTGGTAGATATGGAATTACGATTTATGCTATTTCAGGTATCGAAATTGCCTTATGGGACGCATTAGGAAAAGAGAAGAAATTACCTATCTATAAGTTTTTAGGAGAGACTAAAAAAACTGAATTCAAAGCGTATGCAAGCCTTTTTAGATACTCAGATGAAAAAATAGTTGAGAAAAAGTGCAAAGAATCTTTAGACAGAGGATTTAAAATTATTAAATTACACGAAATAGAGGACAATTGTATTAAAGTTGCAAGAAAGTTTATAGGCAAAGACATTACTTTGATGACAGATGTTAATTGTGCTTGGACGTATCAAGAAGTGCTAGATAAGAAAAATTTTTTTGAAGAAGTTAAGTTATTTTGGGTTGAAGAACCAATTTTTCCACCGGAGGATTTTAAAAAATTATCCGAAATTAAAAAAAAATGTAATATATCAATAGCAGCAGGAGAAAATGCTTGTACACATTGGGAATTTGAAAAAATGATAGAAGCTAAAGCTGTAGATTTTTCACAACCTTCTGTAACTAAAGTTGGTGGCATAAGTGAAATGGCTCAAATTATAAATTTTTCTGAAAAAAATAATATTCCAGTAATGCCTCATACCGCATATTTTGGTCCCGGTTTTTTAGCATCCTTACATCTTGCTGCAATCACTAGATTGGATACTTTTATCGAAAGGTTTTGGTTAGATTTGGCTGAAGAATTTTATCCAGGTTTTACTAACGCTAAAAATGGAAAATACTTATTACCTGATGGTCACGGTTTAGGTTATGATATAGATATTAAACTTATTAATAAATTCAAAGTAAATTAAAAGATGAGGAAAAATAAAATAAAGCAGATGATGAAAGACGGTAAGCCAGTTATTAATGGCTGGCTATCAATACCAAGCACTGTTTCAGCTGAAGCTATGGCTCATCAAGGCTGGGACTCCTTAACAATAGATGTTCAACATGGTTTAGTAGATTATACAAATGTACTTCCTATGCTTCAAACAATTTCCTCAACAAATGTAACACCATTAACAAGAGTAAATTGGAATGAACCTGGACAAATAATGAAATTACTTGATGCTGGTAGTTATGGTGTAATTTGTCCAATGGTAAGTAACAAAGAACAAGCTGAAAATTTTGTTCAAGCATGCATGTATCCACCCGACGGATATAGAAGTTTTGGACCTATAAGAGGTTTAATTTATGGAGGCGCTGATTACGCTCAACATGCAAATAATGAGATGTTAAAGTTTGCAATGATAGAAACAAAAGAAGCATTAGAGAAACTTGATGAGATAATGTCAGTAAAAGGACTTGATGGAATATACATTGGTCCAGCTGATTTGAGCTTTTCCTTAAATGAGGAGCCTGGTTTTGATAGACCAGAAAATACAAAAGCTTACTCCGAAATACTTAAAATTTTAGAACACGCAAAAAAAAATAATATTTTTGCTGGTATTCATAATGCAACACCTGATTATGCAAAAAAAATGATAGCCAAAGGTTTTAACTTTGTCACTGTAAGTGCTGATTTAAGGGCAATGACGTCTAGAGCAAAAGAAATTGTTGAAACGATGAAAGGTCATTAAATTTAAAAGAGCCAAAGTTTTATTAATATAATCTTGTTATCTTTTAAATTTTACAGTACTAAATATAAATCTCATCTAATTTAAAATTTAAATAATGAACAACCTTAATTCTAAAATAATTGTATTTGGTTTTATATTTACTTTTTTTTCTAGTTTTGGACAGAGTTTTTTTCTTGGTTTGTTTAACGCACCAATTAGAAATGAATTAGATATTACCCACGGTCAATTTGGTAATTTATATGCAACAGCAACGATTTGTTCTAGCTTATTCTTGATATGGGTAGGAAAAAAGATAGATGATTACAAATTAATTAATTATTCATTGTTTGTAATAATTTTATTATTCTTATCTTCATTATTTTTTTCTTTTATTAACAACATTTACTTTCTAGCAATAGGAATTTTTTTAATGAGATTTTCCGGGCAAGGCTTAATGAGTCATACCTCGGCAACTGCAATCACAAGATTTTTTGATAAATCTAGAGGTAAAGCACTTAGCACTATATGGTTTGGATTATCTTCTGCAGAATTTATTTTACCAGTTTTGGTAACTTATTTATTTGTAATTTATTCTTGGAGGACAGTATGGCAAGGTATAGCTATATTGGTAATACTATTTTTACCTTTAGTAATTTTCAATACAATCAAATCTATAAACTTAGATTCAAGAGAAGATCAAAAAACGAATTTAAAGAAGATAAAAATCAAAAACTGGAAGAGAAAAGAAGTAATCAAAGACTACAGATTTTATATTGTTTCATTAAATATGTTGGCTATGCCCTGGATAGCAACTGGTATTTTTGTTTATCAGTCATATATTACCGACTCGAAGTTGTGGAGTACTTACACAATACCTAAAGCTTTCATGGTATATTCAATTGCCTCGATAATAACCCTTTTTTCTTCAGGGTTTTTAGTTGATAAATTTACAAGTCGAAAATTAATACCAGCAATGAACATTCCTTTATTATTTGCAATGATTGTATTGTTTTATTTTCATAAAGAAACTTATGCTTATGTTTTTTTGGGATTAATCGGTATATCTAATGGTTTGGCTAACGTTCTTGGATCCTCAACTTGGGCTGAAATTTATGGAGTAAGATATATTGGCAGCATCAGGGCTCTTACGGTTGCTCTTATGGTTTTTGCAACTGCTTTTGGTACCGCTGTATTTGGAATCTTAATAGATTATGGTTTTACTATTGAAAAGATAGCTTTAGTTAGCGGGACTTATATTATTATATCCTGGGTTTTATTAATAATTTTCAGACATACCTTGGAGCCAGTGAAACTATCAAAATAAGCTTGATTTCTTAACATTATTTGAATAAAAAACCATCATCATGGCAAGAATTACCGTAGAAGATTGTTTGGAAAAAGTTCAAAATCAGTACGATCTAGTTCTGTTAGCAAAAGAAAGAACTTCTCAGCTAAACTCTGGAGCAGAAATGCTTGTTGAAGAAAATAGAGACAAAACTACAGTAATTGCATTAAGAGAAATTGGAGATGGAAAAGTTGATGTTAAAGAGTTGAAAAAGAATGCAATTTTGAGACTGAGAAAAGAGCCTAACGAAGATGTTCAAGAAGAAGTAGAAGAAGAAATTTCGAATGATGATTTTGAAAAACAATACAAAGGAGAAGTATCAAAAAGCGGGGTAGCCATATTACCTTCAAAAAGAATGAGAAAAATTCCCGTTCAAACAAGCTCACCAGAAGATGAGAAGAAATTAGAAGAAAAAAAAGAGCCAGAAAAACCTCTAAAGTTAACTGAAGAAGTAGAAGAAGAAAAAAAATAATTGACCATTAATAGAAAGATTTGTGTTGCTCCAATGATGGATTGTACGGACCGGCACGAAAGATACTTTTTACGATTATTGAGTAAAAATGTAATGCTCTATACTGAGATGGTTGCAACAAAGTCTGCAATTCATGGAGATAGAAAAAAAATTTTAGGATTTAATCAAATAGAAAAACCTCTGGCACTTCAGGTTGGAGGTTCAGATAAAGAAGAACTGTCTAAGGTATGCAAAATAGCCGAGGACATGGGGTATGACGAGATTAATATAAACCTAGGTTGTCCTAGCAAAAAAGTGCAGAAAAATAAATTTGGAGCATGTTTAATTAAAGAACCCGACTTAGTAGCTGAGTGTATAAATAAAATGATTTCATCATGCAAAATTCCTGTAACAGCCAAAACAAGAATCGGATTTGATGATGTGGAAACTTATGACTACTTAAATTCTTTTGTTAATAAAATTTCGAAGGCAGGATGTAAAACTATAATTTTACATGCTAGAAAAGCTATTTTAAAAGGACTTACACCAAAAGAAAATTTAAAAATACCAAAATTAAACTATCCTTTGGTTTATGAAATAAAAAGAACTAATAAAAATTTAGAAATTATAATTAACGGAGGCATTACAAGCACGGAACAAATCAACGAACACTTGAAAAGCTGTGATGGAGTTATGATAGGAAGAGCCATTTATCAAAATCCATATTTTTTAGCTGAAATAGAAAATAAAATTTTTAATAATACCAAAGTACTTTCAAGAACAGAGGTTGCAGAAAAATTAGTAGAGTATGTCCAAGAAGAAGTAAAAAAAGGAACGAGAGTAAATCAAATTATGCGACACACCGTTGGTTTATACCATGGTCAGAATGGAGCAAACAAATGGAAAAGATATTTGAGCGATAATATGATGGCAAGAGACTCTGATTTTCAAAAAGTAAATCACATAATGAAAATTGCTCAAAACAACGAAAAGTCCAATCAAATTGCTCCATGATTGAAGCCTTTGGAACAAATCAAATTTTATTTTTTTTATTAATAATGGCAGTTACAGCTGTAGTTGCAGGATTTTTTGCAGGTTTTTTTGGAATTGGAGGAGGTATAATTACTGTTCCTTGTCTCTTTTATATCTTTGGAGCTGTAGGAATTGACAAATCTTTTATCATGCATTTAGCTGTTGGAACCTCTTTTGCAATAATTGTTCCAACGGCAATCATGTCTGTTTTTACTCACTACAAACATCAAGCGGTAGATTTTAGTATTATAAAAACCTACGGAATATTTGTTGTTATTGGTGTTATTATCGGGAGTTTCTTCGCTGCATCGATGCAAACTAAATCTTTGGTTCTTTTTTTTAGTATAATTATATATTTATTAGCTCTTAATTTAATTTTTCTAAAAGATAAGACAAAAATTAAACTGAAATTTACTTTATTACAAAGAACAGTTCTTGGCTTTATTGTTGGCTTCACATCTTCATTAATGGGTATTGGAGGAGCCATCATGAACGTACCAATATTAAAATTTGTTGGTTATACAATAAATAAAGCTATAGGAAGTGCTGCTTCCATTGGATTTTTAATATCTGTATTTGGCTTTTTGGGATTTTTAGTTTCAGGAATAATGTTTAAAACAGATATACCTTTAAGCGTTGGTTTTATAAATATACCTGCTTTTTTAATATTTATACCATTAACAGTCGTGATGGCAAAAGTTGGAGCTAGCACAATTCATAAAATAAAAAGAGAAATTATTGCAAAATTATTTGGTTTTTTTTTAATAATAATAGCTAGCAGATTTTTATACGAATATTTCAATCTTTAAATTTTTTGATCGTACTTTCCAATTTTCCCAGTCTTTTGTAGTAAATTATCTATAAAATCAAATATTTTTTTCTTTCCATTATCAGAAGAACTGCTCTCTGTAACAACAACCAAAGAAGGCTTGTTTGAAGAAGCTCTTACTAACCCCCACGAACCATCCTCTAGTACAAATCTTACGCCATTAACTGTTAAAATTTCCTTAATTAATTGATTGTCTATTTTTATATTTTTATTTTTAATCTCTTGAATTTGTTTTACTAAGATATCAACAACTTGATACTTTTCTTCATCTTTACAGAAAGGTGCCATGGTAGGAGATTGAAATGTTTTTGGAAGATTATTTATCATAATACTAATTTTTTTGTTTTCAGTATTTAATAAATGACATATTTGTATTGCAGAACTTATTCCATCATCATATCCATAACCAATTGGTTTATTAAAAAAGAAATGTCCACTTTTTTCAAATCCAGCAAGAGCTTTTTCTTTATTAACTTTTCTTTTAATGTGAGAATGTCCTGTTTTCCAATATATTGTTTTACAATTATTTTTTATTAGAACTTCATCTCTTATATATAAACCTGTTGATTTAACATCTACAATAAATTTAGATTTTTTATGATTCTCAGAAAGATTTCTTGCAATAAGTAAACCAATTTTATCCGCAAAAACTTCGTAGCCTTTGTCATCTACGACACCAACCCTATCTCCATCTCCGTCAAATCCAAATCCAATATCAGCATTGTTTTCTTTAACACATTTAGAAATTGCATTTAACATCTTTAAATCTTCAGGGTTAGGATTATATTTTGGAAATGTAAAATCCAGTTTACAATCTAATTCAATTACTTCACAACCAATTTCTTTTAAAATTTCAGGAGCAAAAATTCCTGCTGTTCCATTACCACAAGCTACTACTGCTTTAATTTTTTTATTTATTTTATTTTTTTTAATTAAATCTTGAATATAAATTTTTTGAAAATTCTTTATATCTTTAGTACTTCCTTTCCCATTAAGAAACTTTTTATTTAGCGTTATTTCTTTTAATTCATTCATTTCATCGGGAGCGTGTGTTAAGCCTTTTTCTATTCCCATTTTAACACCTGTCCAACCATTTTCATTGTGACTAGCTGTTACCATTGCTATTGCGTCTGAATTTAATTTAAATTGAGCAAAATAAACACAAGGCGTTATAGACAAACCTATGTCTTCAATATTACATCCTGTAGAAATCAAACCTTTTTTTAAAGCGCTTTTTACTTCTTCACTATAAGATCTGTAGTCATGCCCAACAATTATTTTAGGATTTGTTTTTTTTGTTTTTTTTATTATTTGTGTACCTAAACCTTTTCCTAATTCTTCAATACCTTCAGCATCAATATCTTTAGGGTATAGCCACCTAGCATCATATTCTCTGAAACCGCTTTGATTGATTTTCATGATTTCTATATGTTTTATTCTTAAATGATTTATCGGATTGTTGTATGACAAAACTTAGTCATTATTAATTTTAAACTTGAAAAAACGTTTATGTTCATATAATGTTCTCTTGAAATGAATGTTATTTAGTATATTAATATACCTGTAACACAACATATAGTTGTTTTGCTCTATAAATCAGGTAAAATAAGGGAATTATGAATAAAAGCGTATCTTTGGCAATCGAAAAAGCTGTCTCCAACCTAAATAAAATTGAGAATAACAACTTAAAAGAGTTAAATAATAAAAAACCCGACCTATTTTCCCTAAATAATCAAACCGAATTATTTCAAAATGATAAAGGAATAATCATAAAAATTGATAGGTCGAGAGATAAAAATCTAACTGACTTTGGTAGAGCAACCTTAAGCGATAGATATTTAGGTCAAGACGAGTCTTATCAAGATTTATTTGCAAGGGTCGCAAGCACATATGCTGACAATAACTTGCATGCACAAAGGCTTTATAATTACATAAGTAATCTCTGGTTTATGCCAGCAACGCCAGTTTTGTCTAATGGAGGAACCGAAAGAGGTTTGCCAATATCTTGTTTTTTAAATGAAGCAGGTGATAGTTTGGAAGGAATTTTAGATTTGTGGAGCGAAAATGTTTGGCTTGCTGCTAGAGGAGGCGGTATAGGAAGTTATTGGGGGAACCTAAGATCTATAGGAGAAAAAATTGGAAAAGTTGGAAAGACTTCGGGAATTATACCTTTTATAAAAGTTATGGATTCTCTTACGCTTGCAATTAGCCAAGGTTCTCTAAGAAGAGGTTCGGCAGCCTGTTATCTTCCTATTGATCATCCAGAAATAGAAGAATTTATAGAAATGAGAAGACCAACGGGCGGTGACACTAATAGAAGATCGCTAAATTTACATCATGGTGTTTTAGTTTCAGATGCATTCATGCGAGCTGTTGAGACAGATGGTCAATGGGCACTAAGAAGTCCAAAGGATGGTTCGGTACAAAGTACTCTTTCAGCCAGAAATTTATGGATAAGGCTTTTGACAGCAAGAGTAGAAACCGGAGAACCATATATAATTTATATTGATACAGTTAATCGTCAGATTCCACAGCACCATAAATTAGCCGGACTAACTGTAAAGACTTCAAATCTTTGTAGCGAAATTACTCTTCCAACAGGAAAAGACAGAGAAGGAAATGAAAGAACAGCAGTATGTTGTCTATCTTCTTTAAATGTTGAAAAATATGATGAATGGAAAGATGATAAAAATTTTATTGAAGATGTTATGAGGTTTTTAGACAATGTTCTTTCAGACTTCATTAACAAGGCTCCAGATAGTTTTGCTAATGCAAAATATGCAGCTGCAAGGGAAAGAAGTGTTGGACTTGGCGTTATGGGATTACACTCTTATTTTCAGAAAAAAAGTATTCCATTCGGCTCAGTCATGAGCAAAGTTTGGAACAAACAAATATTTTCCAATATACAGAAAAAAGTTGATAAGGCGTCAAAGGACCTGGCGGAAGAAAGAGGAGCGTGCCCAGATGCTGAAGAGTTTGGAATAAAAGAAAGATTTTCTAATAAAACAGCAATTGCTCCAACAGCCTCTATTTCAATTATTTGTGGGGGAGCATCACCTGGTATCGAACCAATAGCAGCAAATAGCTACACTCACAAAACTTTATCAGGCTCGTATAATGTAAGAAATAAGTATCTTGCTAAAATTTTAGAGAAACATGATAAAAATAACGATGAAGTCTGGTCAAGTATTACTACTAATCAAGGATCAGTTTCACATTTAGACTTTTTAACCAAAGAAGAAAAAGAAGTATTTAAAACAGCTTTTGAAATTGATCAAAATTGGATTGTTGAATTAGGAGCAGATAGAACACCTAATATTTCACAGGCACAATCAGTAAATATTTTTATTCCTGCCGATGTTCATAAGAAAGAACTTCATCATATTCATTTTCAGGCATGGAAAAAAGGATTGAAAAGCCTTTACTACTGCAGATCTAAGTCAATCCAAAGAGCTGAAAATATTAATGCAGGTTCATCAACAGATGTGACAAAAAATGTTTATTCAGATAAGGAAGATTCAGATAAAGAAAATAATTACGAAGAGTGTCTGTCATGTCAGTAATAAAATTAAATAAAAACAATGAAGCATCAAAAGGTGGGCTTTTAGTAGAAAATCCTGTTTATAAACCCTTTAGATATCCATGGTGTTATGATGCTTGGTTAACACAGCAAAGAATACATTGGTTACCAGAAGAAGTGCCACTCGGAGACGATGTTAGAGACTGGCAAAAAAATTTATCTCCTGCAGAAAAGAATTTACTTACTCAGATATTTAGATTCTTTACCCAAGCTGATGTTGAGGTTAATAACTGTTATTTAAGACACTACACTACTGTTTTTAAACCTACAGAAGTTTTAATGATGATGACAGCGTTCGCCTCTATGGAGACAGTACATATCGCAGCATACTCTCATTTACTTGACACAATAGGTATGCCTGAGTCCGAATATTCCGCTTTCATGAAATATAAAGAGATGAAAGATAAATATGACTACATGCAAGGATTTAATGTTAATTCAAAAGCAGATATTGCTAAAACCGTTGCTGTGTTCAGCGCTTTCACGGAAGGACTTCAACTTTTTGCAAGTTTTGCAATTCTTCTTAATTTTCCGAGACATAATAAAATGAAAGGTATGGGGCAGATTGTTACTTGGTCAGTGAGAGACGAAACCCTCCATTGTAATTCTATGATTAGACTTTTTAGAGCCTTTGTAAAAGAAAATCCTGAAATTTGGAATGAAAAATTAAAAAAAGAAATTTATGATGCATGTGAAAAAATAGTTTCTCACGAAGATGCATTCATTGATCTGGCATTTCAAATGGGGCCATTAGAAGGTTTGCAAGCAGATCAGGTAAAAAAATATATCAGATGGATAGGGGACAGAAGACTACAGCAATTGGGATTAGAACCAATTTACAAAGTTAAAGAGAACCCACTTACTTGGCTTGACACAATGCTTAACGCTGTAGAGCACATGAACTTTTTTGAAGGAAGAGCCACAGAATATTCAAAAGCTTCTACAAAAGGATCTTGGGCCGAAGCTTTTTCATAATCATTGACGATAAACTATAAAACTTATTGGAGAAAAACTGGTTTAAAGAAAAACTGGGGAGAATTGTTTCTCAATATAGTAAATGAACACAAGCCTAAAAATTTTTTGGAGGTTGGGGTATTTTGTGGAGTAACAGCAAGAAACGTTTGCGAACTTTTAAAAGAGATACACAAAAATGAGTTCAAGTATATAGGAGTAGATTTATTTGGAGAAAAATCTTCCAAGGACGAAATTGTACCCAATTATTTAAACAAACAAAAATTTTCTAATCCTCTTAAAAATTTATTTTATAATTTTATTTTAAGGGAAAATTTAAATTCTTATGAAAGTGTAAAAAAATTTCTAAAAGAATTTTCAGGAAACGTTACTTTAATCAAAGGTAACTCTAACACTATTCTAAAAAGTTTTGACTTCAAAGATGTAGATTTTGTATTTTTAGATGGCGGACATAGTTTCGAAACTGTTTTTGAAGATTTAAATCTAATTTACAAGAAAATTTCTAATAATAAGGGGGCAGTTATATTGTGTGATGATTATGATGATTCAAGCTATATAACAGGCGTTAAAAAAGCAGTAGACAGATTTGTTGAAGGAAAAAAATTGAAACCACATATAATAAGAAGTAGGTTTGCAAAAATTGTCATTTAATAACAATGAAAAGAATAGCTATAATATCTTTACTTTGGATCATTTCATTACTTTTTGCCGTAATATGGAGCTATGAAAATCCAGAAAATATTGAGTACTTTAAAAACTACATAAAAAAAAATAAGGAAATCAAAGCAGAAAAAGTAGATTCTGCAGAAGAAAAAATAATAGGAAATTCTTTCTTGGTAAAACTATCTCAAATAGTTTCTTTATCCGAAAAAACAGCATTTGTGGTTTATCCCGATAAAAAATTAAAATTTGATACAAAAAACCTTGTTATTTACAGTCAAAACGGTTTTGTTTTAAAAAATTTAAAATCTGAAAAACTCAATTTACCCAAAGAATTTACTTTGCAGAGAAATGGTGGTGTAAAAACAGTATTTTTTTCAGAAAATGAAACTTATGCTTTTTTATCAGCAAAAAAAAATAATTGTTACTATGCTGCCATTGTAAGCCTTAGTAATGGAAAGGAAGTTTTTAAAAGCAACTGCTTATTAGATATACCAAAAAATATTGACTTTAACGGCTTGGGAAGCAGTAACATCCATCATAATAATAAAGTTTATTTGGCAGTTGGGACTCCCGAAAAACATGCGAGCAAAAATAGTTTTCTAGCTCAAGACCCAAACTCAATATTTGGAAAAATCTTAGAAATTGACAAAGAAAATATTCGAAATAATTTAATCGATCCTATTATATTTACATCTGGACATAGAGTTCCGCAGGGATTAGCAAAAATTGGTAGAAACTTATTTAATGTCGAGCATGGACCTAAAGGTGGTGATGAAATCAATATATTAAAAAAAGGAGAAAACTATGGTTGGCCAGTAGTATCTTATGGCACAAATTATTTGAAAGATAGCGGAGGTGATGGCAAATCTTATAAAATTAACCACTCCTCAAATAATTTTAAGGAACCTTTATTTGCTTTTGTGCCTTCTGTAGGTATTTCAAATTTAAACAATTGTCCTAAAGTATTGATTGAATATTATAAATCACCTTGTTTATTAGCTTTATCATTAAGAGGAAACAATCTAAGGACTGGCAAATCTTTAATTATTTTTTTACTGAATAATAAATTAAATAAAATTAACTCAATTGAAAAAATTTATCTTGGAAATTTAAAATTAAGACATTTTGTTACTGATGAAAAAAATAATTTATATGAGGATATTAAAGGAAACATATATGTTTCGGCAGACAAAAAGGGAATTTATAGAGTTAATTTTTCGGATTTTAGATAAATTATCTTTGATTTAAAAGCATTACTTTACGATGTTGCTCTCCGCTGTATTTAGAAAGCGGCCTTATTAATTTATTAGCCGCATGCTGCTCCATGATATGAGCAGACCAACCTGTTATTCTAGATAAAACAAAAATAGGTGTAAAAAAATCAGTATCAAATCCCATTAAATGATAAGTGGGCCCAGTAGGATAATCAACATTTGGATGAATATTTTTTCTTTCAATCATCACATTTTTAACTAAATCATAAATTTTGTGAAATTTTTTATCCTTATTAATTTTAGAAACTTTTTTAAAATATTTTTCCATAGTTGGCACCCTTGAGTCACCCTTCTTATAAACTCTATGGCCAAAACCCATTACAACATCCTTATTATCAAGAGCTTTATTAATCCATTTTAGAGCATTTTCAGGTTTTTTAATTTTGTTCATCATGTGCATCACTTCTTCATTTGCACCACCATGCAAAGGACCTTTTAAACTTCCTATAGCACCAGTTATTGCACTATGAATATCTGATAAACTGCTCGTAATTGTTCTTGCAGTAAAAGTTGAAACATTAAAACTATGTTCCGCATAAAGAATTAAAGATACGTCAAAAGCTTTAATAATTTCTTTGCTAGGAACTTTTCCAAAACACATATAAAAAAAGTTTTCAGAAAATCCCAAACCTTTTTTTGGAGGTATAACATTTTTTCCTTTCCTTGCTCTAAAAAAAGCTGCAATTGCAGTAGGTGTTTTTGCAAATATTCTAATTGCTTTTCTCATATTTGAAGAAGGAGAATTATTATTTGTTTCTTTGTCTTCAAGACCCATGACACTGACTACCGTTCTAGCAACATCCATAGGATGAGCTTTTTTTGGCATGTGTTTTACAATTTCTCTAAGATTTATTGTAATGTTTCTATTTTTCTCTAAATCTTTTTTAAATTTCCTAAACTGAGATTTGTTAGGTAACTCTTTGTTTAATATTAGATAGGCTACTTCTTCGAAGCTACACTTTTCACATAAATCTTGCACTGCATAACCTCTATATGTAAGAGAATTTATATCAGGCATTACTTGAGATACCGTTGTTTCATCAACAACTATACCCAATAATCCTTTTTTAATATCTTCACTCATAAACTATTCATGACCATCAGTTTTAAAATCTGTAATTTTCTTGTCCGGAGTATTGTATTTTTCATACTCCACTAGTTCATACAGCCTTTTTCTTGTTTGCATTTTATCTATAATATTATTTTGGTGTCCATCTTTAAAGATAACCTTTAGTCCATCTTCTACATTTTTCATTGCTAATCTCTGAGTTGTTACAGGGTAAATCACAATATTATATCCAAGATTTTTTAATTCTTTTGTAGATAGTAATTTTGATTTACCAAATTCAGTCATGTTTGCTAGCAAATAAACCTTTGAATTTTTTCTTACACCCTCAAATTCTTTTTCATCTTTCATAGATTCTGGAAATATTATGTCTGCACCTGCAGCTTCGTAGGCTTTTATTCTTTCAATAGTTTTTTCAAATCCTTCAACAAGATTAGCATCCGTTCTAACAATTATTAAAAAATTTTTATCTTTTCTTGAAGCAACAGAGGTTTTTATTTTTTTAACCATTTCATTCATTGAAATAAGTTCTTTATTTTCTAAGTGCCCACATCTTTTTTCGGCTATTTGATCTTCAATATGACAACCAGATAAACCCATGCTTTCAAAAGTTTCTATTGTTTTTTTACAGTCATCAAAACCAGTATCGGCATCAACTATTGAAGGTAGATCGGTTACTTTAGCAATTTGATTTGCTCTATAACTAACATGCTTTAGTGTAGTTAGGCCTATATCTGGAATTCCTAAATCATTCGACATAACACCGCCAGAAATATAAACACCGTCAAAACCAATTTCTGCAATTAATTTTGCACATAATGGATTATAGGCGCCAGGAAATCTTAGTAATTTTTTTTCTTTAAGATTGTTTGCAAAATCTTTTCTTTTCTCCCCAGCATTTTTTTTTGTAAAATGCATCAAGTTTTTATATTAAACCAGAAATATAAAATCAAAGACTATTTATTTTAATAAAACAACTATTGCAGTTAAAACTAATAAAACTGCCAAAATATACTCGGTAATTTTTTTAGTTTTGGTGTTTTTAATAAATATTCTTAAGCTGTTTCCAAAAATAGCCCAAATGCATATTGAAGGAAAACAAACTATAGCAGCAGTGACGACCAAGAAGATTGTTGCAACAAGAAAATTTTCTTCTGTAGGAAAAAAACCAGATGCTACTGTAATTGCTACAGTCCAGGCTTTTGGGTTAATGAATTGAAATAATGATGCTTCATAAAACTTTAAAGGTCTTCCTCCAGTATCTTTTTCAACTAAGCTAAAAGAACCAATTATTTTCCAACTAAGGTACAACAAATAAATGAAACATAAGATTTTCATATAAAATTGTAATTGAGGAAAAAGTAAGAATAGATTTCCTAATCCATAGCAAACTAATCCTATTTGAAAAATGTGACCAAGAGGAATGCCAATTAAATGAGGAAGAGTTCTAACAAAACCAAATTTTAATCCAGAAGCAGTAAGCATTGCGTTATTAGGACCCGGAGTAGCGAACATTATAAAATAATAAGTAACAAGTGCGGAGAGAAGTTGAAAATCTATCATAAGTACTTGTCAATAGTTTTTTCAAAATTTACAAAATCTTTAATCAAAATGTCATGAGGAATTTGATCAACCTTTTTTTCTGTATATCCGTCCTCAACTAATATGAACGGAACTTTTGCGTTGTAAGCTGATTGAGAATCTACCTCGCTATCACCAACCATTATAGTTTTATTTATATTTCCACCAATTATTTCAACAACATTAGTGAGATGTCTAGGATCTGGTTTGTTAAAATCAAATGTATCGCATCCTGCTATATATTCAAAATATTCTGCCAATTTTATTTTTTTTAATAAATCAACAGCAAGTTTTTCCTGTTTGTTGGTGCACACGGCCATTGAAATTTTTATTGATTTTGCCCACTTTAAAAAATCAACAACACCTTTAATTGGCACGCTTCCCTTATCAATGTTTTTTGCATAGTGATCTATAAATTCTTTTAGCATCTCTTTTTTTACTTTTTCATCCGTAATTTCTTCCCTGAAAGATCTTTGCATCATTATCCAAGCACCTCGTCCTGCAAGATGCTTAATATCACCAAGCTCTTTTTGATGAAAACCAAATTTTTTCATAACGTGATTGTGCGCACCCATAAGATCTGGTGCTGTATCAACCAGTGTGCCATCCAAATCAAATAAAATTGTTAATTTTTGAGTCATTTTTGTTAAGTATTAAAAAGAAACATTTTGTGACTTATTACCATCATAAATCTAATGTAAAGAGAAATTTTTATGAAGACAAATTCAAAATTTAAAAAGATACAGGCTTATAAAGTAAACCAGGAAAGTTTGCGAAAAAAAGCAATAAAGTCTGGTGTAAATTTAATTGCTCCTGAGACTATTTTTTTATCGAAAGATACTAAGTTTGGAAAAAATGTGACAATTAACCCCTATGTGGTTATTGGTAAAAAAGTAAAAATTGGAAACAATGTTGAAATTTTATCTTTTAGTCATATCGAGGGTGCAAAAATTGAAAACAAAGTTACCATAGGACCTTACGCAAGAATCAGGCCCGGGACTCACCTGATGTCAGGAGTTAAAATTGGAAATTTTGTAGAGACAAAAAAGTCTAAAATTAAATCTAACTCTAAAGTTAATCATTTATCTTATATTGGCGACAGTGAAATTGGAAAAAATACAAATATAGGAGCCGGAACTATTACCTGTAATTACGATGGTATTAAAAAAAATAAAACAATTATTTCTGACAATGTTTTTATAGGGTCCAATTCTTCTTTAGTTGCTCCAGTAAAAATTAAAAAAAAATCAGTTGTCGGAGCCGGTTCAGTAATTACCAGAGATGTTAAAGAAAATTCTTTAGCCATAGAAAGATCTGAACAAGAAGAAATAGAAAACTATAAGAGAAAAAAATAATGTGTGGAATTATAGGTATAGCCAGCAATAAATCAGTATCGACTAATATAATTAATGCTTTAAAGAAACTAGAATACAGAGGTTATGATTCTGCAGGTTTAGCGACTATTACAAATGGAGAAATTAATGAAAAAAAATGCCCAGGTAGAGTTGAAAAGTTAGAAAATATTTTATTTCAAAATCCAAGCGAAGGAAATTTAGGCATTGGTCATGTTAGATGGGCAACACATGGTGTACCAAACGAAGTTAATGCACACCCGCATTCTAGTGAAATAGTATCTGTAGTTCACAATGGGATAATTGAAAACTCTGATGAATTAAAAAAAGATCTAGAAAAATCTGGAAAAATTTTTAAATCTCAAACTGATACAGAGGTAATAACAGTTTTGCTTACTGAAAAATTGAAAAAACTAGATCCTTTAAAAGCAGTATTTGAAACTTTGGAAATGTTAAAAGGAAGTTTCGCTTTAGGAATTATATTTAAAAATTATAAAGATTTTGTAATCGGGGCCAGAAGAGGAAGTCCTCTTGCAGTCGGGTATTCTAATAGTGAAAATTATTTAGGCTCAGACTCTTATGCATTAAAATCAATGACAAACAAGATTTCATATTTAGATGACGGAGATGTATGTGTTTTATCTAAAGATGAAGTAAAGTTTTATAACGCAAAGAAAGATAAAATTAACAAGGAAATTTTTACACTATCAGAAGATAAATCGTCTGCAACTAAAGGAAACTACAAAAATTTTATGATAAAAGAAATTTTTGAACAGCCTTTTACAGTAAAAGCTTGTTTAAAGGAATATATTGATAAAATCAGAGAAGAAATTAATTTTTATAATCTTCCTGTTGATCCTAAAAAAATAAATAAAATAGTTTTAATAGGATGTGGAACTGCTTACCACTCATGTTTAGTAGCAAAGTATTGGATGGAGGAATTTACATCTTTAAGTATAGAAACTGATATTGCATCAGAATTTAGATATAGAAAAGTTAGGTTTGATAAAAACGCCTTGTACATATTTGTATCTCAGTCTGGTGAAACAGCTGACACATATGCAGCTTTAGACCTTTGCAAAAAAGAAAATGTAAAAACATGTTCAGTTGTAAATGTAGTTGAAAGTTCTATAGCCAGAAATTCTGATTGTGTTTTACCAATTCATGCTGGACCAGAAATTGGAGTTGCATCTACAAAAGCATTTTTAGGCCAAATGCTTGTATTATATTTGTTGTCTTTAAAAATTTCAGAAATGAGAA
>CACIPQ010000009.1 GCA_902588585.1 uncultured Pelagibacteraceae bacterium | reverse complement strand
ATTTCAAGAAATCGATTAACAACATTCAGCACACCTTTAAAGTGACCTTTTCTAAACTTTCCACATAATTCCTTTGAAAAAGAATCAAGAAATATTTTGTTTTTTGTTTGAAATTTATACAAATCATTAAACGAAGGTTTGTATAAATATTTAACTTTCAACTTTTTAAGTATTTTCAGGTCATTTTTTAAGTTTTTAGGATAATTTAGAAAATCTTTTTTATTTTCAAATTGTTTAGGATTTATAAAAATACTCACAAGGGTTTTTTTTGATTTTTTGGCTGATTTTTTTATAAGAGCCTCATGACCTTTATGAAGAGCCCCCATAGTTGGCACAAAACTGATATTATTGATATTTTTTATTTCCTTTTGTAACTTTATTTTATTCGTAAATAATTTCATTTGTAAAATATTTGTTTAGCTAGTAAAAGGTTTTAATGGTCAAACAAGCAATCATTCCATTAGCAGGATTAGGTACAAGATTATTGCCACTGTCAAGTGTTATTCCAAAAGAATTATTGCCTATAAATGGTAAACCAAATTTAGAATATATAATGGAAGAATGTATTCAAGCTGGGGTTAGACAGTTTATTTTTGTTGTCCCAAAAAATAGAACCAGTATTAAAAAATATTTTTTTAATGATGCTTTTTATAAAAAAATAATAAAAAAGAAAAAAAACGATAAACGTTTAAAAGATGTTTTTATGAGAATTAAAAAATATCAGAAGATGATTAAATTTGTATATCAAAATAAACCTGAAGGAACAGGGGATGCCGTGCTCAGATGCAAGAAATATTTAAAAGGAACCCATTTTTTAATGTTATTGGCAGATGATTTGATAGTTAAAAAAAATTGCTCTAAAGAAATGATTTCCCTCCACAAAAAAACCAAAAGTGCAGTAATAGCCACTAAAAAAGTTGATAAAAAAACAGTTTCTAGATGGGGAATTTTGGGTTTTAAAAATAAATCAAGAAACTCTTTTCTTATAAATGAAGTTATTGAAAAACCAAAATTAAGCGAAGCGCCGTCAAATTATGCCATAATTGGTAGATATATTTTACCTATAAAAATATTATCTGTTTTGAAAAATCAAAAAAAAGGAAAAGGTGGAGAAATTCATATTACAGATGCAATAAAAACTTTGGTTAAAAAAAATGAAAAATTTTATGGAAACATATTTAAAGGCAAGTACATTGACTGTGGAACGCTTCAAGGTTTTATTAATTCTGGTCTTACAATTTCAAAATATTTATAAAGAATTATTATGAAAATATGCATGATAGGCACTGGTTATGTTGGTTTAGTAAGCGGCACATGTTTTGCAGATTTAGGTAATAAAGTCTTTTGTGTAGACAATGACAAGGTAAAAATAAATAAATTAAAAAATACTGTTTCTCCAATTTATGAACCAGGCCTAGATGACTTAATTCGAAATAATTATAGAGCAAAAAGATTAAATTTTACAGACGATTTGGAGAAAGCAGTAAAAGAATCCCAAATTATTTTTATTTGTGTAGGTACCCCAACAAAAAAAGGTTCAAACTTGGTTGATCTTTCACAAGTATATAGTGTTGCAAAATCCATATCGAAGCACATTAAAAGTTATAAAATTATTGTTAATAAATCTACCGTACCCGTAACTACTGGAGATCAAATAGAAAAAATAATTGGAAAAAAAGTTAAGAAATCATTGTTTGATGTTATATCTAATCCAGAATTTTTAAGGGAAGGTGAAGCCATAAGAGACTTTAAATACCCAGACAGGATTGTTATTGGATCTGATAACAAAAAAATCTTTAGAAAAATGCAACTTTTATATGAACCTCTTATAAAAAAAGGAGCTAAATTTTTTTGTACATCGAGAAAAGGTGCTGAATTAATTAAATATGCTTCAAATGCTTTTTTAGCTACAAAAATTACATTTATTAATGAAATTGCCAATTTATGCGAAGCAACAGGAATAAATGTCGAGGATATTTCAGTTGGAATAGGCTCTGATGCTAGAATTGGAAGTAGATTTTTAAGAGCAGGTCCTGCTTACGGTGGATCTTGTTTTCCAAAAGATACCAAAGGTTTAGTTTCAATTGCTGAAAAGTTTAAAACAAATCTGTCCATTGTAAAATCAGTAATTAAATCTAATCAAAACAGAAAAATTTTATTAACAAAAAGAATTTCTAAAATAATGAATAATAAAATTAAAAATAAAAAAGTTACTGTTTTAGGTGTGACTTTTAAGGCTAATACAGACGACATGAGAGAGTCATCTAGCCTAGTTTTAATACCTTATCTGCTTAAAAAAGGAGCAATAGTAAAGTATCATGATCCATCTGGGCCAAAAAAAGAATTTAAAAAGAGTAAAAAACTTAAATTTGAAAGAACTTTAAGCAAAGCTTGTCAAGGATGTGATTTAATTATTATTAATACTGAATGGGATGAATTTAAATCTATAGATTTTAAAAAAATAGTTAAAAAAAATAGTTTTAAAATTTATGATATGAGAAATCTTTACAATCCAATTGAATTAAAAAAAAGAAATATAAAATATTACTCTGTAGGTAGAGAATAATTATATTTCAAATATTCCTTCAATCTCAACTGAGGCACCTAACGGCAAAGAGTTTACACTTACAGCGGCACGTGTATGTTTACCTTTATCTTCGAAAATCTGTGAAATTAAATCTGATGCACCATTGATGATTTTTGGCTGATCTACGAAAGAATCTATTGAGTTTACATATCCAGTTATTTTAACGCAGCCTTTTACTTTATCTAAACTTCCACATATTTTTTTAAGTTGAGCCAAAAGGTTTAGAGCACAAAACTTTGCAGCATCTTGTCCTTGTTCAAGACTAAGTTCTTTTCCAACTTTTCCTTTAATTAATTTTCCTCCGGAATCTAATGGAAGTTGTCCAGAAATAAAAATCAAATTACCAACAATTTTGGAAGCCACATAAGCACCAACAGGATCTGGCGCCTTAGGTAAATTAATATTTTTTTTTTTTAAATTTTGTTCTGCACTCATCTCTTTTTCTTTTTTTTATTTTTATCGTATTCTTTTCTTTTTTCAATCAAAATCAAAGCTTCTTCCATTGTTATTTCGGTTGGGTCTTTATCTTCAGGTATCGTCGCATTAAGAGATTTATATTTAATATAGGGACCGTATTGTCCTTTCATTATTCTTACAGGTTTTTTATCTTCAGGATGTTCTCCAAGGTTCTTTATTTCTGATGATGACATTCTTCCTGGTTTAGCATCAGTTATTAAAGTTATTGCTCTGTTGAGTCCAATTGTAAATAATTCATCAACACTTTCGATTCGAGCAGACTTATTAGAACATTTTAAATAGGGACCAAACCTTCCAATATTCACAGTAATGTCCTCATTTAATTCTGGATGTTTGCCAATTATTTTTGGCAAAGAACATAAATATTTAGCTTTTTCTAAATCAACATTTTCAATCGGAAGACCTTTAGGTATAGATACATTTTTTAAATTTTCATTCTCTTTCTTCTTTTTAGATTTCTTTTTTTTACTTTTATCTAATTCATTAGGTTCAATTTCAAATTGTAAATAAGGTCCAAACCTTCCATTTTTAAGAAAAATATCTTTACCTAAATCGTTTTTTCCAATCAGCTTAGGTTCCGCTAGATTAATTTGTTGAGAAGCTTTAGATTTTGACAAAGGCCTTGTAAATTTACATTCTGGATAATTGGAACAGCCTATAAAAGCACCGCCCCTAAAACTATTTTTAAGACTTAATTGACCTGTATCACAAAGCTTACACTTTCTATCAATAGTATCATTATTATCTCTTTCAAACACAAGGTCCCCTAAACTTTCATTTAATAGATCTAAAACTTCTCTAGTTCTTTTTTCTTTAACTTGTCCTACATTTGAATAAAAATCTTTCCAAAAGCCATCCAAAACTTTGACCCAATCGATTTTACCGGTAGTTATTTCGTCTAATTGATTTTCTAAATCTGCAGTAAAGTTATAGTCAACATATTTGGTAAACAATTTTTCAAGAAATGCCGAAAGTAATTTACCTCGATCCGTAGGATGAAATCTTTTATTTAGTAAATCAACATAGTTTCTTGTAGACAAAACAGATATTATACTTGCGTAAGTCGAAGGACGTCCTATTCCTAATTCTTCCATTTTTTTGACAAGACTAGCTTCCGAATACCTTGGTGGAGGTTCTGTAAAATGCTGTTCGTCTATTAGTTCTTTTATATTAACCTTTTCACCAATTTTAACTTCAGGTAAAATATTTTTAAGATCTTCATCTTTTTCTTCAAATTTATAAACTTTTAAGAAACCATCAAACTTAACGGTAGATCCATTAGCTTTAAAGTTAATTTTTTTATTTTCAGATTCTATAGTTATACTTTTTCTATCAAATTCAGCTGGATTCATTTGAGAAGACAAAGCTCGATTCCATATCAATTCATAAAGCTTAGATTGATCAGTGCTCAAATACTTTTTCATATCAGCAGGCCTGTTTGAAACATCCGTAGGTCTGATAGCTTCATGAGCTTCTTGAGCATTTTTTGCTTTTTTACCTGTATAACTATTTGGATTTTCTGGAAGATATTTTTTGCCATGTTCTTTATCTATAAATTTTCTAAAATCGGAAATAGCATCTTTAGAAATTTGAGTTCCATCTGTTCTCATATAAGTAATAAGACCAACAGTATCTCCTTCAATATCAATTCCTTGATAAAGTCTTTGTGCAATTTGCATTGTTCTAGAAGCACCAAAACCAAATTTTCCAGAAGCCGTTTGTTGTAATGTTGATGTTGTAAATGGAGCCAACGGATTTCTTCTATACACTTTAGAAGACACATCAGCAATTTTGTATGATTGATTTTTGATTTCATTTAATGCTTTTTCAGAGTCAACTTTTTTCTTAAATGAAAATTTTTCAATCTTTTTCTCGTCAAATATTGATAGCTTTGATTTTATAAGTTTCTTTTGATTGTTTTCAAAATCACTGGCAATGGTCCAAAATTCTTCTGGTTTAAAAAGCTCAATTTCATGTTCTCGCTCAGTAATTAATCTAAGTGCAACAGATTGAACCCGTCCTGCAGATTTTGAACCAGGTAGCTTCGTCCATAAAATTGGAGATATATTAAAACCAACAAGATAATCTAAAGCTCTTCGAGCCATATATGCATTAACTAAAAGCTTTTCAATTTCTCTAGGATTATTAATTCCGTTTGTAACAGCTTTTTTTGTAATTTCATTGAACACAACTCTTTCTACTTTTTTACCTTTTAAAAGTTTTTTGCTTTCCAAAATTTCTCTAACATGCCAAGCAATTGCTTCTCCTTCTCTATCCGGGTCAGTTGCCAATATAATTCTTTCAGAGTCAGCAGCTGCGTCAGTTATTTCTTTAACATATTTTTTAGAAAAAGAATCTAATTCCCATTCCATTTTAAAATTATTTTCAGGATCAACAGAGCCATTTTTTGAAGGAAGGTCTCTAACATGACCATAGCTAGCTAATACCTTGTAGTCTTTACCCAAATATTTATTTATGGTTTTTGCTTTTGCTGGACTTTCTACTATGACAAGATTCATTATACTTGACCTTACTGTCAAAAATAATCCTGTTTGTCAAATTAAAGTACAATAAGTGTTGATTTTAAAGTTTAATTTTGTCTTCAGTTTTATTTTTTATTCTAATTATATTCTGTTTGTGAGTGTATAGAAGTATTACAAATGTAATAAATAAATACGAATTTAATTGAAAGTTATTTTCCCAAAAAGAAATTATAAAAATTACCAGCGATGAAACTATTGAAGACAAAGAAGAGTATTTTGATATCAAAGCTATTAATATCCAAAAGATACAAAAAAAGAGACCGAGTTTTAATGATAAAGCAAAAATTATTCCAAGATATGTGGCCACTCCTTTTCCTCCTTTAAACTTCAACCAAATAGGAAATATATGACCAAGAAAAGCCATAAGACCTGATAAGAAAATTAAATCTGGAAAAAAATACTTGGTAATCAAAATTGGAATAATTCCTTTTAAAATATCTAAAAAAAGAGTTATTCCTGCAATAAATTTATTTCCAGTTCTCAATACATTGGTAGCGCCAATATTTTTAGAACCAATATTTCTTATATCTTGATTTAAAAACAATTTAGTTAGAACTAAACCAAATGGTATAGAACCAGACATGTATGAAAGGAAGAAAACTAGAAAAATTTCAAATGTCACTGTAGATTAAAAACACTTTCTCCATTTAGATAAGTTGTTAAAACTTTTCCTTGAAGCTTTCTATTTTCTATTGCTGCGTTTTTGGATTTAGATTTTAATTTTGAAACATCAACTTTCCATGGTTGATCAAGATCAAAAATACATAAATCAGCATCAGATCCTTTTTTTAATGTGCCTTTGTTAATTTTTAAAATTTTTGAAGGGTTACATGTAATAGTTTCAATTATTTTTTTTAAGGGAAGTGAATCATTGTGATATAATTCCAATGCAAGAGACAGAAGGGTCTCAACACCTATTGAACCTTCAGCAGCTTGTGCAAACGGAAGTCTTTTGCTCTCCTCATCTTCTGGTTTATGATCAGATACGATTACATCTATAAGGCCTTCTTTGACTCCTTGTATTAAAGCTTTTCTATCATCTTCTTTCCTTAATGGAGGGGAAATTTTCATAAAAGTTTTAAAATCTCCTATATCATTTTCATTAAGAGATAGATTATTGATAGACACTCCGGTAGAAAATTTTAAACCATTTTTTTTATATTTTTTAATTACCTCAACAGATTTTCCAGATGACAATTGTGAAATATGATATCTGCAAGGATACTCTTCTAAAAGAGACAAATCTCTCTCAATAATAATTTTTTCAGCAATGTGTGGTATACCCTGCAAACCTAGTCTTGTTGAAACCTCTCCCTCGCTAATACATCTTCCTTTTGAAAGTTCATAATCTTCAGGATGTTGCATTAGAAGAACATCAAGATTAGAAGCATAATTCATAATTCTCGACATCATTTCTGGATTCTGAACTGTTTTTGTTGCATCAGTGAATCCGATTATTCCTTTTTTTGATAATAGCCCAAGTTCTGTCATTAGCTTTCCATCCATATTTCTTGTTAGAGTTGCTGATGGATAAATATTTACACCAGCTTTGTCTCTTCCTCTTCTGAGAATAAAATCAACCATAGAGACATTGTCTATTACAGGATTTGTATTTGGCATAGATACTACAGAAGTGACACCTCCAGAAAGAGCTGCGCTACTTAAACTTCTAAAATTTTCTTTATATTCAAAACCGGGCTCTCCTATAAAAACTTTCATGTCCACGATTCCTGGTATTAAAACCTTTCCTTTTAAGTCGATTTTTTCAGCTTTGCTTGGAATATTTCCCTTTTTAACATTTTTTCCTACAGCTTTAATTTTACCTTTTGTGTCAACTATTATTCCTCCAATCTCATCAAGATTTTGTGAGGGATCAATTATTCTAGCGTTTACAAAATATTTTTCTTTCATTATTTACAGTAAAGTTTTAAACATGCCATCCTAACAGCTACTCCTAATTCAACTTGTTCTTTAACTAAACTAACATTTATATCATCAGCAAGTTTTGTATCTATTTCAACGCCTCTATTCATAGGTCCAGGATGCATTATTAAAGCGTCTTTTTTTGCAAATTTTAATTTGTCCGGTGTTAATCCAAAATATTCGTAGTATTCTCTTTTTGAAGGAAGAAAAGATCCTTTCATTCTTTCATTTTGCAATCTTAGCATCATAACAATGTCACATGACTTAAGACCTTCTTTCATATTTGTAAAAGCTTTAACACCGAGTTTATTTACTGAACTAGGCATTAATGTTTTAGGAGCAATAACATTAACTTCTGCACCAAGCATATTTAATAAATAAATATTTGATCTAGCAACCCTTGAATGAAGTATGTCTCCGCATATAGCAATTTTTAAACCTTCAATTCTTCCTTTTCTGTTAATTATCGTTAAGGCATCCAAAAGTGCTTGAGTCGGGTGTTCTCTTAGTCCGTCACCAGCATTAATTACTGCACAATTAACTTTTTGAGACAAAAGGTTAGGCGCACCTGAATCTTGGTGCCTAACAACTATAATATCTGGGTGCATTGCATTAAGTGACATTGCAGTGTCAAGTATAGTTTCTCCTTTCTTTAAGGAAGAGTTTCCGACATTCATTGTCATTACATCCGCCCCTAATCTTTTACCGGCCAACTCAAATGAACTTTGAGTTCGAGTAGAAGGTTCAAAAAATAAATTAATTTGTGTTTTTCCTCTTAATAAATCGAGTTTTTTAGATGCACTTCTATTCAATTTTATAAAATTTTTTGCTTCATCTAATATGAGATTTGCTTCTTGAATAGATATGTTTTGGATTCCTAAAAGGTGTTCTTGGACTTTTTTAACAGCTGAAAACTTTTTTATTAACGCCATTAAAATTAACTCTATAGGCCTTTTGTACTATCTTAGCAAGTTATTTATCGTCTAATATAATCAATAGCACCCTGTAATATAAAAGAAGCAGCATTTTGATCTAGTTTCTTAACCTTTTTCGATACATTTACGTCCAAATTGCTTGATAAATTGAACGCTCCCTCAGTAGATAATCTTTCATCCCACATGGTGACAGGTATCGAAATATTATTTGATAGGAATTTAGCAAAATCATTGGCTGATTGTGAGGAAGGTCCCCTAGAACCATCCATATTAATAGGATTCCCAACAATAATTCCTTTTATATTATTTTCATTAATTATTTCTTTGATCTCATTGACAAAATTAGAATTATTTTTTTTAATAATGGTTTTAAAAGGCGTAGAAACAAGTTTATCTTCATCTGATATTGCTAAACCAACACGATTTTTACCGGGGTCAACGCCTAATAATCTAGATTTTTTTCCTATAGATTTCTTAAAATCTTCAATATCTATCATGAATATGTTATATTTTACTTCACTTTCTAATCAAACTAAAACATAGTTTATAGATGTCTATAGATAAAAACCAAGTTAAAAAAGTTGCAAAATTATCTAGAATTTCTCTAGATGACAGCAAACTGGAATCTTTATCTAAAGATTTAGCTTCAATATTAAATTTTGTTGAGCAGCTTAATAAGTTAGATACAAAGAAAATAGAGCCTTTGACTTCTGTAGTTAATAAAACTCTTGATCCTAGAAAAGATAAAATTAACGATGGAGAAATTAAAAATGAAATACTAAAAAATTCTCCTGAAAAAAATGAAGACTTTTTTATTGTTCCGAAAGTAGTAGAATAAATATGACTAATTTAAATAATAGTTCACTCTTAGAAATTGTAAATTTAATTAAATCGAAAAAAGTATCTTCTTTAGAAATTACAAAACATTTTATTAAAAATATTGAAAAAAGTAAAAAATTAAATAGTTTTATCACAACGTGTTTTGAGGAAAGTCTGAAAAAAGCAAAAGATTTTGATGAAAAAAAAAATTTTGACGGTTTGCTTTCTGGAGTACCGTTAGCTATAAAAGATTTATTCTGTACAAAGAATGTAAAAACAACAGCAGGAAGTAAAATTCTTGAAAATTTTATACCTACCTATGAATCCACAGTTAGTAACAATTTGTGGTCAGAGGGAGCTATTTTACTTGGTAAACTAAATTGTGATGAATTTGCTATGGGCTCTTCTAATGAAACAAGTTTTTTTGGCAACACAATCAATCCAATAGGTAAAGATTTAGTTCCTGGTGGATCTTCAGGAGGATCCGCAAGTGCTTTAGCAGCAAACCTTACTCCAGCAACAATCGGTACAGACACTGGTGGTTCAATTCGACAACCAGCTTCATTTACTGGAACCGTAGGATTAAAACCTACTTACGGTCTCTGCTCTAGATGGGGAATTGTTGCTTTTGCATCTTCACTTGACCAAGCAGGTCCAATGACAAAAAATGTTAAGGATTGTGCTTTGCTCTTAGAAGCGATGTCAGGATATGATGAAAAAGATTCTACCTCTATAAATAAAAAAAAAGAAAAATATTCAAAAAATTTAAGTGAAAAAATAAAAGGATTGAAAATTGGTATACCTAAAGAGTACAGAGTTGAAAATATGCCAAAAGAAATAGATATTCTTTGGAAAAAAGGAATAGATATTTTAAAAAAATCTGGTGCAAAGATAGTTGATATTTCACTTCCTCACACAAAGTATGCTTTACCAACTTACTATATAGTTGCACCAGCTGAAGCTTCGTCAAACTTAGCACGTTACGATGGAGTTAAATATGGATATAGGTCTAAAAAAGGAAAAAATCTTATCGAAATGTACGAGAATACTCGTGGAGAAGCATTTGGAGACGAAGTCAAAAGAAGAATCTTAATTGGTACTTATGTTTTATCGTCAGGTTATTACGACGCTTACTATCTTAAAGCTCAGAAAGTAAGAAAGTTAATTAAAAATGATTTTGATAAGTGTTTTAAAAATGTTGACGCTATTTTGACACCATCTACTCCAAGTTCAGCTTTTAAAATTGGAGAGAAGACTAACGATCCAATATCTATGTATTTAAATGACATATTTACTGTACCAGTTAATTTAGCTGGTATTCCTGCAATTTCAATACCAGCTGGACAAGATAAGCAAGGACATCCTTTGGGACTTCAGCTCATAACAAATACACTGGACGAACAAAAAATTTTAAATATAGCTTTAGCAATGGAAAAAAGCATTGCATTTAAACAATCTATCGATAGATGGTGGGAATAATTTATGGAAAAAGATAAATTTGATTATTATATAAAAACTGAAAAAAACAGTTGGGAAATAATTATTGGTCTAGAGGTACATGCTCAAGTTATTTCTAATTCAAAATTATTTTCTGGATCATCAACAAAGTTTGGTGGAAAACCAAATACTCAAGTTAGTTTAGTAGATTCAGCATTTCCAGGAATGCTTCCAGTTATAAATCAATACTGTATAGAGCAAGCTATTAAAACTGGCTTGGGTTTGAATGCCAAAATTAATTTGCATTCTATTTTTGATAGAAAAAATTATTTTTATGCTGATTTACCAGCAGGCTATCAAATATCTCAATATAAAAATCCTATAGTTGGAGAGGGCATTGTTACTCTTGATATGCCATACGGAACAAAAAAAGTCGGTATAGAAAGATTGCATTTAGAACAGGACGCCGGAAAAAGTATACATGATTTAAGTCCTGACAATACTTTTGTTGATTTAAACAGATCAGGAGTGGCATTGATGGAAATTGTAAGTAAACCTGATTTACGATCTCCAGACGAGGTAAATTCTTATGTTAAAAAACTTAGATCAATAATGAGATATCTTGGAACTTGTGATGGAAATATGCAAGAGGGATCTTTAAGAGCTGACGTTAATGTTTCTGTCAGAAAAAAAGGGGAAAAAAAATTTGGGACCAGATGTGAAATAAAAAATGTAAATTCAATTAAATTTATGGAAATGGCAATTGATTCAGAGGCAAAAAGACAAATTGAATTACTTGAATCAGGAAAAGTTATAGAACAAGAAACTAGACTTTTTGATACAAAAAAGAATGAAACTAGATCAATGAGATCAAAAGAGGAAGCACACGACTACAGATACTTTCCAGATCCTGATTTATTACCATTAAAAATTGAGCAAAGTTTTGTTGATAGTTTGAAAAAAAAATTACCAGAATTACCCGATCAAAAAAAAGATAGATTTATCAAAAAATTTAAACTCTCACCGTACGAAGCCAATGTTTTAGTCTCTGAAATTGGTATTTCAAAATACTTTGAAGAAGTAATAAAGAATGCAGATATAAAACTTGCTAAAAACTGGATAATTGTTGAGCTTTTTGCTGTTTTGAATGAAAAAAATTTAGATATAAAAGATTCGCCGGTTTTACCAAAAAACCTTGCTTCGCTAATTAATTCTATTACTACAGGAGAAATCTCAGGAAAAATAGCAAAGAAGGTATTTGAAATAATGGTTGAAACTGGAGACGAACCATTAAAAATTATAAAAGAAAAGGGATTAAAACAACAGAGCGATCCTAAAGAGCTGGAAAAAATTGTAATTAAAGTTTTAGAAAATAATTCAGATAAAGTTTCTGAATTTAGGTCTGGTAAAGAAAAACTCCTTGGGTTCTTTGTTGGTGAAATCATGAAAGCCTCATCTGGAAAAGCTAACCCAGGTTTGGTTAACGATATTCTAAAAAAAAAATTAAAAAAATGATTAAGAATTTAGAAATTAATGAGAGATTGGAAAAATATATCTCCGATCATAGTTACGACCTTCATCCAATTCAAAAAGAAATACTCATTCATAATAATAGTCTAGGTCTTAGTAAAAGAATGCAAATTTCAGTAACACAAGCTTATTTTTTCCAACTTTTTATTAAGTTAAATAAGATAGAAAATATTTTAGAAATTGGAACTTTTACAGGTTATAGCGCTTTGTCCATGGGTCTTGTTATGCCAAAAAATGGAAATATTACTTGCTTGGATATTAATAAAAAAACTTCAGAATCAGCTAAAAGTTTTTTTAAAAAAGCAAATTTGGATAAAAAAATAAAAATTATTTTAGCACCAGCGATTGAAAGTCTTAAGAAGTTAAAAAATGATAAAAAAATATTTGATATGATATTTATTGATGCCGACAAGGAGAATTATAAGAATTATTACAATTTGTCTCTAGAACTTCTCAAAAATAATGGATTTATACTTATAGACAATGTTTTATGGAAAGGAGATGTTATTGATCCTAACAAAAATGATAAATTAACTAATATAATTAGAGAATTTAATTCTTTCATTAAGAAAGACGATAGGGTAGAAAAAACCATTTTACCGTTAGGAGACGGGGTAACAATTTGTAGGAAAATTTAAATGTTCTATATTTATGGGTTTTATAAATTTAAAAAACTGTCAAGTCTTAAAAAACTTAAAAAGACTTTTCAAGAAAAGCTAATAAAAAATCAGATAAGAGGTACCATAATTTTTTCAAATGAGGGTATCAACGGAACTCTTTCTGGGAAAAAAAATAATATTAAAAAAATAAAAGAAATTTTAAAAAAAATCTGTAAAATTAAAAAATTTGACTCTGAAAATAGTTCTGTAAATAAATTTCAACCTTTTCATAGAGGAAAAGTTAAAATCAAAAAAGAAGTAGTGCCAATAGGAATTAAAATTTCAGCATCACAAAAAATTGATAATTCACTTGAACCAAGAGAATGGAATTTACTGTTAAAAAAAAAAGACATAAAAGTAATAGACACAAGAAAGTCTTTTGAGCACAATGTAGGAACTTTTAAGGGAGCGAAAAACCCTAATGTGAATAATTTTAGAGATTTTCCAAAATATTTAAATAAATTTGATAAAAAAAGTAAGATTGCAATGTTTTGCACTGGAGGAATTAGATGTGAAAAAGCCTCTGTTTATTTAAGAAAAAAAGGATTTAAAAATGTTTTTCAACTAAAAGGAGGAATATTAAATTATTTGAAAAAAATTGATAAAAAACAAAGTTTGTGGAAAGGGGAGTGCTACGTTTTTGACAATCGAGTTTCGCTTAAACATAAATTAAAAATTGGTACTCATTCAATGTGTAGCGGATGTAGAAAGCCAGTATCAATGAAAGAAAAAAAATCTAAAAAATATGTAGAAGGTATTTCTTGTCCCAAATGTCATGATTATCTTACTGAAACACAAAAAGAAAGATTTGCTATGAGACAAAAACAAATTTTAATTGCAAAAAAAATAGGCAAAAAACATATTTTTCAAAAAGAATATCGTTGAGGTAAAAATTGAATAAAAAATTAAATTTAACCTCTAATCCAATTGGAAAATTACTTAGGCAAATTGCAATTCCAGCTAGTACAGGAAGTTTATTTCAAACTTTATTTAATATAATCGATACTTTCTATGCAGGTAAAATATCCCCAGAGTCATTATCTGCTCTTGCAAAATCTTTTCCAATATATTTTGTAATAATTGCAGCAGGTATAGGAATAGTATCTGGTTGTAATTCATTAATGGGTAACTCTATTGGAGAAAGAAATAAAATTGCGGCATCTATTTATGCACATAATACAATTGTGTACGCTATTTTACTTTCAGTCTTTATTACTTTTATAGGAATTTATTTTTCTTATGATTTTCTCAAATTTATGGGTAATAATCATGAAAGCATTATATTAATAAAAAAATATACAGACATTATATTTTTAGGAACTATTATTTTTTTAGTACAATTTTCATTTAATTCAATATTAAATTGTCAAGGCGATACAAAAAGCTTTAGAAATTTTATGTTAGTTGGGATAATTGCTAATATAATTTTAAACCCTATTTTTATTTTTGGTTTATTTTTTATTCCGGCTTTAGGAATATCTGGGTTAGCAATTTCAACAATATTAATTCAACTAGTTGGTTGTATATATTTATATTTTAAAGTTAACAAGTTAGAAATAAAAATAATCCCTAAAATTGAAAACTTTCTTATAAGAAGAAATTTTTTTCGAAATATTTTTGACCAAGCAATGCCCATTACAGTAAGTCTTTTTATGGTTTCAATAGGAGGTTTTATTCTATTATACTTTCTAATTATTTTTGGAGATAAAGCTATAGCCGGTTATGGATCGGCATTAAGATTTGAACAGGTTTTTATTTTGCCTATAATAGGATTGAATACTGCTGTATTATCAATAGCCGGTCAAAATTTTGGTGCTAGAAGATATGATAGAGTACGCGAGGTTTATTTTAAAGGCATATTAATTGGCATGACGGTAATGTGTTTTTCTGGAATTATAATTTATTTACTTTCTGAACCTATTATTCGTATTTTTTCGACCGATCTTGAAGTAATCAAATTTGGATCTACTTATTTAAAAATTACTGCATTTATTTGCCCAGTTTATCCAATTTTTTTTATTTCACATGCTTTATTTGCAGCTCTTAAAAAAAGTTATTTTATATTTTATATGAACCTTTTTAGGATGGTTATTTTACCGTTTATTATTCTTTGGATAGTTTTGAATATTATGAATGGTTATTTTAATGATATATTCTATGGCTTACTCATTATGAATTGGATACTAGGATTTATTGTGTTCCTGATAGCTAGAGGCTTAATGATAAAAAGCTTTAAGGAACAAAAAAAAGCTTTCTTTATCTTTTAAGAACATGATGCTATATAAAGTTAAATGTTTGGTGAGGTGGGTGAGCTGGTTTAAACCAGAAGTTTGCTAAATTTCCGTAGGTGTAACAATCTACCGTGGGTTCGAATCCCACCCTCACCGCCATATTCCATCGATATTATTTGAAAAAATTTTCTAATTTAACTGGTTTCTGCTTAAGCATGTATTTGTATACATTGATATTTTCTAAAACTCTTTGAACATAATTTCTTGTTTCTTCAAACCTTATCAACTCTATCCAGTTGACATAATCAATATTTTTTTTAGTTGGATCACCATTTACCTTTCTCCAGGTTCTTACTCTTTTTGGGCCAGCATTATATGCGGCAATAGCAAAAGGGTAGACTTCATTGTATTCGTTCAAGAGTGAATTAAAATAATATGTTCCTAGTCTAATATTATATTCTGGATCAGAAGTTAATTTACTTTTTACATAACGAACATTCATCTGTTTAGATACCAATTTTGCCGTATAAGTCATAAGCTGCATCATACCTTTGGCACCCGCATAACTATTTGCTTTTGGATCAAATTCACTTTCTTGACGTGTAATTGCTAAAATAGATTCTTGAGATGGCATTGCCTTATTATTAATCATAGAAGGAGTGGTTATAATCGGATAATTAAATCTATTATAAAATCTTTTTTCATAAGATGCTTTTTTTGAGACTTGAATTGCATAATCATACCTTCCAATTTCAGTAGCTAATTTTGCAGCAAGAACTTCGCTACCTTTTTCTACGTCTAATTCTGCCAAGTGTTTAATTATATCTTTACTGTATTTTGTTTTGTTTATTTCTTTTAAAAATATTACATGTTTTGATAAAGGATTTTCATAAAATTCTTTTTGAAATTTATCAGAATATTTAGAATCATCTTTTAATTCAAATTCTTCAAAAGGTTTAATTTTTTGAAAAGATAATTGACCGTAGTATGTTGTTAAGTATTCCGAACCTTCTTCAAAGAATTTTTTTGATAATTGTTTGTTTCCAAGTTTTTCATAAGTTAAACCTACCCAATAAGCTCCTCTTGCTAAACTAATTGGATAACCTACGTTTGCGTAGAAATTTTTAAAATGTTTTAATGCTACGTTTGGATCATTTAAGAATGTTAAAGATATCCATCCTGACATCCATTCTGCTTCAGCAAATTCAGGTCCTTCAGTTAAAGAATGATTTTTAGCAATCTCATAAGCTTTAAGATATTTTTTTTTATATATTAAGGATCTAGATATTATTGATCTTTCTTTCCACCATAAATCTGGTTTTATCAATTCATTTTTATTATTTGGGGCTTTATCTATAATTTCAATTGACGAATCTAATCTTCCTCTTCTTCTTCTCCATTTTAATCTATCATAATTTAATCCCATATCATTTTTAAATTTTGTTGGAACGTTTGCTATAGCTTTATCAACACCGTAAGAACTGCTCATTACGATTTGTCTTGCGTTATATAGCGCTCTGTAATCTTTGGGCAAGTATCTCAAAATTCTTTTTAGATCCCAATATTTATATTCCCAAGCCATATATTCTGCTCTTTTAATATGATCAGATGAATTTAAAATTTTCTTATATTTTTTGTTTAAATATCTAAGATCTTTTGAATTTAAAGAAGCATCTATCCAGCCTTCCTTTAAAAGTCTTGAACCTTCAGAATTTTCGCCTTTAAGAAAATAAGATTCAGCAAGTTTGATTTTTCCATAACCGCTTAATGGTGGATTTGATTGAAACCAACCAATTACCGTATTAGGACTTGTGGTATTTAAGTTGATTTTATGTTCAGCAAGATATTTTAGTCTATTTATTCTAGGATAGTTAGGATTTCTATCAATAAACTTTATATAATCATCGAAAGTTGCTTTGTTTCTTCTTTCCTTTAAATAGATCCAGGATATTAAATTTTTAAAATCTTTGTCCTTCACTTTTTTTGTTAAAGCAAAAGCAGTATTCCATTTCTTTTGAGATATATTAGAAAATATTTCTTTTGCATAAGCGTAGTCTTTTTTAGACAAAATCTGAGATTTCTCAGCAACTTTTGAACTAGTTTTTTTATAAGTTATTGGTTTCTTTTCTGGCAATAAATATGTCCCATCACCATTTTTTTCAAAAACCTGAACAGAAACAACTTTTTTTTCTTTATTTTTAACCTCTGCTTTTTCTTTGAATTTTTCTTTTTCAATAACTTTTACTGGAGTTTTTTTTAATTTTTTTTCAGCAAATTTCTTTTTAGACTTTACTTTTGTTGGCTTATCTTTTGGTAAGGTAAATTGGTTTTTATTTATTTTTTTTACCTTAATAGTAGGTTTTTTTTCAGGCAATATTTGTGATGCTTTTTCTTTATTAGTATTCGTTAAATCAACTGGTTTTGTTTTAGGCAAAATCAAAGAACCAGTATCGGAGAATACGGGCATACATGTGAAACTAATCAATAAAAAAACTAGACTAATTAAATGTTTAAGCATAAAATTCTGAAAGATTAGATTTATTACTATATAAAGAATTATGTTTAAAGGTTCAATTGTAGCTTTAGTAACACCATTCAAAAATAATGTTCTGGATCAGGAGAAATATGCATCACTTATACAGCATCATATTTCTAATGGAACAAAAGGGGTAGTACCCGCTGGTACTACGGGTGAGTCACCAACTTTAAATCATGACGAGCATAAGCAAGTAATTGAAATTGCAGTTAAGGAATGTGCTGGAAAAATTCCTGTTATTGCTGGCACTGGTTCGAACTCTACTTCCGAAGCGGTAGAACTATCAAAGCATGCTGAAAAATCGGGAGCAGATGGATTATTAATAGTTACCCCATACTACAACAAACCGACTCAAGAAGGTCTCTACCAACATTACAAAAAAATTAATGACAGCATAGGTATACCAATTATTATTTATAATATTCCACCACGATCAGTAATAGATATGACAGTTGATACTATGGCCAGACTTTTTGAATTAAAAAATATAGCTGGCGTAAAAGACGCAACAGCAGATTTAAACAGAGTAGATCAGCAATTAAAAAAAATGGGACCAGAGTTTATTCAATTGTCCGGTGAAGATGGGACAGCTTTAGAATTTAATATGAGAGGCGGTGTTGGATGCATTTCAGTAAGCGCTAATGTTGCAGCAAAATTATGTTCTGAATTTCAAGAAGCTTGTTTGAGTAAAAATAATATTAAAGCAAAAGAAATTAATGAAAAATTAATGCCTTTGCATAAATCGTTATTTATAGAAAGTAATCCAAGTCCAGTTAAATATGCGGCAAGCTTGTTAAACTTATGTTCGGATGAAGTCAGACTACCGCTTGTAAAAGTAACTGAGAAAACGAAAAAGGAAGTAGAAAAAGCTCTAAAAATTGCCAAACTGCTTTAATGAAAGCAAAAAAAAATATCGGTATAAAAATTGTTTGCAACAACCGAAAAGCAAGATTTAATTATTTTTTTCAAGAGATATTAGAGGCAGGGATAGTTTTAAAAGGATCGGAAGTTAAATCACTTAGAGATGGGAAAGCTAATATAACTGATGCTTACGCGGCTGATAATAATGGTGAGATATATTTAATTAATTCATATATACCTCTGTACAAAGAATCTAGTTATAATAACCATAATCCCAGAGATTTTAGAAAACTTTTACTAAACAAAAGAGAGATCAACAAAGTAATTGGAAAGATTAATAGAGAAGGACTAACCATTATACCCACTAAAATGTATTTTAAAAAAGGTAAAGCAAAAGTTGAAATAGCTATTGCGAAAGGTAAGAAACTTTATGATAAAAGACATGTTAGTAAAAAAAGAGATTGGGATAGAGAGAAAGCTAGAGTACTAAGTAAAAATAAATAAGATGATTTATATAGGCATTGGTTCCAATTTAGCATCAAGTTTTGGAGATAGATTTAAGAATATTGAGTTAGCAATTTCCCTTATACAAAAGAAAAAAATTAAATTGATAAAAAAATCTAGCTTTTATGAAACTTTTTCTTATCCAAACGAAAAAGACCCAAAGTTTATAAATATAGTTATTTCAGTAGAATCAAACTTATTACCTGATCAACTTATGTCTTCGTTGATCGATATTGAGGAAAAACTAGAAAGAAAAAGAACAAAGAAGAATGCTCCAAGAACCTGCGATTTAGATATCATTGATTACAATAAAAAAGTAATGAAATTTAAATTTTCAAACCTAAATTTAACATTGCCTCATAAAGAATTAAGTAACAGAAATTTTGTTTTATACCCACTAAGAGAGATTTCTCCAAATTGGACACATCCAGTAACTAAAAAAAATATAGATCTTTTGATTAAAAATCTTAAAAATTCTAATAATGAGATTACAAAATTATCTCAAAATGATATAAGTAGACATGTTAAATAATGAAGAATTAATAAAAAAAGTTAAATCATATAATAGATTTTTTGACCCAGGAGCCTTAACAAAAGCTTATAATTTTGCTTTAGAAGCACATAAAAATCAAAAAAGAGATGAAGGAATTCCTTATATTAGTCACCCAGTTGCTGTTGCCAATATTCTTACTGAACTTAAATTAGACAGCGCTACTATTACTACAGGTTTACTGCATGATACAGTTGAAGATACAAAAGCTACTTATGAAAATGTAAAAAAAGAATTTGGAAAAGAGGTTGCTGATTTAGTCGATGGTGTTACAAAAATATCAGCTCTAGAAGAAAAAGCCGTTGAAAATTCAAGAGCAGAAAATTTCAGAAAACTGATACTCGCTACCTCTAAAGATATAAGGGTTCTTTTAGTAAAACTTGCAGATAGATTGCACAACATGAGGACAATTCATTATTTGAAAGATGAAGATAAGAAAATTAGAAAAGCTAAAGAAACAATGGAAATTTATGCTCCATTAGCAGATAGAATGGGCATGAATACAATAAGGGATGAATTAGAAGATTTATCTTTCTCAATTTTAAATTCTGAGGCTAGAAATTTAATTATAAACAGATTGTCCTTCATTAAAAATAAGAGAGAGGATATTATTAAAAATGTTTCTGACGAACTGAATCAATTATTAAAATTAAATAAAATAGAAGCCGAAATAACTGGTAGAGAAAAAACTCCATTTTCTATTTGGAGAAAAATGCAAAGTAGAAGAATTTCTTTAGAGCAGCTTACAGATATTGTAGGATTCAGGGTTATAGTAAAAAATATTAATGATTGTTATATAACTTTAGGGGTATTTCATAATGAGTATTCCGCAATACCAGGAAAATTTAAAGATTACATATCAACACCAAAAATAAATCAATATAAGTCTATTCATACTGCTGTCATTGGCCCAATGAAAAAAAGAATAGAAATTCAAATACGTACGCGGCCAATGCACGAATTTGCAGAAAGAGGAATAGCTTCTCATTGGAAATATAAATCGTCAGAGAAATTTTCCGAGTTATCATGGAAAGAATATGATTGGTTACGCGATCTTGTAGAGATAATCGAAACTGGTGGTAGTCCGGAACATTATTTTGAATTTACAAAACTTCAAATGTTTCAAGATAATGTTTTTTGTTTTACGCCCAATGGAGCAGTAATAAAATTGCCAAGAGACGCGACCCCCATAGACTTTGCTTATGCTGTACACACAAAAATTGGTGATACAGCAATATCCTGTGAAATTAATGGAAAAGTTTCTCCTTTACAATCCACTCTTAAAAATGGTGACATGATAAAGATCGTTACTTCAAAAAAAGTTTCACCATCATTACACTGGTTATCTTCTAGCAAAACAGGGAAAGCCCGAGCTTCTATAAGAAAACATTGGCAAGACAGATTATTGGAAAGAAAGGAAGAATTAAAACAATATACTTCAACTTTGTCTATTGATCTTCCACATAAACCGGGAATTCTTGGAAGAGTAAGTACTTTAATAGGGCTTAATGATGCCAATATAATCAATATAGAGCTAACAAAAAGAAGTGACGAATATCTCCAGTTTTTATTTGATATACAAATTAAAGATTTAAAAAACTTCACAAACTTGATAAGTCAACTAAAACAACAAAATTTAAAGTTTAAAGTAATTCGTCACAAAAAGAAAAAGTATGCTTTCATACAAAGAGTCCTTAAAAATTTTAAAAGAAACTAACGCTTTATTAGAAGGGCATTTTATTTTGTCCTCAGGACTTCATAGTGATAAATATGTTCAATGTGCAAAACTTTTAAGCCAACCAAAAAAAGCAGAAAGGTTATGTCTTTCGCTTGCTGAAAAAATTAAGGAAAAATATAAAAATATTGATTTAATAATGTCACCCGCCGTAGGTGGAATTGTTATAGGTTATGAGATTGGAAGAATCTTAAATATAGAAACAATCTTTGCTGAAAGAGTTGATGGAAAATTTACTTTAAGAAGAGGTTTTGAAATAAAAAAAGGACAAAGAGTTTTGATTGTTGAAGACGTTATAACAACAGGAAAGTCAAGCATGGAATGTTCTAATTTAGCTAAAAAAGTAAACGCAGAAATAATTGGTTATGCATGTTTAATAGATAGGTCTAATGGTAAAAGTAAAATTGATAAAACTATCATATCTCAAGTTGAAATATCAATTCCAACTTATAAAAAAGAAAACCTGCCAAAGCACTTAGAAAACATACAAGCCTATAAACCAGGAAGCAGAAATTTATAATGAGACTACCCAGACTAGGCGTTAACATTGATCATGTTGCTACTATCAGGAATGCAAGAGGTGAAAATTATCCTCTACCACTAAGAGCTGCCTTATGTGCAGAAAAGTTTGGTGCGGATTCTATTACAATTCATTTAAGAGAGGATAGAAGACATATAGTTGATAAAGATTTAAAAGATATAAAAAAAAAATTAAAAATTCCTTTAAACTTGGAAATAGCACCAACAAAAGAAATGTTAAAAATTTCATTAAAGCACAAACCTGACTTTGTTTGCATTGTGCCAGAAAAAAGAAGTGAAGTTACAACAGAAGGAGGGTTAAACCTTAAAAAAAATTCATCATTAATAAGAAGAATAATTAAAGAATTAAAAAAAAAGGACATAAGAACAAGTTTATTTATAGAACCTAATATTGCAGATATCAAAATTTCAAAAAATATCGAAGCTGATTGTATTGAAATTCATACTGGAAAATTTTGCAATCTATTCAATAAAAAAAAGAATATAAAAAAAGAATATAACAAAATTAAAAAATCGGTAGATTTTGCAAATAAATTAGGTTTAGAAGTACATGCTGGTCATGGGATTACTTTTTCATCAGGAAAGATTTTATCTAAAATTAAAGGTATAAAAGAGTTTAATATTGGACATTTCTTAATTGGAGAATCAGTTTTTATAGGCTTAAAAAGCTCTATAAGAAAATTTAAAAATATATTAAAAAAATGAATATCTACGGTATAGGCACAGACATTGTTAATGTTAACAGAATAAAAAATGCAATCAAAAAAAATAAAAAGGCATTTAAAAAAAGAATTTATACAAACTTTGAAATTAAAACATGTGAAAAAAGAAATAATAAAGCGGAATGTTTTGCTAAAAGATTTGCAGCAAAAGAGGCTCTTTTCAAAGCATTAGGAATTAGAAATAAATTACATTTTAACGATGTTGAAATCAGAAATACCGGATCAGGTGCACCAAAATTTGTAATTAAAGGATTCTCACTAAAAAATTTAAAAAAAATATTTAAAAATAAAAAATTTAAAATACATTTGTCTTTATCTGACGATAAGCCTTGGGCAGTAGCATCAGTTATCATATTTATATATAAATAAAAAATAATGAATAAATTTCTTGACAACCTTAAAACATTGATAATAGCATTAGTTATTGCAGTTTTAATTCGATCTTTTTTATTTCAACCTTTTTACATTCCATCTTCATCTATGGAACCTACACTTTTAGTTGGTGATAGAATTTTTGTTTCAAAATATACTTACGGGTATAGTAAACATTCTTTTCCTTTTAGTCCTCCAATTTTAAATAAAAGAATATTTAGTTCAAAACCTAACTATGGAGATCTTGTTGTATTTAAGACACCATCTGACAATAGGACAGACTTTATAAAAAGAGTGATAGGTTTACCAGGTGACGAAATACAGATTGTAGATGAAGAATTATTTGTTAACAAAAAAAAGATTTTAAAAAAAGAAATTAATACTTTTGAAAAAGCTAGATGTGCCGGAGAAGATATTGATGTAATTTCATACGAAGAAGAATTGCCAAATATGAAAATACACCAAACTGTTTATAGGAAAAATGGTACCATGATAAAATCCGACAAATATGTGGTTCCAGAAAATCATTATTTTTTTTTAGGTGATAATAGAGATTGTTCAAGTGACAGCAGATATTTAAGCAATGTAGGATATGTACATGAAAACAATTTAGTAGGAAAAGCTCGTATAATATTCTTTTCTAATGACACAAAAATAGGCAGTGTTTTTAAATTTTGGAATTGGAAAAAGTCAATAAGAATAGGAAGATTTTTTAAAACTTTAAAATGAAAAATTACATAAATAAAATTGAAAAAACTATTAAAATTAAATTTAATAACAAAAATCTTTTATTAAAAAGTTTTATTCATAAAAGCTTTGATAAAATAGAAAATAATGAAAAACTAGAATTTTTGGGTGACAGAGTTATAGGTCTCATAATTTCTAAAAAACTTTTAAGCATGTTTCCAAATGAAAGCGAAGGTATTATTGATAAAAAATTTGCTAACCTTGTTAATAAAGAAACATGCGCAAAAATTGGAGCACAATTAAATCTAAAAAAATTCATTAAGACAGGAAATTCATATAAAAATTTAAATAACTCTCATAAAAAAATATTAAGTGATACATGTGAAGCTTTAGTTGGGTCTATATATTTAGATCAAGGTTTTTCAAACGTAGAAAAATTTGTACTTAATAATTGGAAATTTTTTATTCAAAATTCACACAATACTGAAATAGATTCAAAAACAAAACTACAAGAATTTTCTTTAAAAAAATTTAAAAAACTACCAATTTATAAAATCTTTAAAAAAACTGGGCCTAATCATAATCCGCTTTTTAAAGCTCAAGTTCAAATACAAGATTCTAAAAAATTTATTGGTTATGGTAATTCAAAAAAAACTGCAGAACAAAAAGCTGCTACCCAATTAATTAAAGATTTAAATATATAACAATTATGAATTGGGAAGACGAAGGGTTTATTTTATCAAAAAGAAAATTTAAAGAAAACGCTTTAATTCTTGAAGTATTTACAAATAAATTTGGAAAAGTGAACGGTATTGTTTACGGAGGTACTTCAAGAAAAATTAAAAATTACCTTCAGTTAACAAATAAAATTTTTATTGTTTATAATTCAAAAAACGAAAACAAAATTGGATATTTTAAAACTGAGTTAATAGAAGCAATTGCTCCTAAATATTTTGACAATAAAAAGAAGACTCTTTGTCTAAATTCAATATCTTCATTATTAAGAACTTTGTTGCCTGAAAATCAGTCATATAAAAATATATATATTTCACTGGGCAAGTTTTTTGATTCACTTAACAAAACAAATTGGTTAACTCATTATTTAGATTGGGAAGCAAGCCTCATAACTAGTTTAGGTTTTGGTTTTGATATCAAAGACGTGCCTAATTTAAACTCAAAAAAAATTCACAATATAAACATTGATAATGTAGACTACAAAATACCAACCTTTTTAATTTTAAGAAAATTTGACAACATAAGCAAAGAAGAACTTAGCGAAGGTTTAAATTTTTGCAGATCTTTGATGGAAAATAAATTTTTTATTCCAAATAATATTAAATTTCCATATTCACGCAGATTATTAGAAAATAAATTTACAGTGGTTAATTAGTGATTTTTTTAGCAACATCTAAAGCAAAATAACTAACTATTGCTGAAGCACCAGATCTTTTAAAAGACATTAAACTTTCGATTATTACATCTTCTTTAAATATATTATTTTTTATTGCATTTCTTATCATGCTGTATTCACCTGATACCTGATAAACAAAAACAGGAATTTTGAAGTTTTCTTTTACAGATTTTATAACATCAAGATATGGAAGCCCTGGTTTTATCATAACAAAATCTGCACCTTCCTTAATATCTAAAGCTACTTCCCGTAAAGCTTCTTCAGAATTTCTAAAATCCATTTGGTAACTTTTTTTGTTAATTTTCGATTTTTGTTTTGATCCTATTGCGTTTCTAAAAGGTCCATAAAAATTTGAAGCATATTTGGCAGCATAAGATAATATTTGTACGTTTTTAAAATTGTTTTTGTCTAGAGCTTTTCTTATTACACCAACTCTTCCGTCCATCATGTCAGACGGCGCTATAACATCACAACCCATTTCAGCTTGAAGTACAGCTTGTTTAGTTAAAATTTCAACAGTTTCGTCATTAAGAACTTCTTTTTTTTTTAAAACTCCATCATGACCATGATTTGTATAAGGATCTAATGCAACATCAGCCATAACTCCAATATTTGGATTGTTTTTTTTAATTTTTTTAATTGCTTGGCACACAAGATTGTTTTCGTTTAAAGATTCAGTTCCTAAAGAGTTTTTTTTCTTATTTGGTGTATGAGGAAAGATAGCCACAAGAGGAATTCCTACCTTGCTTGCTTTATTAACTATGTGATTTATTTTATCTATAGAATATCTGTAAGCACCCGGCATACTTTTGATACTTTCAATTTTGTTCTTTCCTTCAGTAACAAAAATTGGAAGTATAAGATCGTTAACCGTCAAGTTGTTTTCCGCAACTAATTTTCTGCTCCAATCGTACTTGCGATTCCTTCTCAATCTTACATTAGGATATTTACCCAAAATCTTCATTTTTTAAACCTATTAAACTTTCTATAATGCGACAAATATAATATTATCTTAAATATTAAAAAGTGTATTAAATATAATTATGTCAAATTCAAGCACGTTTGAAGATTTCTATCAAGTACCTGACATAAAGTTTGATATTTCTAAACTAAAAACTGATCTTGAAAAAATTTTAAAAAAATCAAAATATCAAACACTGGGTATTACAAATTTTCATGCAATTCCAATGAATAAGGTACCTGGAGATGATGGTTCAATAGAGGGTCATAATGTTAGAGGTGTATACTGGACTAAACCGGACGATACTGGAAAAGAAGTTATGAGAGACAAGCCAATAGATGAATCAAAATATACACAATTGGTTAGCGATTTTCAAAATACTTATTTTGAAGAAGTTTACAAAGTTTTAAAATCTAAATTTAAACTTGGAAGAGTAAGAATTTTACTTAAAGAACCAAGATCAACATTGAGTTGGCACAAGGATCCCGAGCCACGACTTCATATACCAATTATAACAAATCCAGGATGTAAAATGGTTATTGAGGATGTAGCAAAACATATGCCTGCTGATGGAAAAATTTGGATTACTAACAATACTAGATATCACAATTTTTTTAATGGTGGAGAACAAAATAGAATTCATATAGTAGCCTGTTTATTAGAAAATAGATTTAATTAATTTGAAGTCTTTATTTAAAAAAATATCTCTGTCTTCTGACCACGCAGGTTTCAAAATAAAAGAGATAATAAAAAAATATCTTATAAAAAAGAAAATTAAAGTTGTGGATTTAGGTCCTAAAGACAATAAATCAGTCGACTATCCAGATTATGCAAAAAGAGTAGCTAGAAACGTTTTGTCTAAAAAAAGCAATATAGGAATATTGGTTTGTGGATCTGGTACTGGAATGGCTATGTCAGCTAACAAATTTAAAAAGGTAAGAGCTGCTGTTTGTTATAATAAGGCTTCTACGCGTTTGTCTAGACAGCATAATAATGCTAATATCATGGCATTAGGAGCAAGATTAACTAAAAAATCTGACGTTATTAAACTAGTTAATGTTTTCCTTAATACTAAGTTCGAAGGTGGAAGACATCTTCGTAGAGTTAATAAAGTTTAAAAATAAATTTTACAAACTATGTCAAAAATTAAGAAAGATGTTTCAAGTATCTATCAGGACTATTTTGATAATGATTTATCTTCTAAAGACCCAGATTTATACAATTCAATAAAACTTGAGCTTGAAAGACAGCAACAACATATCGAACTTATTGCTTCTGAAAATATAGTTTCAAAAGCTGTTTTAGATGCTCAAGGTTCTATTTTAACAAACAAATATGCTGAGGGTTATCCTGGAAAAAGATATTATGGAGGATGTGAATTCGTTGATAAAGCAGAAGAACTAGCTCTAGATAGAGTTAAAAAATTATTTAATTGTAAGTATGCCAATGTTCAACCTCACTCTGGTGCACAAGCTAATGGAGCAGTATATCTTGCTCTTTTACAGCCTGGAGACCCAATACTTGGTATGAGTTTAAATTCTGGAGGACATTTAACTCATGGAGCAAAAGTTGCTTTATCTGGAAAATGGCTTACCGCTTTTCATTATGACGTAAATAAAGAGACAGGCCTTATTGATTATGATCAAGTTCAAAAATTAGCTAATGAACATAAACCTAAACTTATAATTGCAGGTGGAAGTGCATATTCAAGAATAATAGATTTTAAAAAATTTAGAGAGATAGCAAATAGTATCAAAGCATATTTAATGGTAGATATGGCACATTTCTCGGGTTTGGTAGCTGGGAAAGGTTATCCTAATCCAATTGAATATGCTGATGTTGTAACTTCAACAACACATAAAGTTTTAAGGGGTGGTAGAGGAGGAATTATTTTAACTAATAGAGAAGATTTATTTAAGAAAATCAATTCTGCTGTATTTCCAGGTTATCAAGGAGGACCATTGATGCATGTTATAGCTGCTAAAGCCGCTGCATTTCAAGAAGCATTACAACCAGCATTCAGAGATTATATAAAATCTGTTCTTTCTAATGCAAAAATTTTATCTGAAACCTTAAAAAATAATGGATTCAAAATTTTTTCGGGGGGGACTGATACGCATTTAATGTTGGTTGATTTAAGACCCTTTAAAGTTAAAGGAAAAGCCGCTGAAATTAGTTTATGTAAAGCCAACATAACTTGTAACAAAAATGGAATACCTTTTGATACAGAAAAACCTACTATTACTTCAGGAATAAGACTTGGCTCTCAAGCTGCCACAACCAGAGGCTTTGGCTTAAATGAATTCAAGAAAGTTGGAGAGTTAATTACTAAAGTCATTAAAGGTTTGTCTGAAAATCCAGAAAACAATAGTAAAACTGAGTCTGAAGTTAAAAAAGAAGTTATTGAACTTTGTTCTAAATTTCCTATATATAAGCACTTGACTAAAAATTAAATTATGCTTTGTCCCTTTTGTAGAGAAAAAGATACTTCTGTTGTTGATTCTAGACCCACAGAAGATGGAACTGCCATTAGGAGAAGAAGACTTTGTACATGTAATGGAGGTATGAGGTTCACAACTTTTGAAAGAGTTCAATTTAGAGAATTGTCGGTTATAAAAAAAAATGGACGTAGAGTTCCTTTTGACAGAGAAAAATTAGCTAAATCTATTTTTACAGCTTTAAAAAAAAGACCAATTGATCCAGAGACAATTGACAAAGTTGTTTCTAAAATCTCGAGAGAATTAGAAGAAATGGGACAATCTGAAATACAGTCAAACTTCATAGGAAAAAAAGTTATGGGTGCCCTAAAAGAAATAGACAAAATTGGATATATTAGATTTGCTTCGGTATACACAAATTTTAAAGAAGTAGGAGAATTTGGTGAATATATTGAAGAATTAGATGGTAAATCTAAAAAGTAACTTTTAATTTAATCTTAAAATTTAATCTTTAAAACTTCATGAGATCAAACAATCCAAATTCAGAAAATAAGTTCATGAAGCTAGCATTCCAAAAGGCTTACAGTCATCTAGGTTCAACAAAAGAAAATCCTTCAGTAGGTTGTGTAGTGGTAAAAAATGGCTCAGTAATTTCTTCAGGGTCTACTTCAGTAAATGGAAGACCTCATGCTGAAATTAATGCTTTAAAAGGAAAAAAGAATTTTTTTGGTTCCACAATGTATGTAACATTAGAACCCTGTTCTCATTATGGAAAAAGTCCACCTTGTGTAAACACTATTATAAAAAAAGGTATAGCTAAAGTTTGTTACTCTGTTTTAGATACAGATTCAAGAACTGAAAATAAGGCTAAATCAATATTACAAAAAAAAAAAATAAAAGTTAAAATTGGATTATTAAAAAATGAGGGCAAAAATTTTTATAAAAGCTACTTTTTATCGAAAAAAAATAAAAGCTTACCTTATATCGATGGAAAAATTGCTATTTCTAAAGACTATTTCTCTATAAATAAAAAAGGAAAATGGATTACTAATGATTTTTCTAGATCAAAAGTCCATTTAATCAGATCCAAATATGATTGCATTTTAAGCTCCTATAAAAGCGTGAATAAAGACAATTCAAAACTTGATTGTCGAATAAAAGGTTTAGAACATCTTAGCCCAAGTCGTGCAATTATTGATAGAGATTTGAAATTAAAAAAAACGCTTAATTTATATAATAGTACTAAAAAAATTAAAACGTATATAATTACAAGCAAAAACAATAAAAAAAAAGAAAACTTTTTTAAATCTAAAAATATCGTAATTATTAAAATCAAAGATAAGAAAAAATTATTTTCTTTTAAAAACATACTTTTTAGTCTTAAACAGAAAGGATATTCGAGAATACTTTGTGAAGCAGGCCTGTATACAACCAATGCATTTTTAAAGAACAATTTGTTTTATAATCTTTATGTTTTTAAATCATTCAAAAAATTGAATAAAAATGGAAGAAATTCTTATAAAAATTTGTTAAGCAAGCTTAAATTAAAAGACAAGAAAAAAATCGATGTTAAACTATTTGGTGATGAATTATATAAATTGAGAATAAAATAATGTTTAATGGAATTGTTTATAACCAGGCAGTAATAAAAAATATTAAAAAAAAAACTAAATATGTTAAAGGCAGTTCGGTTATTGAGGTAACTTCTAATATATCGTTTAAAAAGTCTGATATAGGGGAGTCTGTTTGTTGTGACGGGGTCTGCTTAACACTTATTAGGATTAAAAAAAATTCTTTTCTTTTTTACCTTTCAAAGGAAACTTTAAAAAGATCGACTTTTAAAAATGTAAAAGTGGGCAAATATATAAATATCGAAAAATCTTTACATTTTGGAAAAAAAATATCTGGACATTATATACAGGGTCATGTGGACACAACTTCTATTGTTAAAAACATTAGAATTATTGATAAGTCTTGGAATGTAGTTTTTTCATTAGAGAAAAAATACAAAAAATTTATTATTGAAAAAGGTTCTATATCAATTAATGGTGTATCTCTAACTGTATCAAAGGTTAAAGCAAATAGTTTTCAAATTACAATTATTCCACATACATTAAAACTTACAAATTTAATTAAATTAAAAAAAAGCGATAAGGTTAACGTTGAGTTTGATATGGTAGGAAAATATTTAAATAATATTTATAATTAAAATGAAAAAATCATCCTCAACGATTAATGAAATTATAAGAGATGCAAAAAAAGGAAAAATGTTCATTTTAGTAGATAATAAAGATCGAGAAAATGAAGGCGATCTTGTTATCCCAGCATCAAAAATTAGTGCTAAAAAAATAAATTTTATGGCTAAACACGGAAGAGGACTGATATGTTTAGCTTTAACTCAACAAAAAGTTAAAAAATTAAAGTTACCTTTGATGTCCTTGATTAATAAATCAAGAACACAAACTGCCTTTACAGTATCTATTGAGTCAAAAAAAGGTATCACAACTGGGATATCAGCTCAGGATAGAGCCAAAACAATTAAAGTAGCTATAAGACCAAGTTCTTCAAAAAAGGATATCGTTTCTCCTGGTCACGTATTTCCGTTGGTTGCAAAAAATGGTGGTGTATTAGAAAGGGCAGGTCATACAGAAGCTTCTGTAGATATATCTAAACTAGCAAAATTAAATTCTAGCGCGGTGATTTGTGAAGTTATGAATGAAGATGGGACAATGGCCCGCTATAAAGATTTAATACCATTTTCAAAGAAACACAAATTGAAAATTGCTAAGATTGAAGATTTAATTTCTTATAGACTTAAACATGAAAGACACATTAAGTTAATTTCTAATAAAAAAATTAATATTAAAAAATTTGGAAATTTTGGTCTAAGAACTTTTAAAAATAAATTGGATGGAGCAGATCACTACGCCATAATTAAAGGAAAATTTTCTCCAAAAAAAACTCCAAGAGTTAGAGTTATATCAATAAATATTTTGAACAGTTTTTCCAATTTTAACAAAAATATTTTGAAAAATTCTTTAAAGTATTTGAATAAATTCAGTAATTTTGCTCTGATTTTAATCAAAGGGACAAACCCTAGTACAACTTCGTCAGAAAATAATAGAGTATTGAGATATTACGGCGTTGGAGCCCAAATAATCAAAGAACTAAAAATTAAAAACATGATATTAGTTTCAAGATCAAAAAAACGTATTATTGCTTTAAAAGGTTATGATATAAATATAGTTAAACAGGAAATTATAAAATGAATAATTTTTTAATTGAAATTTATCTTTTTTAAATATAGAAAGTAGTTCCTCTAACGGGCCCTTAGCTCAGCTGGTAGAGCACTTCCCTTTTAAGGAAGGTGTCGTTGGTTCGAATCCAACAGGGCTCACCACTAATTTATGTTTTTATTGGTGGATACTCTATTATAATTTTGTTTATCCATCCTTTTAAATTTTCTATCCTTTTGCTGCTTGACGGATGAGTGCTTAGAAATTGAGGAGGTTCTTTTCCTTTATTTGCTTCCTTCATTCTTTCCCATAATTTAGTAGATTCTTTTATATTAAATCCAGACAATGATGAAAATATTAATCCTAAATAATCTGCTTCAGTTTCTTGTTTTCGGCCAAAAGGATTCATGATTCCTAATTGAAATATATCCATTCCCGTTGCTCTTCCCACAGTATTTCTTGTCCTGTTGATTGTTCCACCTAAAAATATATCTGCAACTTGTGTTCCAACATTAACCGCCATAGCCTGGCTCATTCTCTCGACACTATGTTTTGCTACTGCGTGAGCAATTTCATGACCCATTATTGTTGCTAGTCCGTCATCATTTTTTGCAACATCAAGAATTCCTGAAAAAACAGCAATTTTCCCTCCTGGCATACACCAGGCATTTGTAATTTTTTTATCATTAACCAATATATATTCCCAATTAAAATTTTGAGTTGGATCTGTTTCATTTTTGCTTTGAAAGAATGATGTAACTGCACTTTCTATTCTTCCTCCAATTTCCGTTATTCTATCTAAATCTTTTCCAGAGGTAATTAATTTAGATTTAGATTTTTTCTTAAAGTTTTCATAAGCTTTAGCAGCCTGTCTATTTATGACACTTTCAGGGTATAAAGTTAATTGTCTACGTTCAGTGATTGGTACAGTACCACAAGCTGATAGAAAATAACCGCAACATGAGCATCCAATTAATTCGAGAAATTTTCTTCTATTTATGTTATGACTTTTACCCATAGATGATAATAACAAAGAAATTACAAATATTCTATTTAAGCATTAGTAAATATGTCTAAAAAGAAGGCAAAAAGGTCACTGTTTTCCACAATTCGGAATAACTTTATAGCAGGAATAGTTGTTCTGATACCAATTGGTATTACTTTATATCTGACTCTTTTTTTTATAAAAATTTCATCAAAAATCTTACCAAAAGAAATAAATCCTAACTACTATTTACCCTACAATATTCCAGGATTGGAAATTCTAATTTCGTTAATTCTGATTACTTTAATTGGATGGATTTCTCTGTCTTTCTTAGGAAAAAAACTTTTTGATTTTTTTGAGACGGTTCTTAATAAAATTCCGATACTTAGAACTATATATTCTGCAGTTGGTCAGTTAACAGAGACTTTTACCAAAAGCAAAGGCGATAAAAAAAGTGTAGTTTTAATTGAATACCCCAGAAAAGGAACGTGGGCAGTTGGATTTGCAACAAAAGAAAATACTGGGATAATTAAAGATAAAGTAGGAGAGGAACTAATAAATGTTTTTGTGCCAACCACTCCTAATCCAACAAGTGGTTTTTTGTTAATGTTTCCAAAAAAAGAAGTTATATTTTTAGATATTTCCTTTGAGCAAGCTTCAAAATTTATTGTGTCTGCCGGTAGCACAAATCCATAAACTTAGTTCCCTAATTCATGAATTATTTCAGCTCTATCATGAAGTTTTAAAAGAAATTCAAATTTTTTTATATTTAAATTTTCAATCTCTTTTATATTTTGCTCGGCCATTAAAAAAAGTTCTTTATGTTGAACAGGGTCAGCAAACTTAAAATTTTTAATACCACTTTGTTGAAAACCTAAAAGATCTCCATACCCCCTTAATTCTAAATCTTTTTCAGCAATTATAAATCCATCATTCGTTGATCTTAAAATTTTTAATCTTTCTTTAGCATTTTTACTCAAATTTTTTTTGTAAAGCAGTATACAAATTGACTCATTTTTTCCTCTACCAACTCTTCCTCTTAGCTGATGTAGTTGGGATAATCCAAATTTATTTGAGTCTTCAATTATTATTGTATTAGCACTTGGGAAATCAATTCCAACCTCTATAACAGTCGTACTAACTAAAATCTTTATTTTTTTTTCAAAGAATCTGTTGAGGGTTTTATCTTTTTCCTCTTTATTTAAAGACCCGTAAATTAACCCGACTTGCCCAGGAAAAATTTTTTTTATCAAATCGTATTTTTTTTTTACAGATGAATAGTTTAATTTATTTGACTCTTCTATTAATGGACAAACCCAAAATATTTGTCTATTTAAAGATATTTCTTTTTCCAAAAGAGGCCATAGTTCCGAAACTTTGTTTTCAGGTTTAATCAAAGTTATAATATTTTTTCGACTCTTTGGTTTCTCTCTTAATCTTGATATATCCATGTCACCATAATAGGACAACATCATTGTTCTTGGTATTGGAGTTGCTGAAATTAATAAAAGATCGCAATTATCTCCTCCCTTTTTAGCAAGCTTTAATCTTTGGTTAACACCAAATTTATGTTGTTCATCAATAATAATAAAACCAAGATTAAAAAAATTTATTTTTTTTTGAAACAAAGAATGTGTACCAAATATTAAATGTAATTCACCTTTCTCAAGTTTAGACATAATTATTTTTTTATCTTTAACGGGAGTTTTTCCAGTTATTATTTCTATATTTACAAAGGTAGAGCCAAATAGCTTTTTTGCTAAATTGAAATGTTGTATTGCTAAAATTTCAGTCGGCGCCATAAATGCAACCTGATGGTTTGATTCAATAACCTTTGCAGCTGTTATCAAAGCCAATATAGTTTTACCAGAACCAACGTCTCCCTGAAGCAGTCTAAACATACGATTATCAGATTGGATGTCAGTTTCTAATTCATTCAAAATTTTTTTTTGATTTTCATTTAATTTAAAAGAAAAATTTTTTAAAATCATATTCTCAAGTTTAGAATTATTAATTTTTTTAATCTTTTTTTTTATTTTTATAATTTTTCTTGTGGACTGAAGCGAAAGTAAGTTTGAAAATATTTCATCATATGCTAACCGTCTATAATCATC
>CACIPQ010000008.1 GCA_902588585.1 uncultured Pelagibacteraceae bacterium | reverse complement strand
GCTCTACAAAGATTAAAAAAATGAATGAATTATTGAACAAAGAACCTGTAAAAAGAGTGGAAGAATCTCTAAAGAAATTTGATTCTAATTTAAAAATAATAGTTTTAGACACGACAGCAAGGACAGCCAAGGATGCTGCAAATTCTTTAAAATGCGAATTAGGAGCTATAGTTAAGAGTTTAGTTTTTAAGACTGAAGATACTTTTATAATTTGTTTAGTTTCTGGAGACAAAAGATGTTCGCTAAATAAGTTAAAAAAAATCTTGAATAAAAAAGATGTCGCAATGGCTAATGCCGATCAGGTAAAAGAAAATACCGGTTTTTCGATAGGAGGAGTTGCTCCAACAGGACACTTAAAAAAATTAAATATTATTGTAGATAAGTCTTTAAGTAGGTTTAAATATGTGTATGGTGCAGCAGGTCATCCTGATTGTGTATTCAGAATTACTTATCCCGAGTTGGTTAAATTAACAATTGGATCAGAGCAAGAAATAATTGAATGAGAGAACCAAAAGCTATTGATATTTTTTTATTACTTTTACTAGCAGTAATTTGGGGATCGGCTTTTTTTAATATTAAAATAGCCACTTATACTTACGATACTTTTACCTTGGTTTTCGTTAGAGTTTTTTTTGCAACAATAGCTTTATTTCTTTGGTGCTTTTATAAAAAAATTAAAATAATGGCGTTTTCCAAAGATTGGAAACTCTACGCTCTTGTTGGACTTGTTAACATTTCACTGCCATTTCTACTTATTGCTTACGGCACAGATAAAGTTCAAAGTTATTTATCCGCAATTTTAATGAGCTCAACACCATTAAGTGGTGCAATACTAGCTCATTTTTTTACATCTAATGAAAAACTTAATTTAACAAAGGGCATCGGAGTAATAGTTGGTTTTATAGGAGTTGTTATTCTGTTTTTTGATAAAATAGTTATCTCAGAAAGTAATTTTGTTTACGCTTTAATAATACTTCTTGCATCAACATTATATGTGATTGGAGGATTAATAACTTTAAAATTTTTAAAAAACAAAGGAAATGAAAATGTTACTACCTCTACAGTAATTTGGTCATTAATTTCTCTTTTACCTTTTTGCCTTTATCAAGAACCATGGAACAATCTAAACCCTTCATTAGAATCTACTCTATCACTTGTCTATTTAGGAATTTTTGCTACAGGAATTGCATGGATGTTAAGATTTCATATTTTGACAACCAATGGATTAATTTTTCAAGCGCAAGTAGCTTATCTAATACCAATATTCGGAGTTATATTTGGCTATTTAATTATGGATGAAAAAATAACATGGAAGGTATTGCTTTCTCTTATAATTATTATTTTAGGTATATTTATGGTAAAAAAAGGAAATAAAGGAATTCAGAACAGATAATGCCAACGGAATCAGCCTCATTAAGTCTTCTCTCTGTTATTTCACTATTAAGTTTTTTTGTTGCTCTAACGGTGAATAAATTTTCACCAAAAATTGGAAACGGAGCATTAATGGATCAAGATTTTGACAAACCTCAGGCTTTCCACAAGGAACCAGCTGCAAGAAGCGGTGGTTTAGCCTCAATAATATCTTTAACTATTTTTTTTGTTTTATACTATTTTTTGTTTCAACAAATTCTCACTGAATATCTGGTTCTGTCTATAACCTTATTTTTGCTTGGCTTTTCTGAGGATATAAAATTTAAGATCAGTCCAAATTATAGGCTTGTTTTAATGATTGCTATCTTGTTTGTATTTATAACTTTTTTTTCTATCAATATTAACTCTATTGATTTGATCTTTCTGAATATATGGATGGCAAACAGTATATTTGCAAATTTTTTTATTCTGTTGTGTTTTTTGTTTATTATAAATGGAGCCAACCTAATAGATGGTTTCAATGGTCTTTTGACGATTCACTTGCTTATAATAAATATTATACTTTTGTTTTTAAACCTAAACAATAATCACGAACATTTAACCATAATAATTACTGCACAAATTGTAGTTTTGTTGTCGTTTCTACTTTTTAATTTTCCCAAAGCTAAGATGTTCATGGGCGATGGAGGGTCCTACTTATTCGGAGTTTTAGTTGCTTTAAATATTATTCAAACAAATAATTTGAATCCAGAGATCTCGTCTTTTTTCTTCTGCATACTTTTATTTTATCTATTTTTTGAGGTTTTTTTTTCTTTTTTCAGAAAGTTATATTTGAGAAAGTCTCCATTAAAACCAGACAGACAACATATGCATATGCTTCTGTACAATTATTTGGAAAAATCTAAAAAATTTAAAGATTGTAATTATCTAAATTCTTTAACCATTAATTTGGTTTATTTAAGTTTAATTTTGCCTTCGATCTTCTTCAATGATAACGGGTTAATTTGTAAGTACTGGTTTTTCTCTTTGATAGCTCTTTATATAGTCTTTTATTATTTACTTTATAGTTTCGAAAAAAAGCAATAGTTGTTATAAGTTGCTGTTATAAAAAATAAAAAGGGGCAAGTGGCGGAATTGGTATACGCGCTAGTCTTAGGAACTAGTGCCGCAAGGCTTAAGAGTTCGAGTCTCTTCTTGCCCACCAAAAAATATGAAAGTTCGTATTAATTCAAAAAAAGGTTTAAAAACTAGTTTGTCAGTTCTGGTAGACAAGAAAACTATTCAAAAAAAAATGGATGAAAAACTTATTGAACTTCAAAATAAAGTTGAATTAAAAGGTTTTAGACCTGGAAAAGTTCCTCCACAAGTAATTAAAAATCAATTTGGAAAAGCTATATACGGGGAAGTTATTGATGGAATTTTAAGAGAAACATCTGCAAAGGCAATTGAGGACAACAAAATTAAAGTAGCAGGGCAACCAAAAATAGATTTAAAAACTTTCGGTGAAGGAAAAGATTTAGATTACACTATGGAATTAGATACTTTGCCAGATATTAAATTAAAATCTTTGGAAAAAATTCAAGGTACTAATTATGAAATAGAAGTTGAAAATGAACTGGTAGAAAATAGGTTAAAAGAAATTGCAAAAAATCAACAAAATTTTTCCGACAAGAAAAAAGAAGAAAAATCTAATTTAGGAGATCTTGTTGTTTTTGACTACAAAGCAAAAGTTGAAGAAAAAGATTTTGAGGGAAATGAAGGAAAGAATATACAGCTTGTTTTAGGAAAAGATTTATTTATTAAAGGATTTGATGAACAGTTAGTTGGAGTTAAAATAAATCAGAACAAATCTGTTTCAGTTAAGCTTCCTGAAAACTTTCCCAAGAAGGAACTTGCCAACAAGAAAGCAAACTTTAATTGTAAAATTATAAATATAAAAAAAACAATAGAGACCAAGCTTGATGATGAACTTGGAAAAAAACTTGGAGCAAAAGATCTTAATGATTTAAAAAGTTTAATTAAAAAACAAATAAAAAATCAATACCAAAATACTTTAGAAACAATAACGAAAAAAAAGATTTTAGAACAAATCGAAAAATCTCATGAAGTTGATTTACCTGAAAACTTAATTGAACAAGAAACCAAAATAATTACTCAAAACTTAAAAAAGGAAGATGTCGAAAAGAACAAAAATGAACATATAAAATTGGCTAGATCAAGAATAAAAACAGGACTAATTTTGAATGAGATTGGATTAAAAAACAATTTAAAAGTAAATGAAGCAGAGATTCAAAGTGAAATTCAAAAACAAATTAAAAGTATGCCTGGTCAAGAAAAAATGGTTATGGAATATTATCAAAAAAATCAAAATGCATTAGCTAGCTTAAGAGGAGCACTGTATGAAGAAAAAGTAATAGAGTTAATAAAAACAAAAATTAAATTACAAAAGAAAACTATTAACACCAAAGAAGCTGAAGAAATATTAAAAAAAATTAGTGAGGATTCTAAAAATTCAAAATCATCTAGCGTTAAAAAACAGCAGAAAAAAACGAAAATTAGAAAGAAAAAATAGAAAAAATTAGCAAAAACTCCTCGAAGATTGTATAAGCGATACTATTATGAGTCGTAATATTGAAGAACAAATGAATAATTTGATCCCTATGGTGGTTGAACAAACTACTAAAGGTGAAAGGGCCTATGATATTTATTCTAGACTTTTAAAGGAAAGAATAGTGTTTTTAGTAGGACCCGTTAATGACAATGTTGCGTCATTAGTTACAGCACAACTTTTATTTTTAGAATCGGAAAATCCAAAAAAAGAAATAAATTTTTATATAAATAGTCCTGGCGGATTAGTTACGTCTGGTCTAGGAATTTATGACACTATGCAATACATAAAATCTCCGGTATCTACACTTTGTATAGGTCAAGCTTCATCAATGGGATCTTTTCTTTTAGCTGCTGGAGAAAAGGGTAAAAGATTTTCATTACCTCACTCGAGAATCATGGTTCATCAACCTTCTGCAGGTTTTCAAGGACAGGCCACTGATATACAAATACATGCCAAGGAAATTTTGTCTTTAAAAGAAAGATTAAATCAAATTTACTCTAAACATACCGGTAAGTCGTTAAAAGAAATCTCACAAGCTCTCGAAAGAGATAAGTTTATGACAGCAAGTGAAGCAAAAGATTTTGGTCTAATTGACTCTGTAGTCGAAAAAAGAAAATAATACACAATATCTAGTTGGTCGCACAACTTATACTTGCCAAAGATTCCGCTAACATTTAAATTGGATTTTGATTCGTTATGTCAGACAAAAATAACAAAAATATTCTTTACTGCTCTTTTTGTGGAAAGAGTCAACACGAAGTTAAAAAACTTATTGCTGGACCAACTGTTTTTATTTGTGATGAGTGCGTTGAACTTTGTATGGACATCATAAAGGAAGAAACCAAAAGCTCTTTATTTAAAAATGAAGAGGGAGTTCCAACACCAAGTGAAATATGTAAAGTTTTAGATGATTATGTTATTGGACAAACTTATGCAAAAGAGGTTTTGTCTGTAGCTGTACACAATCATTACAAAAGACTTAATCATGAATCAAAAAGCAATAAAGATTTGGAATTATCTAAGTCAAACGTTCTTTTAGTTGGTCCCACTGGATGTGGAAAAACTTTATTAGCTCAAACTTTAGCGAGAATTTTAGACGTACCATTTACAATGGCTGATGCCACAACATTAACAGAAGCTGGTTATGTTGGTGAAGATGTTGAAAATATAATTTTAAAATTACTTCAAGCAGCGGATTATAATGTTGAAAAAGCTCAGAGAGGCATAGTTTATATTGATGAGGTAGATAAGATTAGTAGAAAATCAGAAAATCCTTCAATTACCAGAGATGTTTCAGGAGAAGGTGTTCAGCAGGCTCTTTTAAAAATTATGGAGGGGACTATAGCAAGTGTGCCTCCACAGGGAGGTAGAAAACATCCTCAACAAGAATTTTTACAAGTAGACACTACAAATATTTTATTTATATGCGGAGGTGCTTTTGCAGGACTGGACAAAGTAATAGAAGCCAGAGGAAAAGGAACTTCAATTGGTTTTGGAGCCAAAGTTAGAAGCAGGGATGAAAATATGAACTCAGATCTTATACACAAACTGGAACCAGAAGATTTAATTAAGTATGGTCTTATCCCTGAATTTGTTGGAAGAATGCCTATTGTTACTACTCTAAAAGATTTAGACGAAAAATCTTTAGTAAAAATTTTAAAAGAACCAAAGAATTCTTTAATTAAACAGTATAAAAGACTTTTTGAATTTGAAAATGTTAAATTAGAATTTAGAGAAGATGCATTAAACGAGGTAGCCAAAAGGGCTATTAGCAAAAAAACTGGAGCTAGAGGTCTAAGATCAATATTAGAGTCAATACTTCTAAAAACTATGTTTGCATTGCCAGACATGGAAAATGTTGATTCAGTTACAATTGACAAGTCTGTTGTCAAGGGCAAAACCGAACCTATCATTAGTTTTTCAAAAAACAAATCTACAACTGCGGCCTAGATTTCTCTTGCAATAATTATTTAAGTAGCCATATTAATAACTATGGATTCAGATAATAAGAAACCTCTTTTACCGCTTAGGGATATAGTGATTTTTCCCTCAATAGTGGTGCCTCTTTTTGTTGGAAGAAAGAAGTCAATAAAGGCTTTGGAAGAAGTTATGAAATCAGACAAGTCAGTAATTCTGGTTACACAAAAAAATTCTGAAGTAGACGACCCTACTGAAAAAGATATCTATTCGTTTGGATGTCTTAGTAAAGTTTTACAATTACTAAAATTACCCGATGGAACCGTCAAAGTTTTAATAGAAGGCTTGGCCAGGGTTAAGATTCTTGAAATTGAAGACAATAATAAAAAATTTCTAAGCTGCAAAACTAAAATAATTGAGTCTGAAAAAGAAAGTGAAGAAAACAAAGTTTTTGCATCAAATTTGATAAAGAAATTTGAAAAATTATCTACCTTAAGTAAAAAAGATGTTTCTGATTTTACAAAAGGTTTAAAATCTCTAAAAAACGCAACACAATTGGCTGATAACATATCTTCTAATTTAAATATTCAAATTTTTGAAAAACAAGAATTGCTTGAAATGACTGATCTTAAAAAAAGATTGGAAAAGATTTATGAATTAATAGAGAAAGAAACCAGCGTTATAAGCATGGAAAAAAGAATAAGAGGCAGAGTTAAAAATCAAATGGAGAAAACTCAAAGAGAGTATTATTTGAATGAACAGCTAAAGGCAATTCAAAAAGAACTTGGAGATATAGAGGATGGTAAAGATGAAGTCTCTAATTTAAGCAAATCTATAATGAAAGCTAAAATGACAAAAGAAGCTCAAAACAAATGCATGTCTGAACTTAAAAAATTAAAGGGAATGAGTCCTATGTCTGCAGAAGCTACAGTTGTTAGAAATTATTTAGACTGGATGATAGATTTGCCTTGGAGTAATAAAAGCAAGATTATCTCTGATTTAAACTCTGCTCAAAAAGTTTTAGACGAAGATCATTATGGTTTGGAAAAAGTTAAGGAAAGAATAATAGAGTATTTAGCTGTTCAAAAAAGAATAGAGAAATTAAAAGGACCTATACTTTGTTTGGTGGGCCCACCTGGTGTGGGAAAAACATCTCTCGGCAAATCAATTGCGAGAGCAACTGGCAGAAAATTTGTAAGAATCTCCTTAGGAGGAGTTAGAGATGAAGCTGAAATTAGAGGTCATAGAAGAACATACATTGGTTCTTTACCGGGAAAAATTATTCAAATGATGAAAAAAGCAGGAACCAATAACCCTTTATTTTTATTAGATGAAATCGATAAGGTCGGAAGCGATTATAGAGGAGATCCATCCTCAGCTTTACTGGAGGCTTTAGACCCTGAACAAAATAAAACATTCAACGATCATTATTTAGAAGTTGATTACGATTTGTCAGATGTTCTTTTTGTAACTACAGCAAATACATTAAATATTCTTCCTCCGCTTTTAGACAGAATGGAAATTATAAGAATACCTGGTTATACAGAAGATGAAAAAATTAATATAGCTCAGAAATTTTTGATACCAAAACAAAGCGAAAATAATGGTTTAAAAAAAGAAGAATGGGAAATTTCTGAGAAAGTAAATAAAAAAATTATTAGAGATTATACAAGAGAGTCAGGGGTTAGAAATTTAGAAAGAGAAATCTCAAAAATTGCAAGAAAAATGGTTAAAAAGATAGATTCAAAAGAAAAAATAAACAAGACAGTATCGGAAGAAGATCTTAACAATTATTTAGGAGTTAAAAAATTTAATTTTGGAGAAATAGAAAAAGAAAACAAAACTGGTGTTGCCACAGGTTTGGCATGGACTGAAGTCGGAGGGGAAATTCTTAAAATAGAGTCAGTTAATATGCCCGGCAAAGGAAAAATGCAAATTACTGGAAAGCTCGGTGAGGTAATGCAAGAGTCTGTAAAGGCAGCAAAATCTTATGTTAGATCTAAATCTTTAGATTATGGAATAATACCTCCTTTTTTTGAAAAAAAAGATTTTCACATACACGTTCCAGAGGGAGCAACTCCTAAAGACGGTCCTTCAGCAGGTATAGCTATAGTTACTTCAATTATATCGTCAATTACTGGAGTTCCTGTTAGCAAGGATGTAGCTATGACCGGAGAAGTAACTTTAAGAGGTCACGTTCTTCAAATAGGAGGACTAAAAGAAAAATTATTAGCAGCACACAGAGCTGGAATTAAAACTGTTTTAATTCCAAACGACAATAAGAAAGATTTAGTAGAAATACCTGATGTTATTAAAAAAAGCATAAATATAATTCCGGTTAATACAGTTGAAGAGGTTTTAAAACACGCATTAACAAAAACGTTAAAACCTGTGAAATGGGCAGAGATTGATCAGGCCTCAGGTAAAAGCGAAGTTACAAGCAGACATTAAATTATTTTTTTAAATATTTTTCTGCTTGTAAAATAATCTTTTCTGTATCTTTTGGAATTTTATTTACTTTTTTTTCTGTATCTTCAATTTCATTAACTAATTTTAACACTTCTGTTTTAGGACTCTCAATTTGATTAACTAGTTTTAAAGTTTTTTTTTCATCTTCCAAAAAAGAATCTATAGCTTCAATAATATCTTTTACTCTGTATTTATTATTCATTAATGGTCTTTGTTTTATAAAGTTTTTTAAAAAAAACTAAACTATTTGGATTTGCTAATGCTTGTAAATTATCAATCTTCTCGCCGTGTATAGCTTTTTTTACGGCCAATTCTACGATTTTCCCACTTTTAGTCCTCGGGATTTCAGGAACTTGTATGATTTTATAAGGAACATGTTTTGGAGAACAATTTTTTCTAATATTTTTTTTTATTAAATTAATATCACTTTCTTCAAGTTTATTTTTCACATTTAAAACTACAAACAATATTATCCTTACATCATCTTTCCAATTTTGACCTACAACTAAGCTTTCACGAACAAAATCAATACTCTCAACCTGTCTATATATTTCTGCAGTTCCTATTCTTACTCCACCAGGGTTTAAAGTAGCATCTGATCTTCCTAGTATAATAAATCCTCCATTATTTGTTCTTTCAATAAAATCTCCGTGATGCCAAATATTTTTGTATTTTAAAAAGTAAGCATTTCTAAACTTTTTATATTTAGCGTCATTCCAAAATTTAATAGGCATTGTCGGGAAAGGTTTTTTTACAACTAACTCGCCCTTCTTATTTTTACTGATACTTTTTCCTTTATGATCAAAGACATCAACATCAATACCGAGACTTTCACCCTGTATTTCACCCGCATATACTTTTGAAAAAACATTTCCCAAAACCAAACATCCAACCACATCTGTTCCTCCGCTTATTGAAGCAAGATGAACATTTTTCTTAATGTTTTTATAAACAAATTCAAAACTCTCTTTAACCAGCGGAGAACCGGTAGAGGTAATTATTTTTAAATTTGATAAGTCAAGATTATTAAAATTTAAATTTTCTTTTTTAAGAAAGTCAATATATTTGGCGCTTACACCAAACAGATTTATTTTTTCTTTTGAACAAAATTTTATCAAACTATCTTTGAAAGGATAAGTGGGAGATCCATCATATAAATATAAACATGCTCCTGATGATAAACCTCCAACTAACCAGTTCCACATCATCCAGCCCGTTGTTGTGTAATAAAAAATTTTATCATTATTTAATACATTACAATGAAGAGAAAATTCTTTGTTGTGTTCAATTAATACATTTCCTGCTCCATGCGTAATACATTTTGGAACACCGGTTGTTCCGCTAGAATAGAGTATATAGAGAGGGTGATTAAAATTAAATTTTTTAAAAACTTTATTAATTTTTGATTTTTTAAGGATTAAATTAAAATCAAGGTATTTTGGATCTATTTTTTTTTCAAATTTATTTTCATATGGAAAAACTATTATTTTTTTTATTGATTTGACTTTTTTCAGTATTTCAGGAATTTTTTCTATAATATTTATTTTATTACCATTATAAAAATAGTAGTCACAAGTTATCAAAACTTTTGGTTTTATTTGCGAAAATCTATCAATAACTCCATCAGCTCCAAAATCTGGTGAACACGATGACCATATTAAGCCATTTTTTGAGGCAGCTAAAAATGAAGTAATTGTTTCAATCGAGTTAGGAACGTAAGCTGCCACTCTGTCTTTTTCTTTTAATTTTAATTTTTTTAAGTAAAATGAAAGTTTACAAACATTCTCATATAGTTGTTTCCAACTAATTTTTTTTTCTAAACTATTTTCTGACAAAAAGTGTATTGCTGTTTCTTCATTTTTTTTTACAAGAAGATTTTCAGCATAATTTATTTGGCTATCAGGAAAAAAGATATTTTTATAAAACACTTTATTTTTTTTAATGATTTTGCCTCTTTTAATACCTTTTATTTTTGTAAAATCCCAAACTTCAGACCAGAAAGATTCTGGATTATTTACAGACCATTTCCAAAGGTCTCTAAAATTTGAAGTTTTTTTAAAAAGACCTTTTTTTTCTAAATTTTTACAAAATTTTTCTAATAGAGAGTTCTTTCTGTAAACTTCATTTGCAGACCATAATGAAGATTGATTATCTATCATTAAATTTTATCTATAAAAATCTAGAATAAAAATTTTAAAATTATTAAGCGTTTCAAAGAAGTGCTCAATGTAAGGTTCTAGAACAGGAAATTTTCTTATGAGCCTTCCTCTTTCAAATTTTAAAATACCAATAAAAAATGTAAATAAAATAGAATATGTAATTATGTAATTGAAGAAACCAAATCCTGGTTTTGTTGTTTGAATAGATTTTTGTTTTTGTATTTTCTTTGGTTTTGATACTTTTTTTGATAATCCTTTATCCGCAGCATAACTTTGTACTGTAGTACCCCATTTTTGTTTCATATACTCTTTTGAATAAGGAAGAGGACTCTTACTTTTTGTTGTTTTTTTCTTTACAGGCGCGGGTGTTTTTTTTGCTGGTATTGCAGTTGTTTTTTTAACAATTTCAGATTTTTCAATAGGAAATTGTTTCCATTCGTTTGAGCAAGAACTGCATTGTACTGTTCTACCTTCAGCAGGTATAGCTGCGTCAGGAACCACAAACTGTTTTTTACATTCTGTACAAGTAATTATCATTTGGCTAAACTATAATGTAGTATCTACAGATTAACAAAAGTTTTAAGTTTTTACATTCCTATTTTTTTGTTGTATACCACGCTTTGTTTCGATTTGGGGCGGTTAGCTCAGTTGGTAGAGCATCTCGTTTACACCGAGAGGGTCATAGGTTCGAGTCCTTTACCGCCCACCAGATGGGGGTGTAGCTCAGTTGGTTAGAGCGCCTGCCTGTCACGCAGGAGGTCGCGGGTTCGAGTCCCGTCACTCCCGCCATTTGTTGAGAATCGTTTTCACCTAATCAGCGACAATGTGAATATCTGTTTCTGTACACTTATACCTTACGCTGGTATATATTTAGTTAGTTAAATTAATATGAAAATCCTCAAGCTATGTGCATTGAGGTACGTATTGGTAAAAAAATGATTTTTGACTTCTTATCAGAATACCTATCTATAATTATATTTTTTTTCCTATCTCTATTTTTGAGCATAGGTTTTGTAGCAATTAATTATTTAGCCGCTCCTAAAAACCCTGATCCAGAGAAGCTGTCTGCTTATGAATGTGGATTTGAAGCGTTTAGTGACTCAAGAATAGAATTTGATGTTAGGTTTTATTTAGTTGCAATTCTTTTTGTAATTTTTGATTTAGAAATAGCCTTCTTGTTTCCATGGTCAATATCGCTTGGAGGTATAGGTTTATTAGGTTTTTATTCAATGATGCTTTTCCTGTTTATTTTGACTGTAGGATTTATATATGAATGGAAGAAGGGAGCTTTGGAATGGGAATAGGATTTTTAAATTTTAAAAATAAAGAAAAACAAATTCCTGAAGAGTTTAAGCAAATAGCAAAAGATTTTAGTGAAAAGGGTTTTATAACAACATCTTCGGAAAATTTAATTAATTGGGCAAGAACAGGCTCTCTTCATTGGATGACTTTTGGTTTAGCTTGTTGTGCAGTTGAAATGATGCAAACCTCAATGCCTAGATATGATCTTGAAAGATTTGGTGCTGCTCCCAGAGCTTCACCTAGACAGTCTGATGTTATGATTGTTGCGGGTACACTAACAAACAAAATGGCAGCTCCTTTACGAAAAGTTTATGACCAGATGCCAGAACCAAGATACGTTATATCAATGGGCAGTTGTGCTAATGGAGGAGGATATTATCACTATTCATATTCTGTAGTAAGAGGTTGTGACAGAATAGTTCCGGTAGATATCTATGTTCCTGGATGTCCGCCTTCAGCAGAAGCATTGCTTTACGGAATTCTTCAGCTTCAGAAGAAGATAAGAAGAGAAGGAACTCAAACTAGATAATTTTTTAATGAAACTAATTGAATTAAATAAACTTTTAAATTCAGAATTAACAACAAAAATAATAAAAACAGACATAGAAGAAGATGAATTATCTATTAATGTTGAAATCGAAAATTTATATTCCACTCTTTTATTTCTTAAAACATATGAGAAATGTAGATTTAGACAATTGATTGATATTGCTGCTGCAGATTATCCAGGTGAAGAAAAAAGATTCGAAATATGTTATTTGCTTTTAAGCCATGAAAATAATTTAAGGATTAAAATATTAATAAATCTTAGCTCAGATGAAAAAATTCCATCGATAGTAAAAATATATCCATCAGCAAATTGGATGGAAAGAGAAGTTTTTGATATGTACGGAATTAAATTTAAAAATCATCCGGATCTTAGAAGAATACTAACTGATTATGGTTTTGATGGATATCCATTAAGAAAGGATTTCCCTCTTACAGGTTTTAACGAAGTTAGATATAGCGAAAAAGATAAAAAAATTGTTTATGAACAAGTTAAATTAGAACAAGAATATAGAAAGTTTGACTTTGAAAGTCCCTGGGAAGGCACAAAGTACATGGAAAAAATAAAAACAAGTAAAACTAAAGATGACTAAACAAAAAAAAACTATGAATTTAAATTTTGGACCCCAGCATCCAGCTGCTCACGGTGTTTTGAGGCTAATATTGCAATTAGATGGTGAACTTGTTGAAAAAGCCGATCCTCATATTGGTTTACTCCATAGAGGAACTGAGAAACTGATAGAACATAAAACATATGCTCAGGCTTTACCATATTTTGATAGGTTAGACTATGTTGCACCGATGAACCAAGAACATGCCTTTGCTTTGGCAACAGAAAAGTTATTAAAAATTGAGGTGCCAATACGAGGTCAATATTTAAGGGTTATCTTTTGTGAAATAGGAAGAATTTTAAGTCATATATTAAATGTAACCACACAAGCTCTTGATGTTGGAGCGCTAACACCTTCACTATGGGGTTTTGAGGAGCGAGAAACTTTAATGACCTTTTATGAAAGGGCCTCAGGATCAAGATTGCATGCTAATTATTTTAGAACAGGAGGTGTTCATCAAGATGTACCAAAAAATCTTTTAAACGATATAGGGAAATTTTGTGAAACATTTCCAAAAATAATTGACGATCTTGAAAATTTGTTAACTGACAACAGAATTTTTAAACAAAGGAATGTCCAAATAGGCATTGTAACAAAAGAAGAAGCATTAGCGCACAGTTTTTCAGGAGTAATGTTAAGAGGATCAGGCGTAGCTTGGGATTTAAGAAAATCTCAGCCATACGAATGTTACAAGGATTTAGATTTTAAAATACCGATAGGTAAAAATGGAGACTGTTACGATCGATATTTATGCAGGATTGAAGAGATGCGTGAAAGTGTAAAAATTATAAAACAATGTCTTAAAAAGATTCCAATTGGTCCAGTAAAAACAATTGATGGAAAAATATCACCTCCAAAAAAAGAGGAACTAAAAGAGTCTATGGAAGCATTAATTCATCATTTTAAACTTTTTACGGAGGGATACAGAGTTCCAAAAGGAAAAGTTTATACCGCTGTTGAGGCTCCCAAAGGAGAATTCGGAGTATATTTGATTTCTGATGGAAGTAATAAACCGTATAGATGTAAAATTCGGGCGCCTGGATTTTCCCATTTACAGGCTATGGACCATCTAGTCAAAGGACATATGTTAGCAGACGTCCCGGCAATTTTAGGATCTCTTGATATTGTTTTTGGGGAGGTTGATAGATGAGTTTAAAAAAAGTTCATCATGAACAACCTGAAAAATTTGAATTTACACAATCAAATTTTGACCTTGCAAAAAAAATATTGGAAAAATATCCAAAAAATAGAAAAAAGAGTGCTGTTATGCCATTATTAAGTTTAGCACAAAATCAAAATGATAATTGGATTCCGTTAGCTGCTTTAAAATACATAGGAAAATTCCTTTCTATGCCATACATCAACGTCTACGAAATAGCAACTTTCTACTCAATGTATAATTTATCTCCAGTAGGGAAATATTTTGTACAGGTTTGTACTACCAGTCCCTGCGCGTTAAGGGGTTCAAACAATATTGTTAAAATTTGTAAAGAAAAAATTTCTAAGAATCCAAGCGAATTATCTGAAAATGGACTTTGTTCCTGGACAGAAGTTGAGTGCTTGGGAGCATGTGTTAATGCACCTATGATGCAAGTCAATACAGACTATTATGAAGATTTGGATGATTTAAGTGCAGAAAAGATTTTAAACTCTTTTGTAGATGATAAACCTTTGAGTCCTGGATCATTTAGAAATAGAAAAAATTCAGCTCCGGAAAAAGAAAAAAAAGTATCGAATGGAATAAAAAATGCTTAAAGAAGAAGACAAGATATTCAAAAATTTATCAAATGAATTTGGCTGGAAACTAGAAGATTCATTAAAAAGAAATGACTGGTCGAATACTAAAGACCTTATTGCAAAAGGAAGAGATTGGATTATTAATGAGATCAAAACATCCGAGTTGAGAGGCAGGGGAGGAGCAGGTTTCCCGACAGGGTTAAAATGGTCATTTACACCTAAGAAAGTCGGTTCAAGACCTCATTACCTGGTAATTAATGCTGACGAGTCAGAACCAGGAACTTGTAAAGATAGAGATATATTAAGATTTGAACCACAAAAATTAATCGAAGGTTGTCTTATAACGTCTTATGCGGTTAACGCAAATATTTGCTACATCTATATTAGAGGTGAATATTACAATGAAGGTATGAGGCTTCAGGAAGCAATAAACGAAGCATATGAAAAAAACTTTATTGGAAAAAACGCATGCAATTCTGGATGGGATTTAGATATCTATATTCATTTTGGAGCTGGTGCTTATATTTGTGGAGAAGAGACAGCTCTACTTGAAAGCTTAGAAGGAAACAAGGGACAACCAAGGTTAAAACCACCGTTCCCAGCTTTAGTAGGATTATACGGTTGTCCAACAATAGTAAATAATGTTGAAACAATTGCTGTTGTTCCTACAATTTTAAGAAAGGGTGGAAAATGGTTTGGCTCATTAGGTCGTCCGAAGAATACAGGAACAAAAATATTTTGTATTTCTGGAAACGTTAATAAACCGGGCAATGTTGAAGAAGAAATGGGAATATCTTTAAAAGATCTTATAGAAAAACATGCCGGTGGTGTAATTGGCGGATGGAAAAATTTACAAGCTGTTATACCTGGAGGATCGTCTATGCCTCTTATTCCTCAAGATATTTGCGAAACACTAAAAATGGATTTTGACTCTCTTGTAGCGGTAAAAAGTGGTTTAGGAACTGCGGGCATAGTTGTTATTAATAAAGACCAAGACATAGTCAAGTGTATGGCCAGAATTGCAAAATTTTACAAACATGAAAGTTGTGGTCAATGTACACCTTGCAGAGAGGGTTCAGGTTGGATGTGGAGAATACTTGAAAGAACCGCAAAGGGTGAAGCCACATATAAAGATATAGATCTTTTAGAAGATGTTACTAAACAAATAGAAGGACATACAATTTGTGCTTTTGGAGAAGGCTCTGCGTGGCCAGTACAAGGGTTGCTAAGACATTTTAGAAAAGAAATTGATAAAAGATGTCATGGCGAACCAATAATTAAAAAGAAAAGAAAAGTACCATATCTGATTGATCAACATACATTAGAAAGCAAAGATGCCTAAAATTATTATTAATGACAAAGAGATAGAATTTAAAGATGGCATGACCGTTTTACAGGCATGTGAGCTTGCTGGAGCTGAAATACCAAGATTTTGTTATCACGAAAGGTTGTCAATAGCTGGTAATTGCAGGATGTGTTTGGTTGAAATGGAAAAATCCCAAAAACCAATTGCTTCATGCGCCATGCCAGCAGCCGAAGGAATGAAAATAAAAACAAATAGTAAAATGGTTGAAAAGGCCAGAAAAGGTGTAATGGAATTTTTACTTGTGAATCATCCATTAGATTGTCCGGTTTGTGATCAAGGGGGAGAATGTGATTTGCAAGACCAATCACTTTATTATGGTTTTGATGGTTCAAGATTTAAAGAAAACAAAAGATTAGTAAAAGACAAATACATGGGTCCTTTGATTAAAACTCAAATGACAAGATGCATTCATTGTACTCGATGTATTAGATTTGCAACAGAGGTAGCTGGAGTTCCTGAACTTGGTGCTATTGGACGAGGTGAAGATATGGAAATAACAACATATCTAGAAAAATCTATGGCGTCGGAACTTTCTGGAAATGTAATAGATCTATGTCCGGTTGGTGCTCTAACTTCAAAACCATATGCGTTTGAAGCAAGACCATGGGAACTAAAGAAGACAGAAAGTGTAGATGTTATGGATGCTGTTGGTTCAAATATAAGAATTGATAGTTACGGTTGGGAAGTAAAAAGAATTTTGCCAAGATTAAACAATTCTATTAATGAAGAATGGATCTCTGATAAAACACGCTATGCATGTGATGGTTTATTAAAACAAAGATTAGACAAACCGTATATTAGAAAAGATGGTAAGCTAATAGAGTCAAATTGGGATGAAGTAATAGATTTAGTTTCTTCAAAAATAAATTCAATAGATCCAAAACGTATTGCTGGTCATGTTGGATGTATGTCTAGCTTGGAAACAATAAATTCTTTTAAGAAACTTTTAATTTCGTTAGGAACGAATAATTTTGAATTTAGAGAAAAGCCTTTCTATATAAATCCAGAGCAGAAAATAAATTATTTATTTAATTCTTCAATCCAAGAAATTGAAAATTCTGACTTTTTACTTTTGATAGGAGCTAACCCCAGGAAGGAAGCAACTATGTTAAATGCAAGAATTAGGAAATCTTTTGTTTCTAGTGGGCTACCGGTATTTTCAATGGGGAATCCTGGTGATTTAACATACCCATATAAAATTATTGGTGAAACAACGGATGATATTAAGAAATTTATTAATGAAGAAAGTGAGATAAGTAATAAATTTAAGAAGTCAAAACGACCAATAGTAATAATTGGAGAATCAGCATTAGAACTTAAATCAGGGAAATACATTTTAGAAGGTGTAAAAGATTTTCTTTTTAAGAACGGATTCATAAATGATAAATGGAATGCTTTTAATATTTTAACACAAAATTCTTCAACAATTGGAGCGATAGATCTAAACTTTTTTGATATTCAGCAAGAAAATAATTTTGCTTTCTTCCAAAAACTTGAAAAAAAAGAATTTGATTTATTATATTTTCTTGCTTCAGATGAGCTAAATTTTGATAAAGAAAATGAATTTATTATTTATCAAGGAAGTCATGGAGATAAAATCGCTCAAATTGCTGATGTAATTTTACCCAGTCCAGCTTATACCGAGCAAAATGGTCTTTTCATAAATTTAGAAGGAAGACTACAAAAAGCTGTAAAAGTAACAAATCCAATTGGTAGTTCGAAAGAAGACTGGAAAATTTTTAATTTATTGAACAAGAAAATCAAAAATAATGAACTTTTTACAAACTATAAAGAATTGATCGACGATACTTTAAGTAAAGTTAAAAATAATACAGGATTCGACTCTTTACCAAATCTTGAAACAAAAAATATTAAATTAAAAAAAGGTGAATTAGTAAGTGAAAAGATCTTAATAAGAGAGATCGACTACTACTTTAGCAACGCAATCGCTCGAGCCTCAAAAACTATGAGTGATTGTAAATTGATAAAGTCTAAGAAGAACCAAAATAGGCTGACAGGCTAGTATGGAATATTTTACTATTTTATATAAAGAAGTTTATAAGATTTTATTTTTAATAATTCCTATTTTGGTATCGGTAGCACTAATTGTTTGGTTTGATAGAAGAGTATGGGGTTTTGTTCAAAAAAGAAGAGGACCTAATGTTGTTGGTCCATTTGGTTTGTTACAAACATTGGCTGATGCTTTAAAATATATTTTTAAAGAAATAATAATTCCGGCAAGCGCAAATAAAGTAATTTTTATTCTTGCCCCTATTGTAACAATGACCTTGGCCTTATCAGCTTGGGCAGTAATTCCCCTAAGCGACAAGATGGTTATCTCAGATATTAATGTTGGTATTCTATATATTTTTGCTATTTCTTCCCTAGGAGTTTATGGAATAATAATGGGTGGTTGGTCCTCAAACTCAAAATATCCTTTTTTAGGCGCAATCAGGTCAGCAGCTCAAATGGTTTCTTATGAAGTTTCGATTGGTATAATAATTATAAATGTTCTCTTGTGTACCGGATCTTTAAATCTAAAAGACATCGTTTTAGCTCAGAAAAATTTATGGTTTGTTGTTCCTCTATTTCCAATGTTTGTAATTTTTTTTATATCTGCTTTAGCTGAGACTAATAGACCACCATTTGATTTACCAGAAGCAGAAGCTGAATTGGTAGCAGGCTATCAAACAGAATATTCAGGAATGATGTACGCAATGTTTTGGCTTGGAGAATATGCAAATATTTTATTAATGTGTGCATTAGGAACTATTCTTTTTTTAGGCGGGTGGCTGTCCCCAGTAGATATTTATCCATTCAATATTATTCCTGGAGTTTTTTGGATGATATTTAAAATTTTATTATTATTTTTTATGTTTGCAATTATCAAAGCAATAGTTCCAAGATATAGATACGATCAGTTGATGAGATTAGGTTGGAAAATATTTTTACCTTTTTCTTTAATCTATGTTGTCTTGACATCAAGTTTTTTAATTTACTTTGACTTATTACCTAACAAAGGATTTTAGATGAAATTAAACAGAATTTTTAAAATTATATTTTTATCAGAATTTATTAATGGAATAATTATTGCTTTTAAAGAGATGTTTAGAGTAAAGAAAACTATAAATTATCCATTTGAGAAAGGAGCGATTAGCCCAAGATTTAGAGGCGAACATGCTTTAAGACGTTATCCTAATGGAGAAGAAAGATGTATTGCATGCAAATTATGTGAAGCTATATGTCCTGCACAAGCAATAACTATAGAGTCAGAAGAACGCTCTGACGGAAGTAGAAAAACCACTAAGTACGATATTGACATGATCAAATGTATTTATTGTGGTTTATGTGAAGAGTCCTGCCCTGTAGACGCAATAGTCCAGGGTCCAAATTTTGAATTTGCAACAGAAACCAGAGAAGAACTTTATTACAACAAAGAAAAATTAATGGAAAATGGAGATAGATGGGAATCAGTTTTAGCTGAAAATATAAAACTAGACAAACCTTATAGATAAATTTTTAAATGATAGCTCACGCATTCTTTTTTTATTTTTTTTCTACAATTGCGATTCTATCTGCAATTATGGTTATAGTTTCTAGAAATACAGTACATGCTGTATTTTTTCTTATTTTGGATTTTATCTCAATAGCATCACTTTTCATCATCATTGGAGCAGAATTTTTAGGAATGATGATGATTATTGTTTATGTCGGGGCTGTCGCTGTTTTGTTTTTATTTGTAGTTATGTTAATGAATGTTAGCGAACAAACACTTTCATGGTTTAGAGGGTCAAAACAATCAAAACATATTCCAGTTGGACTTACAGTAGGAGCAGTAATTCTTCTTGAACTTATCGTTGTAATTGGGGGATGGAAATATAGAGATACTTTTACTGAAACAAAATTTTTAAACTTTCAAACTGATTTTACTAATACACATGCAATAGGCAATGTCATGTATACAGAATACATACATTTATTCCAAATATCTGGAATAATTTTATTACTTTCTATGATTGGCGCCATAGTTTTAACTTACAGAAAACGTGAAGGCGTAAAGAGACAAAGCTATTTTAAACAAATATCTAGAGAAAGAGAAGATTCTGTAAAATTAGTTGAAGTCGAATCTGATAAAGGAGTAAATCTAGATGATTGAAATTGGTTTGGGACATTATCTTACTTTTGGCGCCATAATTTTTTCAATTGGAACTCTTGGAATTTTTGTAAATAGAAAAAACGTTATTGTTATTTTAATGTCCATTGAACTGATATTATTAGCCGTAAATATTAATCTCGTCGCGTTTTCTATTTATCTCCAAGATATAACTGGACAAATATTTACAATGTTTATTTTAACAGTTGCGGCAGCTGAAGCTGCCATAGGACTAGCAATTATTGTTTCATACTACAGAAACAAAGGATCAATAAGAGTAGAAGAAATAAATGAAATGAAAGGATAAATGGAATACGCAGTTATATTTTTACCTTTGTTTGGAACTATCATAGGATATTTATCAAAATATTTTGGTGATATGACTTCCCAGTTAATCACTACAGTTTCAGTTTGTTTATCTGCAGTTTTATCAATAATAATTTTTTACAATGGCGTTATTAACAATGGCTATGGAAACTATTTAATTTATGAATGGATTAGCTCGGGTGATTTTCAAGCAAACTGGTCAATAAACATAGATCCTCTTAGTTCAATTATGTTAGTGGTAGTTACTTTAGTTTCTGCTTTGGTGCATATTTATTCAATTGGATACATGAGTCATGATCCAAACAAACCAAGATTCATGTCTTACCTCTCTTTATTCACTTTCTCTATGTTGGTTCTTGTAGTATCTGATAATTTTTTACAACTATTTTTTGGATGGGAGGGAGTTGGCCTTTCATCATATCTTCTAATTGGTTTTTGGTATAAAAAAAACTCAGCAAACAAGGCTGCTATAAAAGCTTTCATTGTAAACAGAGTGGGAGACTTTGGATTTGCGATAGGTATATTTCTTATATTTTTATTTTTTGGAACTTTAAATTATAATGAAGTTTTTCAATTAGTTCCCAGTTTTTCTGAAAAAATAATTAATTTTATAGGTTTTGATATAAATCTAATAACATTGATTTGTTTGTTTTTATTTTTAGGAGCAATGGGAAAATCAGCTCAGTTTTTTTTACACACATGGCTTCCAGATGCAATGGAAGGGCCAACTCCTGTTTCAGCATTAATACACGCGGCAACAATGGTTACAGCTGGAGTATTTTTAGTAGTGAGATGTTCTCCCATTTTTGAATATTCTCAATTTGCATTAAATTTTGTAGCTATCATAGGAATGATGACAGCATTTTTTGCTGCAACGGTTGCTATAGTTCAAAACGATATAAAAAAAATAATTGCATATTCAACATGTAGTCAACTTGGTTATATGTTTTTTGCAGCAGGAGTAGGAGCTTATCATGTTGCAATATTTCATTTATTTACACATGCTTTTTTCAAGGCATTATTATTTTTAGGTTCAGGTTCAGTTATTCATTCTATGAATAATGAACAAGATATTAGAAATATGGGAGATTTGTGGAAAAAAATGCCTTTCACATGGATTTCTATGCTTGTGGGAACTCTTGCTCTTACAGGATTCCCTTTGTTGTCCGGTTATTACTCAAAAGATGCCATTATAGAATTTGCATATTTAAGCCACACTAAAATTGGTTATTTTGCAGCTGCTGTGGGAATAATTACAGCATTACTAACGGCTATTTATTCTTGGAGATTAATATTTAAAACTTTTCATGGAAGATTTAACAATCAAAAAATCTCAAAATCTGCAATACATGAATCTGGTTTATCAATAACTTTGCCTCTCGCTATTTTAATTCTAGGCTCAATTTTTTCAGGTTTTCTGTTTAAAGATTTTTTAATTGGACATCATTACACAGAATTTTGGGGAAATTCTATTTTGTTATTAAAAAAGTTTTCACACGAACAAGTTCCAGTCTGGCTGCTATATTTGACTCCAACTTTGGTAACACTGTCGATTCCTTTGTCTTATTATCTATTTATAGATAATGTAAAAATTTTAGACAATATCAAATTAAAAAATAAAGTACTTTACAATTTTTTATTAAATAAATGGTATTTTGACGAAATTTATGAATTTATTTTTATAAACCCAATTAAAAAAATTGGATTATTTTTTTGGAAATCAGGGGATGTCAAAACTATTGATAGATTTGGTCCAGATGGTATTTCGAAACTTGTTAAGATTATTTCTAATAAGGCAACAAAACTGCAGAGTGGATATATATTTGATTATGCTTTTGTAATGTTGTTAGGACTTTCTTTGTTATTAACTTTTTTTATTATATATAAATGAACTTTCCAATATTATCATCGATTACTTTTTTACCTCTAATTGGTGCTTTCTTTGTATTTTTAACTCGGAGTGAAATTAATCAAACAAATAAAGGAGCAATATATGTTTCTCTATTTACAAGTTTTGTAAATTTTTTTCTTGCACTATTTTTATGGTATTCCTTTGATAATAAAACTTCAGATTTTCAATTTATTGAGGAACTCACTTGGATTAGTGGTTTTATAAAGTTTAAATTTGGTATTGATGGAATTTCCATCTTATTTATTCTTTTGACTGCTTTTATTGTTCCTATTTCTGTAATTTCTTGCATTAACAGCGTCAAGACAAGGCTTAAAGAATTTTTAATTGCAATTCTTATATTAGAAACTTTTATGATTGGTGTATTTTGCTCACTTGATTTAGTAATTTTTTACCTTTTCTTCGAAGCAGGTTTGATACCCATGTTTTTAATTATTGGTATATGGGGTGGTTCAAGAAGAGTTTACTCTGCATTTAAATTTTTTCTATTCACACTCTTAGGCTCTGTTTTAATGCTTATTGCCATAATTTCTATATATTGGATTACCGGAACAACAGATGTTGTTGAAATTTATAAAATTAAAATACCTTCAGAATTTCAATATTTACTTTGGTTAGCGTTTTTTAGTTCTTTTGCTGTCAAATTACCAATGTGGCCTGTTCACACTTGGCTACCAGATGCACATGTTGAGGCTCCAACAGCTGGCTCTGTTATACTTGCGGCCATTCTTCTTAAAATGGCCGGTTATGGTTTTTTAAGATTTTCTGTAGGAATGTTTCCCATAGCATCTGAGTATTTTATTCCGTTTATTTTTACATTAAGTGTAATAGCGATAATTTACACATCTTTGGTGGCTCTTATGCAAGATGATATGAAAAAATTGATTGCTTATTCTTCAGTTGCACACATGGGCTTTGTTACATTAGGTATATTTGCATTCAACAAACAAGGTATTGAGGGAAGTATAATACAGATGTTCAGTCATGGCTTAATTTCTGCAGCTTTATTTTTATGTGTTGGAGTTCTTTATGACAGAACACATTCAAGATTAATAAACTATTTTGGTGGAGTAGTTCATATTTTACCAAAATATTCATTTATTTTTATGATTTTTGTTCTCGCGGCTCTAGGTCTACCAGGAACCAGTGGTTTTGTAGGAGAATTTTTAGTTTTAGTGGGAACGTTTAAAGTTAATTTTTTAGCGGCTATTTTAGCAAGTTTAGGTGTCATATTGTCTGCAATCTATATGCTTTGGCTTTACAAAAGAGCTGTTTTTGGGAAATTAGAAAAAAATGAATTAAAAGGAATGAAAGATTTGAACAAATCAGAATTTGGAATTTTATTTTGTTTAGGAGCTTTAATATTATTTTTTGGTTTTTATCCAGATCCTTTGATAGATACAATAAGTGTTTCTGTGGATAATTTAATTACTAACTATAATTTGGATATTAGTCAATCGGTTGCTTTAAAATAATTTTTTATGATAGCTATTCAATATTTAATTCCTGAACTTATTTTATCAACTTCAATTTTTTCATTGTTGATTATTGGTGTATTTATAAAGAATAGTTTTAATATTATTTATAGGCTCTCAACTTTTGTAATTTTTTTACTTATTTTAATTATTATAAGCGACAATAATGATTCTGTAAAAATATTTAACAAAAGTTTTATTTTAGACGAGTTTGCATCATTTTCAAAAATATTAATATTGGTATCCTCATTTTTTGTATTACTGATGTCAAAAAAATATATTTTAGATATAAAAAATAATAAATTTGAATATCCTATTATTATCCTTCTTTCAATTTTAGGAATGTTTTTTATGGTTAGTGCAAATGATTTAATTCTTTTTTATTTAGGATTAGAGCTACAATCATTGTCTTTGTATATTTTAGCTTCAATAGATAGAGACAATTTAAAATCTTCAGAAGCAGGAATAAAATACTTTGTTTTGAGCGCTCTTTCTTCTGGTTTATTATTATATGGTTGCTCACTGCTTTATGGTTTTACTGGTTCGACAAATTTTGAAGTAATAGCAAACAACACTGGGGACCTAAAGATAGGAACTATTTTCGCTATGATTTTTATTCTAGTGGGTTTAGCATTTAAAGTTGCAGCGGTACCTTTTCATATGTGGACCCCGGATGTTTATGAGGGATCACCAACATCTGTCACAAGTTTTTTTTCTACTGTTCCAAAAATTGCAGGTATAGCAGTATTTATAAGATTCATGTATTCGCCTTTTTATGAAATTATTGATCAGTGGCAATTTATTTTGGTTTTTATATCTATAGCTTCCATGATCTTAGGAGCGGTTGCGGCTATAGGACAAAATAATATTAAAAGGCTTATCGCTTATAGTTCAATCGGCCATATCGGTTACGCAATAGCAGGTATAGCGTCTGGAACGGAGAACGGATTTAAAAGCACTTTAACTTATATTTTAATTTATGCTGCGATGAATATAGGAATTTTCGCTTTTGTTTTTTTAATGAAAAGAAAAGGTAAATACGTGGAAGAAATTAGTGAGCTTTCAGGAGTCTCAAAAAACCATCCACTTACATCACTTTCTTTAATGATAATATTATTCTCTTTAGCCGGCATTCCACCATTAGCAGGATTTTTTGCAAAATTTTATATTTTTATGGCTGTTGTAGAAAGCGGAATGTATACTCTAGCAATAGTTGGTTTGGTTACTACAGTTGTGTCTGCTTTTTATTATATTAGAATTATAAAAATAATGTATTTTGATGATCCCAAAAAACCTTTTGAAAGTTTTAAAGAATATGGGATCTATAGTTCTTTAGCACTAAGCTGTATTTTTCTGGTTTCATTTTTCTTATATCCATCTATTTTTAATGGCATTATTTCAAATATTAATATTTTTTGATGAAATTAAACGTGATTAAATTTAATTGTGTAAAAAGCACAAACGAAAGTGCAATTAAAATTATAAGATCTAGAAAAAAAAAAGAAGGAATTATAATTTCAAACTTACAAACAAATGGCAAAGGAACAATGGGAAAGAAGTGGGTTTCACAAAAAGGAAATTTATTCATTTCGGTATTTTTTGAGCTAAAAGAAACATTGCCAAATTTTAAAGAATTTTCATTAATTAATCCCATAATAATAAAAAAAGTTTTAAGCACTTATTCAATTAATGCAGTCAAAATTAAAAGACCAAATGATTTATTAATAAAAAGTAAAAAAGTTTGTGGAATTTTACAGGAAGTTATTAGGTTCGAAAAAAAAAATTTTTTAATAATAGGAATCGGAATAAATACACTGACCTATCCAATGAATAACAGATTTAAATCAACATCTTTGCTTGAGTGTTCAAATAAACTAATTAATAATTCCGAAATTATAAAAAAGTTAAAGAATAGTTATGAAAGTATTTTTTACAATTATAAAATAAATAAATTATTATTAAAAAAAATTTAGCAGGTTTAAATGAACTATTTAGTTGGTGATATTGGAAATACGAGTATAAAGATTTGTAAAATAAATAAAAAATTTAGAATAATTCAAACAATTGTATTTAATAGTAAGGATAGGAGTTTAGAAAAAAATATTAAAAAAAAATTAAATCAGTTATTAAAAAAAAACACGTCAAAATCAATACTTTTTTCGAGCGTCGTTCCTAATATTTATAAAAAAATTTATAAAATCTTTACAAAAAAAAAATTCAAAGTGTTTGAAGTTAAAAGATTTAAACTTAACAAGATTATAAATTTAAGAATAAAAAAGCTTTCACAACTGGGTTCTGATAGGATATGTAATGCTATTGGAGCATATGATAAATATAAAACAAATTGTATCGTGATAGATTTTGGAACTGCCACCACTTTTGATGTTGTAAAAAAACCTGCCATTTATGATGGCGGAGTTATTGCTCCAGGAATTAATCTGTCTATAGAAAATTTATTTTCATCAACCGCATTATTGCCTTTGTTTAAAATTAAAAATTATCCTAATAGTTATGGAAAGAATACAAAAGAGGCTTTGAACTCAGGTTTTTTTTGGGGCTACCAGGGCTTGATAAATAACATAGTTAAAAAAATTGCTAAAAAAAACGGCAAAGGTTTCAAAATAATACTTACAGGCGGATATTCCAGTTTGTTTAAGAATAAAATAGAAAAAAAAGCAAAAGTTGAACATGATATTACTATTCAGGGAATTATTAAGATTTATAGAAAGTTTTTGATATGAGCAAAGAAGAACTTATTTTTTGTCCGTTAGGAGGATCTGGAGAAATTGGTATGAATATGAATTTATTTGCATACGGAAATGAAACTAATCAAAAATGGATTATCGTAGATACAGGAGTTACTTTTGCTGACGACTCTATACCTGGCATTGATTTAATTTATCCTGATCCTGGATATATAATTGACAAGAAACATGATCTGTTAGGAATTGTTTTGACCCATGCACATGAGGATCATATCGGGGCTATAGCACATATTTGGCCTGACCTAAATTGTAATATTTATGCAACTCCATTCACGGCGGTTTTGATAGCAGAAAAATTTAAAGAAAAAAAAATAGATATAAAAAAAAATTTAAAGATTGTTAAGTTAAATGGACATATTAAATTGGGCCCGTTCAGCATTGATTTTGTTACTTTGACTCACTCAATTTTAGAACCAAACGGTTTAAGCATAAAAACTCCAGCAGGAACTATACTACACACAGGGGACTGGAAAGTTGATCCAAATCCTCTAATTGGAGATAAAATTAATGAAAAAAAACTTAAAGAAATTGGAAACGAAAAGGTTTTAGCAATGATTTGTGACTCAACCAATGTATTTAGTCCAGGAAGAGCAGGATCAGAATCAGACGTTAGAGACAGTCTTTTAAAAATTATGTCATTAAAATCTAAACGTATTATTGTTACGTCATTTGCTTCTAATGTAGCAAGAATGGAAAGTATTTTTTATTGCGCAGAAAAAACAAATCGTAAAATTTCATTAGTCGGGCGTTCAATGAACAGAATTTTTAAAGCCGCAAGACAATGTGGTTATTTACAAAATATAAAAGATCCAATCGACCCAAGAGATGCAAAAAAAATTCCCAGAGAAAAAATTGTTTATTTATGCACCGGTAGCCAGGGAGAACCAATGGGCGCTATGAAAAGAATTATAAAGGGAATTCATCCTGATGTTTTTGTTGAAAAAGGAGATACAATTATTTTTTCTTCTAAAATTATTCCAGGAAATGAAAAAAAATTATATTCACTTCATAACGACATTGTAAAACAAGATATTGAGATTATTACCGAAGAAACAGATTTCGTACATGTCTCTGGACATCCTAATCGAGAGGATTTAAAAGATATGTACAATTGGGTAAAACCAAATTCTATAATACCAGTTCATGGTGAACACAGGCACATGAACGAACATATAAAATTTGCAAAAGAAATGCAGGTACCACATGCTTTACAAGTCGAAAATGGAGACGTCATAAGAATATTTCCTGGAAATAATCCAGAGATAATTGATAAGGCTCCTTCGGGACGAATGTATTTAGATGGAAGTATTGGTGTTGGTGAAGATTCACCTTCTATTAAAGAAAGAAGAAGCTTATCACAAAATGGATATCTGGAAATCACTCTAATTTTGAGTAATAACGGAAAACTCAACAAACCTGTAATTTCCTACAAAGGTATACCAGAAAATGTTAATAACGAAAAAATTATTTTTGAAGTTGAGGATGAGATATTTAATACTTGTAGGACTTTTTCAGCAAAAAATAAAAATCAGGAAAAAAATTTAATCGAACAACTAAAACAAAACTGTCGAAAAGTGGTTAAAGACAGAACTGGAAAAAAACCTTTCACTAATATAAATATAGCTAGATTATAATGTTATTATCAAAATTATTTATTCCTATAACTAAAGATTTACCTGCCGAGGCAAAAATTAAATCACACCAGTTAATGCTCAGAACAGGAATGATAAGACAATCTTCAGCAGGTATTTATTCTTGGTTACCTCTTGGTTTTAAAGTCATGAAAAAAATTGAACAAATCGTTAGAGAAGAACAAAATAATATTGGTGCTCAAGAAATGCTGATGCCAACCATACAGTCAGCAGATATATGGAAAGAAAGTGGTAGATACGATGATTATGGAGAAGAAATGCTTAGAATATCAGATCGACAGAAAAGAGAAATGTTGTATGGACCAACAAATGAAGAGCAAATTACAGAAATATTTAGATCTAGTGTTAAATCATACAAATTATTGCCTCAAATTTTTTATCACATACAATGGAAGTTTAGGGATGAATTAAGACCTAGATTTGGTGTTATGAGATGTAGAGAATTTTATATGAAAGACGCTTATTCTTTCGATTTAAATGAAAATGACGCAGTTTCGTCGTATAACAAAATGTTTTGTGCATATTTAAAAACCTTTCAGAGATTGGGTTTAAAGTCTATACCAATGAAAGCAGATACCGGCCCAATAGGAGGAGATCTTTCACATGAGTTTGTAATTTTAGCAGATACCGGAGAAAGCAAAATTTTTGCAGATAAAAGAATTTTTGATGTTCCAATAGATAAATATAAAAACAATGAAGCTTCTTTAAAGAAAATGAGAGATGATTTTTCCAAATTTTATGCCGTTACGGATGACAAATTTAAATCAGAAGATTTTGATAAGAATGTTAAAAAAGGAGATCAAATACAAACAAAAGGAATTGAAGTTGGCCATATATTTTATTTTGGCGATAAATATTCTAAAGCAATGAACTGTTCTGTTGACTCAAAGGATGGAAAGAAAACCTTTGTTAAAATGGGCTCCTACGGAATTGGAGTTTCTAGATTAGTAGCAGCAATAATTGAAGCAAAGTACTTAAATGAAAAGATGAAATGGCCAAAATCTGTTTCACCTTTTGACGTTGTAATTATTCCAGCTATTAATAAAAATGATAATTCAAACCTTGAAAAAGCAAATAGTATTTATGAAGAGCTTAAAATCAAGGGTATTGATGTATTATTGGACGATGTTGAAGAAAATATTTCAAACAAATTTAAAAAGCATGATTTGCTTGGAATTCCTTATCAAATCATCATAGGCTCAAAAGCAACAAAAGATCAATTTGAATTTAAAGAGATAGACAAAGATTCACAAATGTTAGATTTAAATAAAATTATTAAACTTTTGAAAAACTAAATTGTTTACCACTATAGAAAAATTAATAACAACGAGAAATCTCAAACCTAAAAAGAAAGAAGGTTTTTTAAAGGTTATTTCAATCTTTTCTTTTCTAGGGATAATGCTTGGTGTATCTACCTTGATAATTGTCATGTCAGTAATGAATGGTTTTAGAACTGAGCTTACTGAAAAAATCTTGGGTTTTAATTCCCACATAACTATAAAGCCTTATAGCAATAATATTAGTGAAGAATTTTATTCTAATCTTCAAGAAGAATACAAAGAAGCTAAAATTATAAAAGTATATAATGGTGAGGCGGTTGTTATGATGAGTGATTCTGCCAAGGGAGTTATAATTAGAGGTATAGATCCTGATAAAATAGAAAAAATAGATTTTTTTAAAAAAAATATTATTGACGGAAAATTATCTAACTTTGTAGACGGAACAATAGTTTTAGGAAAACAGCTTGCAATTGAACTAGGAGTAGTTGTAGGAGATAAAATTAATATCATGTCATCCTCATCAGTTTCAACACTTCTTGGAGCTATACCAAAACAATCTTCTTATAAAATTGCTGCTGTATTTAGCAGTGGTTTATATGAATTTGATAGAAATGTTGCTTTTTTTAACTTGGAAGATTCTCTTTCATTTTTTGAAAAAACTGTCGATGATATTAATTTAGAAATTTTTTTAAAAAATCCATTAAATGCTGATAAATACAAAAAAGAAATACAGACCAAGAACTCTGATTTTTATGTTAATTCATGGTCAGATCTTAACAAATCTTTTCTTTCTGCCTTAAAAGTGGAAAGAAATGTAATGTTTTTAATATTAACTCTTATTATAATTGTTGCTGCATTCAATATAATTTCTGGACTTACAATTCTCATAAAAAATAAAACAAAAGAAATAGCTATTTTAAAATCACTAGGCTTATCAAAAAAATCAATCGTTAAATCTTTTTTTCTCACAGGATTCCTAATAGGTTTTTTTGCTACAACTGTCGGTGTAATATTTGGAATAATATTTTCTATATATATAGAGGAAATTCGGCAGTTTTTGTCAGCGACATTAAATTTACAAATTTTTCCAGAAGATATTTACTTTTTAAATGAAATGCCAAGTGAAATAAATATATCGTCTATTCTTTCGATATCAATTTTTTCTATTGTAATTACAATGTTAGCATCTTTATTTCCATCTTTAGCAGTAACTAAAATTGAACCAATAAAAGCATTAAAATATGAGTAAATTATTAATCAAAATTGAAAATCTAGACAAACAGTTTGAAAACAATAACTCAACTATAAAGGTTCTTAAAAATGTGAATTTGAATTTAGAATCAGGAAAAGTTATAGCTATTGTAGGACCTTCCGGGTCTGGCAAGTCTACTTTTTTGCATTTACTTTCCCTATTAGACAAACCCACAAAAGGAAAAATATCTATATTAGGTAAATCAACTTCTGAATTAACTGAAGACAAAAAAAATGAAATGATAAGAGAACATGTTTCAATTATATTTCAAAATAATAATTTACTTTCAGATTTTACTGCACTCGAAAATGTGGCAATACCTTTATTAATTAGAAATAAAAGTTACAGTTATGCTATAGAAAAAGCTGAAAAATTTTTAAAACAAGTTAATTTAAGTCATAGGTTGAAACATTTTCCTTCAGACTTATCCGGGGGAGAACAACAAAGAGTTGCAATAGCACGATCTTTGGTATCAGAAACAAAAATTATTTTAGCAGACGAACCAACGGGAAACCTAGATTATAAAAATTCTGCTGAAGTTTTTTCTTATTTTTTAAAATTAAAAGAAAAAAATAAAATAATTTTAATTGCAACTCATAATAGAGAAATCGCAAAAAAAGCAGATTATACTTTAAGCTTGAGCAATGGTAATATAAAAAGAGTAAATGGATAATGCACCAAAAAACTTCACACATTTTAAAATACATACACAATATTCTATTTGTGAAGGTGCTATTAAGATCCAAGATTTAGCAAAATATTGCAAAGAAAACAAAATTCAATCTATCGGATTAAGCGATAGCTTCAATTTGTGCGGTGCCTTAGAGTTTTCTGAAGAAATTAGCAAAACAGGAACCCAACCAATTATTGGATCGCAAATAAATTTTAAATTTTATGATACTTTAGGAAAACTAACAGTTTTCGCTAAAACAGAAAAAGGTTATCGTAATTTGACCAAACTATCATCTAGAAGTTATCTAGAGGTCAAAGACGATGATATTCCACACTGTTTAATAGAGGATCTCGTTAAAAATGCTGAAGATCTTATAGTATTAAGTGGTGGAATTGATTCACTTTTTTCGAATTTGGTAAAAAAAAATAATTTAAAGCAACTGGAAGAAATTGTTTCAAATATTAAAAAAACATTTTTAGATAATTTTTATTTTGAAATACAAAGACATGGTGATGTTGGAGAAAAAAATATTGAAAACATTTTTATAAAATTATCTAATAAATTTAAAGTACCACTTATAGCTTCACAGGAAATCTATTATATTGAAAAAGATATGTATGAAGCCCATGATGCTTTGCTTTGTATTGGTGAAAAAACGTATGTAGATGAAAAAAATAGAAAAAAATATAGCGATCAACACTATATAAAATCGTCAGATGAAATTAGAAAAATATATCAAGATTTACCAGAGGCGCTTGAGAATAATTATAATTTTCCATATAGATTTAGCTATAAATTAAAAAAATCAGAACCTATTCTTCCTTCAATAAAAATATCTAGCAATTTAACAGAGAAAGAAGAACTTTCGGCTCAATCCAAACTTGGTTTAGAAAATAGACTTAAAAATTTTATATTTAAAAAAAATAAATCTTTAGATAAATCTAAAATAGAAAAAATTTATAAAGAAAGACTATCGCATGAAATAGATATTATTAATAAAATGAATTACGCCGGATATTTCTTAATTGTGTCTGACTATATAAAATGGGCAAAAAAAAATAATATTCCAGTTGGTCCTGGAAGAGGATCGGGAGCAGGTTCTTTGGTAGCATATTCTCTAGATATAACAGACCTTGATCCAATAGAATTTGGATTAATTTTTGAAAGATTTTTAAATCCAGATAGAATTTCTATGCCTGACTTTGATATTGATTTTTGTGAAGAAAAAAGGGATCTCGTTTTTAAATATTTAAAATCAAAATATAAAGGAGGAGTGGCACATATAATAACTTTTGGAAAACTTAAAGCTAGAATGGCTCTGCGAGATATAGGAAGAGTTGTTGGTTTACCGTATGGACACGTAGATAAAATTTGTAAAATGATTCCATTTGATCCCTCAAGACCATTAAGTCTTCAAGAGTCTATTTCGAGAGAACCCAGGATAAAAGAAGAAGAAAAAAATAATCCAAAGGTTAAAAAATTAATAGAATTATCCTTAAAATTAGAAGGATTGAATAGGAATTTAGCCACACATGCAGCTGGCGTAGTTATAGCTGGAGAAAAATTATCAGATCAGGTCCCTTTATATAAAGATACTACCTCTAATTTACTTTTGCCTTCCACACAATTTGATATGCATTCCTCAGAAAATGCCGGGTTAGTAAAATTTGATATATTAGGATTAAACACTCTAACCGTAATTCATAAGACAGTTCAAATGTTGAAAGATAAAAAAATAGAAGTGGATATTAGTAAAATTCCTTTGAACGATAAAGAAATATACAAAATGCTTTCTACGGGTGAAACAACCGGATTATTTCAATTAGAAAGCTCAGGTGTTCGATCAGCTTTGAGACAAATGAAACCAAATCAATTTGAAGATATTATAGCACTAGTTGCTTTATATCGACCTGGACCAATGAATAATATTTCAATCTATAATGACTGTAAAAATGGAATAAAAAAACCTGATTACATTCACGCAAGTTTAGAAAAAATTCTTAAACCAACTTATGGTATTATTATTTATCAAGAACAAGTAATGCAAATAGCACAGGTTCTTGCCGGTTTTACAGCAGGTGAAGCGGATATTTTAAGAAAAGCAATGGGAAAAAAGAAGAGAAAGGAATTAGAAAAACAAGAAGAAAAGTTTATAAAAGGTGCTGTTAAAAACAAAATAAGTAAAGATATTGCTTCATTTATATTTCAAAAAATAAAACCATTCGCAGAGTACGGTTTCAACAAAAGTCATGCAGCAGCATATGCTTTAATTGCTTATCAAACTGCGTATTTAAAATATTACTATAAAGAAGACTTTATAGCCGCAACAATGACAACAGAAATATCAAACACAGATAAACTTAGAGAATTTGTTGAGGAATTAAAAAGACTTAATATAGAAGTTATAAGACCTTGTATAAACAAATGTTTTGCCGACTTTAAACCAGAAAAAAATAAAATTTATTATGCTTTATCAGGAATTAAAAGTGTAGGCCGTGAAGCAATATCAAACGTTGTTAAAGAGAGGGAAAAAAATGGAAAATTTAAATCGTTAAATGATTTTATAAAAAGGGTAAATCCAAAGGATATAAACAAGCTTCAATTAGAAGGATTATCCAAAGCAGGTGCTTTCGATAATCTAGAATCAAATAGAAATTCTATAATAAAATCTATTCCAAGATTAATACAATTAAGCAAAAGTCTTTGGGAAGAAAGATCCAGTAATCAAAACAGTCTTTTTTCTAATAACGAAAATGATGAGTCATTAATTTTTAAACTAGAAAAAATTGAACCACTGTCTAAAAACGAGAATCTTATGAATGAATTTCAATCTATAGGATTTTATATGTCTGACCATCCTCTTAAAGCTTATGAAGACTACTTTGAGAAAATGAAAGTTGTGTCTTTTAATAACTTTAATGAAGGTCAAGAAATCACCGCTATTGTGGCCGGCACCATTATGTCTATACAAGAAAAGAAAAGTTCAAAAGGAACTCCTTTTGCAATTGTAAAATTTAGTGATCTAAAAAGTGAATTTGAATTATTCTTATTTTCAGATTTATTGGTTTCAAATAGAGAAAATCTTAAAGCAGCCAATTCTTTCATACTGACTTTACAAAAAGAAACTTCAAACAACTCTTCTTTTTCAAGACGAATAAACATCAAAAAGCTAACTAATCTTGGTGACTTTACAAAACAAGAATATGAAAAAGTTACTATAGAGGTTGCCAATCAATCCGATTTGAACGAACTCCAATCAATATTAAAAGAAGACGGAAATACAAAGATTGAGATTAAGATTAAAAATACATCAAAAATTTACACCTTTTCATTAAAAAACCTAAGAAAATTTAATATTGGTATCTTTAACCATATTAAAAACAAAGAATATGTAAAAAAAATCACTTTTTAATATCTTGATTTTATTTCTAATAAACTATAAGTACTATTTAATTTCGCACACAGCATTAGGGTGAAAGCCCACCGGTCCGAAAGGAAAGCTGTGGTGGTTTAACCGGAAAAATTATGAATATACCAAACGTATCTATAAAACAATTATTAGAAGCAGGCGTTCATTTAGGACACAAAACTTTAAGATGGAATCCGAAAATGAAAAAATTCATTTTTGGTGAAAAAAATTCTATTCATATTATTGATCTAACCAAAACAGTAACTTTAATCAAAGACGCCATGCAAGAAGCTCACAAGTGTATTTCAAGTGGTGGAAAAATTTTGATTGTTTCTACAAAAAAACAAGCTGCAGAAAGTGTTTTAAAAGTAGCAAATGAAACAAATCAATTTTACGTAAATCATAGATGGTTAGGTGGAATGTTGACTAATTGGAAAACAATACAGAATTCTATCAAAAGATTAAAAAAATTAGAAAAAGATCTATCTCAAGAAGAAGATATCGGATTTACAAAAAAAGAAATTTTAAAATTTACAGGAGAACGAGATAAATTAAAAAGATCATTAGGCGGTATAGCTGAAATGAAAACAGTTCCTAACATGCTTTTCATTATTGATACAAACGTTGAATCTATCGCAGTAAAAGAAGCAATTAAATTAAACATTCCAATAATTGCAATTTTAGACTCTAACTCAGATCCAACAGGAATTAATTATCCTATACCCGGAAATGATGATGCTAGAAGATCAATAAATTTATATTGTGAAGTTTTAAAAGATACAATTATAGATGCAAAAAAATATATTGCAAAAAAAGAAGTGAGTGAAAATCAAGTAAAACCAAAAATTAAAAATATCCAAAAAGAAATAAAGAATGAAGACAAAAGTAAAAAAGAAAAAGCTAGTAAGACAGCTAAAAAATAATCAAATAAATTAAATTTTTGTTATGTCCAGCAAAGAAATCTTAGAAAGTATAAAAAAACTCAGAGAGATTACAGGTGTAGGCTTTAAAGATTGTAAGCTAGCTATCGAAGAAAATAATGGTGACATAGATAAATCTATAGAGTATTTAAGAAAAAAAGGCATAGCTAAGGCTTCAAAGAAAATGGGAAGAATAGCAGCCGATGGATTAGCTTTAATACAGGAAAAAAACGGCACAATTTCAGCCATTGAGATTAACAGTGAAACAGACTTCGTTGCAAGAAATAAAGATTTTATTTTATTTTGCAAGGAAATTTCAGAAATAAATTTTCAAAACAAATCAAATTTAGATTCATTAAAATTAAGTAAAATGAAAAATGGAAAAACTGTAGATGAAAATTTGATTTCTTTAATATCTAAAATCGGAGAAAAAATTACTATTAGAAGAAGTAAATATTTTGACAATAAGGGATTAAATTTTGCCTATGTGCATAATTCGGTAGAAAAAAATATTGGCAAGGTAGTAGCAATAGTGCAATTGAGTAAAAATAATAAAAAAGACTTAAAAGAAATAGGGGTTAAATTAGCCATGCATATAGCTGCACAATCCCCAATCGCTATAGACGAAAGTGGTATAAAAAAGGAGATTTTAGATAAAGAGCTTGAAATTATTAAAGAAGAGTTGAAAAATACCGGAAAGAAAACAGATATGATTGAAAAAATTGCAAACGGTAAAATTAAAAAATTTGTTTCAGACAATACGCTGTTAAATCAGGTTTGGATAATGGATACAAAAATGAAAGTAAGTCAGGTTATTAAACAGCATTCAGACGGTAACGAAATCAAAGTATTAGATTTTGTCAGATTCAAAGTGGGAGAAGGGATTGATTAATCATGAGTGACTTCAACCAAAATGAAGCTTCTCAAAAAATGAAAAAAACAATTGATTCATTTAAAAAAGATTTGAGTACATTAAGAACAGGTAGAGCTAACCCTGCTATGCTTGATCTTATTAGAGTAGATGTTTATGGGCAGAAAATGCCAATTAACCAACTTGCTACGATTACTGTACCTGAGTCTAGAACTATATCAATACAAGTTTGGGATAAAAATAATGTCAAACTAGTGGATTCAGAAATACAAAAATCAAATCTTGGAGTTAACCCTCAGGTAGATGGTCAAATAGTAAGAATTCATATACCCCAACTTACAGAAGAAAGAAGAAAAGAATTAACTAAAGTTTTAAAAAACTTAGGAGAAAAAGGAAAAGTTTCTATCAGAAATATCAGAAGAGAGTGTAATGATAATATAAAAAAACTTCTTAAAGAAAAGAAGATCAGCGAAGACCAGAGTAAAGATTATGAATCTGAAGTTCAAAAAAGCACTGATGATAATATTTCTCTAATAGAAAAAATATTAACAGAGAAAGAAAAAGAAATCCTTACTTTATGAACAGAATTAACCATATTGCCATTATTATGGATGGTAATGGTCGATGGGGAAAGAAAAAGGGTAAATCTAGAAATTTTGGACATTTAAAGGGAGTAGACGTAATTGAAAAGCTCGTAAAAAAATCAATTAAGTTAAAAATTCCAGTGTTAACCTTTTATACGTTTTCAACAGAAAATTGGAAGAGGCCAAGAAAGGAAATCACTTTCCTTTTTAAATTAATTAAACAATACTTTGATAAAGAAATTAATAATCTTGTTAAAAATGATATAAAAATAAATATTTTAGGAAATTTAAAGCCTTTACCTGTGAAGATCAGAAATTGTTTGATCGAAAGCATGTTGAGAACCAAGAATTCTAAAAAAATTATAGTTAATCTAGCAATAAATTATGGATCAAAATACGAAATTTTAAACGCACACAAACAGTTAAGAAGAAAAAATACTAATATTTCATTAAAAAGTTTTGAAAGAAATTTATATACAAAGGATCTACCAAAACCAGATTTTTTAATAAGAACTGGTGGTGAAAAGAGACTAAGTAATTTTTTACTGTGGCAATTAGCATACTCAGAACTCTACTTTATCAAAAAACTATGGCCAGATTTTACCGTTTCCGATTATATTAAGATTATTAAAGATTTTAAAAAAGTAAAAAGAAACTTTGGAAATATATGAGCAATCTTCAAAAAAGGATTTTAACTTCACTGGTAGTTTTTCCATTAGCGATTTTTTTTATAGCTATGGGTGGAAATTACACGGTATCTTTTTTGTATGCAGTTTTAATTTTAGGAAATTTTGAAGTATTTTCAGCATTTAAAAGAAAATTATCCATAATATTTTTAGATGTAATACTTGTATTTTCTTTACTTTCTATTTTGCATTTAAGAAACGATACAGTTTCATCATATGTATTATTAATTTGGGTGATTGTTTTGACTATCAGTTCCGATGTAGGAGGATATGTATTTGGAAAACTTTTTAAGTGGAAAAAATTAACTAAAATTAGTCCTAAAAAAACTTTATCAGGAGTCCTTGGATCTTTCATATTTTCTTTAGGATCTGTTTTTTTATTAGGAATTTTTGTTCATTTTTTTACTGGATTAGATTTAGAAATTTTTAAACAACCAAGATATTATTTACTAGCTATAGTTTTTTCTTTGGCAGCCCAACTAGGTGATCTTTGTATTTCATATTTTAAAAGATTAGAAAAAATCAAAGATACAGGAAAAATTTTACCCGGACATGGTGGTATTTTTGATCGGATAGACAGTTTGATGTTTGTGGTTATTCTTGCATATATTTTATATAATTTAAAATTCTTTCCATGAAAAAAAAAATTGCCATATTGGGATCTACTGGATCAATTGGACAAGCTTCTTTAAAGATAATTAAAAATAATTTAAAAGAATTTAATATTTTTTTATTATCTGGAAATTCGAACCAGATATTAATTAATGCACAAATAAAAAAATATAAACCAAAGGTTTTCGTTATAAACAATTTTGCTGTCTATAAACAAATAAAAAAAAAATATAAGAATAAAAAAATTAAAATTTATAATAAATTTTCACATATTCCTTTATCCTTAACAAAATTAGATATTACAATATCAGCCATTGTTGGGATTGCAGGTTTAGAACCTACTATACAGTTTATAAAAAAAAGTAAAAAAATTCTTTTAGCTAATAAAGAAACAATAATTTGTGGTTGGCATATAATTAGAAATCTTTGTAAAAAAACTAAAACTAAAATAATTCCAATTGATTCAGAACATTTTTCAATTGATCAGTTAACAAAAAATTTTCAAGATAAAGATATAGAAAAAATTTATATAACAGCATCAGGTGGTCCATTTTTAAATAGATCATTAAAATCCTTTAAGAGAATAAAAGCTTCAGACGCTGTAAAACATCCAAAATGGAAAATGGGAAAAAAAATTTCAATTGATTCTTCCAATTTAATGAATAAAGTTTTGGAACTCATAGAGGCTTATAGATTGTTTCCTTTCAACCCTAAAAAATATGAAATAGTTATACATCCACAGTCATTAGTTCATGCCATTATTATTTTTAAAAATGGACAAACAAAATTTCTTTATCACGAAACAGATATGAGGATTCCTATAGCAAATGCAATATATGAAAATAATTTTGATATTCAAAATATTCTTAAAAGAAGGAAAGACATATTAAAGAATTTTGAAAAGTTTAAATTCAAAAGAGTTGATAAAAAAAGATTTCCAATTGTTACACTCTTGCCGAAATATTTTAATAAAAACTCTGGACCCATTATATTGAACGCAAGTAACGAGGTATTAGTAAGCAAGTTTATTGATGGTAAAGTATCTTTTAAATCAATATATCCAACTCTAAAGGCAGTTTTGGGGGATAAAGATTTTAAAAAATATGCTATAAAAAGATCGCCAAGTATCAATGATATTTACAAAATTGATAGGTGGGCCAGAAATAAGACAATTAAATTAATTGAGAAAAAAAATAGATGAAAAAATTTTTATCCAGCTTGTGTTTACTTGTATTTTTGTTCTCTAGCAATTTAAGTGCAGAGGTTTTAAAAAAACTTGAAGTTCAAGGTAATTCAAGAATTTCATCTGAAACCATCAAAGTATATGGAGATATAGAATTAAACAAAAATTATTCTGGTGATGATATTAATAATATTATTAAAAAACTTTACGATACAAAGTTTTTTTCAAAAATATCAACAAATTTTTCCAACAACACTCTTAAAATAATTGTAGAAGAGAATCCGATTATTAACACAATAATTATTGATGGAGAAAAGGCAAAGAAAATCAAAAAGGTAATCTTAGAAGTTATCTCATTAAAAGAAAAAAGTTCTTATGTTGAAAGTGATATAAAAAATGACATAGAAACTATAAGGTCTTTTTACAAATCTTTAGGTTATTACTCAGCCGAAGTTGAAGCCAGAAGTCAAGTAATTGGGGATGATAAAAAAAGATTAAATTTAATTTTTTCAGTTAGTAAGGGAGAAAAATATAGAATTGCAAAAATTAATTTTATTGGAGATAAGAAAGTTAAGTATAAAAGATTAAGAGATGTTATAGCTTCAGAAGAACATAGATTTTGGAAATTCATATCAAGAAATGTTTATCTAAATGCAGAGAGGATAGAATTAGATAAAAGATTATTAAAAAGCTACTATTTAGATAAAGGATATTACAACGTGCAGGTTGTTTCTAGTAGCGCTGAAAGTAAAACAGAAACTGACATAGAGCTCACATACAGTATAAATGCTGGTGAAAGATTTAGAATCAAGAAACTTTCAACAGACATTGACCCAGTTTTTGATACTACAATTTTTCAAGAACTGGCAAAAGAATTTAACAACTTTGCTGGCGATTACTATTCACCCTTTAAAATACAAAAAATATTGGCAAAAATAGACGATATAGTTGATGACAACGAACTTCAATTTGTTCAACATTCGGTTTCAGAAACAATAGATGAAGATGGAATTGATATTTTATTTAAAATCTTTGAAGGTCCAAAAGTTCAAATTGAAAGAGTAAACATCTTTGGAAACACTGTTACACGTGATTCGGTAATAAGAGCTGAACTCTTGGTAGATGAAGGAGATCCTTACAGCAAGATAAAGTTAAACAAATCTATCTCTAATATTAGAGCAAGAAATATTTTTAAAAAAGTTTCAGAGAAAATAATTGATGGATCAACAAACGATTTAAAAGTTCTAGAAATAAGAGTTGAAGAAAAGCCCACAGGCGAAATTATGGCTGGCGCTGGTGTTGGTACAGAAGGTACTTCTTTATCTTTTGCAGTAAAGGAGAACAATTATTTAGGTAAAGGATTAGGAGTTGATGCTACAATGAATTTAACAGAAGAGTCTCTAAGAGGAGCCGTTTCAATATCTGACCCTAACTACAAATATAGTGGGAACTTAGTATATGGAGGAGTAAGTTCAACTAAAACTGATAGACCTGACTCAGGTTATGAAAATACTGTTATAAATTTTAACTTAGGTACTAAATTTGAACAATATGAAGACATTTATTTTACACCAGGATTAGATTTATCTTTTGATGATTTAAGGGTTGATAGTTCAGCATCAACAGCTTTAAAAAATCAGGCAGGAGAGTTCACTGAATTTACTTTTAACTATGGCCTTGAAAGAGACAAAAGGGATAAATCTTTTATGCCAACAGATGGTAATATAATTTCTTTTAGCCAAGGAGTACCAGTATTTGCAGATCAGGCATCACTTTTGAATCGTTTAAGTTTTTCACAGTACCATCTATTTTCTGAAAATGTTATAGGAGCTTTAAAATTTTATGGAGCTACAATAACGGCCTTAGATGATGATGTAAGACTAAGTAAAAGATTGCGTATGCCAAGCAAAAGATTACGAGGTTTTGACTCTAAGAATATAGGACCAGTAGACCAAGGTGATTATGTTGGCGGAAATTATGTAGCAGCTCTTAATTTTGAGGCGCAGTTACCAAATTTACTTCCTGAAAATACACAAACCGATGTTGCAGCATTTTTAGATTTCGGTAATCTTTGGTCAGTGGATTATGATAGCAGCGTTGGTAGTTCAAGCAAAATAAGATCATCAGTAGGTATTACAACGCAGTTGTGGACACCTATAGGACCTGTCAATTTTGTTCTTGCCCAGGCTTTGTCAAAAGCTGAAAGTGATAAAACTCAAACATTTAAATTTCAAATAGGAACCTCATTTTAAAAGCATGAAATACTTTAAATTATTAATAGGATTACTTTTATTCGTAGGATTTATTAATTCATCATATTCAGAAGAAGTTTATTTCGTGAATATGCAACAAGTCCTTAACAAAAGCAAAGCGGGAAGTGCTGCTCAAGAAACATTGAAAAAACATTTTTCATCACAAGATAAAAAATTTAAAGGTGAGTCAGCTGCTTTGAAAAATGAAGAGACTCAACTGATTTCTCAAAAAAAATCACTATCTCCAGAGGAATACAAAAAAAAAGTTAGTGCTCTTAGAAAAAAAAATACAGATTTTCAAACAAGAAGAAGAAACGCATCTAATGAGTTTGTCAAAAAGAAAAACAATGCAAGAAAAAAATTAATACAAGCTATAAATCCAATTTTAGAAAAATATATGACCGATAATAATATTATGATGATTGTTAATGAAAAAAATGTTATTCTAGCAAATTCGAAAAGAGATCTTACACAACCAGTTATAGATATTTTAAATAAAGAATTAAAATCCATTAAAATAGATTAAGTCTTAATGTCCAACATAACTTTTTTTGAACCTAAAGGTCCATTTTATCTTAACGATTTATCTTCTGATTTACCAAAAGATTTAAAAAAAATTAAAGTCTTTGATATTAAAACTTTAGATAAATCTACAAGTAAAGATATAACTTTTTTAAATTCAATTAATTATAAAAATGATGCTATAAAAACTAAAGCAGCAGCCTGTATAACAAAGAAAAATTTAGAAGATTTTTTACCAAAAAAATGTATTAAAATCTTTGTAAAAAACGTTTTATTTTCAACGGCTCAAATATCAAAAAAATTTTATCCTGAAGCAGATTTAGACTATCCAGACAAATCTCTCTTAGTATCAAAAAAAGTTTCTTCGAAATTTTCCTCTGTCACATTTGGTAAAAATAATTTAATTGGAAAAAAGGTAAAAATAGGATCTAAGACCTTAATAGGTAGTAACACTGTTATAGAACACGATGTGCAAATTGGCAAAAATTGTCTTATAGGTTCGAATGTTACGATTAAAAATACAATAATAGGTGATAATGTTGTGATACAAGATGGTTGTAAAGTTGGAGTAAAAGGATTTGGATTTGTTCCTTTGAAAGATAAAAATTTTAGATTTCCACACATAGGTAGAGTGATTTTGCATAACAATGTCGAATTAGGAGCTAATTGTACAATAGACAGAGGTTCCATAGGTGACACAGTTATAGGAAAAAATACTTTTCTCGATAACCAGGTCCATATGGCACACAATGTTAAAGTAGGAAAAAATTGCATGATAGCAGGACAAGTAGGTTTTGCTGGAAGCTCAACAATTGGAGATAACGTTTCCATCGGGGGACAAGCAGGAGTTTCTGGACATTTAAAAATAGGTAATAATGTGAGAATAGGTGGTGGCAGCGGTGTTGTAAAAGATATCCCAGATAATACTACGGTAATGGGCTATCCAGCAGTTCCACTAAAAGAATTTTTAAAAAAGGAAAAAAATAATGACTAACAGTATTACTAAAGAAGAAATTCAAAAACTTCTTCCTCACAGAGAGCCAATGCTTTTGATCGATAAATTAATCAATATTGTTCCCTTAAAATCTGCTACTGCGATTGTAAATGTAAAAAAAGGAAAATTTTATTTTGACGGTCATTTTCCGGACCAACCAGTTATGCCTGGAGTTTTAATTGTTGAAGCTTTTGGTCAAGCTGCTGCAGCACTCACTGCACATGGAATTGATCCTAAAGAATACAAAGATAAACTTGTTTATCTGATGAGTGTAGACAAAGCTCGTTTTAGAAATCCGGTGATGCCTGATTGCGAATTACATTTAGATATTGAAGCAATTAGATCTCACGGAAGAGTTTGGAAATACAAAGGTGTCGCTAAAGTTAATGGTAAAAAAGTTGCTGATGCAGAATGGGCCGCAACAATAGTAGAAAGAAATAAATGATACATAAATCAAGCGTAATAGATCCAAAAGCAAAAATTGGAAAAGATGTAAAGGTTGGACCTTTCTGTTTTGTTGGACCAAAAGTAAAACTAGAAGACGGCGTTGAATTAATTTCAAATATTCATATTGAAGGAAATACAAAAATAGGCAAAGGAACAAAAATTTATCCTTTTGCAAGTATTGGAACAGCACCTCAAGATTTAAAATATAAAGGGGAAGAGAATAGTTTAGAAATTGGTGAGAACAATGTTGTTAGAGAGTACGTAACTATTAATCCAGGTACGGCCGGTGGAGGAAATAAAACAGTTATTGGCAATAATTGTTTATTCATGATTTCATCTCATATCGCTCACGACTGTAAAATAGGAAATAATGTTGTTATTGCTAACAATGTTCCTTTGGGAGGACATGTTACGATCGAAGATTCGGTTGTTATAGGAGGTAATTCAGCCGTTCAACAATTTACTAGAATAGGAAGATTAGCAATGATCGGTGGTATGACCGGCGTTTTAAAGGACGTGATTCCATTTGGCTTATCATTTGGAAATAGAAATTATTTAAAAGGTATTAATTTAATAGGTTTAAGAAGAAAAAAATATGATAATAAAAAAATTATGGAACTGGATCAGGCATATAAGAAGATATTTTCTTCCAGCAATCTTCAAGAAAATTTAAGTAAAATTAATGGTGAATACAAAGGC
>CACIPQ010000007.1 GCA_902588585.1 uncultured Pelagibacteraceae bacterium | reverse complement strand
TTGTAAAAAAAATTAGTAACCGAATTTCTTTTAAAAATTATTGTTATTTCGGAACTATATTTGCTGCCTACAATTTTTTCTTCATTTATTTTATAGCTTTCAGCAAGTGATTTTATAGTGGATAGATCTGTGCTTAATATTTTTTTTTGATCTTTAATACGAAGTATATTTTCTACCAATCTCTGGAATCCCTTTCTAAAAGCAACATCTATGTAATTCTCCCTATAATTGTTGTCACGTATTTCACCAGTAACAATTATATTATCAACAATAAAAGTATTCTGATCAGCAAAAACATTTTGTGTTTTGTTTGAAAATAATATTATTAAAGATAAGAAAATAAGTTTTTTCATAAATTATCTAATTATCATCTTATTAATGAAAAAAACAAAAAATAGTTACAAAAAAAGTGGCGTAAATATTGAAACTGCAGAAAAATTTACAAAATATATTAGAAAATACTCTAAACAGGCTTTTAAAAAAAAATTAAACAAATTTAGCAAAAGTAATATAGGAAAATTTGCTTCGATATTTGACACTAAAGAAATAAAAATTAAAGATCCCCTTTTGGTTGCAAGCACAGATGGGGTTGGCACAAAACTTGAAATTGCAAATCGTTTTAATAAATTTGACACCATTGGAATAGATTTAGTAGCAATGTGTGTTAATGATTTAATTGTTCAGGGAGCTAAACCAATATTCTTTTTAGATTATATAGCTACCGGAAAAATAAACCTTACAAAAATGAAAAAAATTATTCGAGGGATAGTAAAGGGATGTAAAATTTCAGATTGTTTATTGGTTGGTGGTGAAACAGCTGAGATGCCAGGAACATATAACAAAAATAAATTTGACTTAGCTGGTTTTTCAGTTGGTTTAGTTTCTAGAAAAAAACTTATAAGTAAAGATAAAGTAAAAAATAAAAACATAATATTAGCAGTGCCATCTAGTGGTTTACATTCTAATGGATTTTCTTTAGTGAGAAAAATAATCAAAAATTCTAAAATTGATAAATTTTTAAAAAGAGAGTTGTTGGTCCCGACAAAAATTTATACTAAAGAAGTTTTAAATTTAGTAAAAAAAAATTTGATTAATTCTTCAGCAAATATTACTGGGGGTGGTATAATAGAAAATATAACTAGATCTGTTCCTGATAATTTAACTGTTAACATAGACTTATCAAAAATAAGAGTTCTTAAAATCTTTAAGTGGCTTAAAGGTAAAAATATTACTGATATGGAAATGATGAGAACATTTAACTGTGGTGTTGGATTCTGTTTAATAACAGAAAAGCACAAGATCTCTAAATTAAAAAAATGTTTTAATAAAAAATTTCAACCTTACGAGATTGGTTTTATTTCAAAATCTTCAAAAAAGTTAAATTTATTAAAAAAAATTAGATGGTAAAGAAAAAAGCATGTATTTTTATATCAGGATCTGGAACTAACTTGAGATCAATTATAAAGAATTCTAGGGATTATAATTTTCCCGTTAATATAAATCTAATAATTTCAAATAAAAAAAGTGCTAAAGGAATTTCCTTTGCTAAAAAATTTTCAATACCACATATTATTTTAGACGTAAAAAAAGAAAAATTTGAAAAAATTGCTATAAAAGAATTAATAGAAAGAAAAATAAATTTAGTATGCTTGGCTGGCTTTATGAAAGTACTTTCAAAAAACTTCATTAGAAATTTTAAAGGTAAAATCATTAATATTCATCCCTCTTTACTGCCTAAATACAAAGGTCTGAACACTTTTAAACGTGTCATGCAGGCTGGTGAAAAAATTACAGGCTGTACTGTACACTTTGTTGATGAAAAGCTAGACAACGGAAAAATAATTTTAAAAAAAAGAGTTTTGGTAAATAAAAATGAAACTCCTGAAAATTTAAAAAAGAAAGTCCAATTAGAAGAGTATAAAGCTTACTCTATAGCTATCCGTAAAATATATAATCTAAGCTAATTTTTGAAAAAGAAATTAATTTCTTTCTTTGCATTATCGGGAGAATCTGAGCCGTGAACTGAATTTTTGTCTATAGATATTCCATATTTTTTTCTTATTGTGCCTTCATCAGCATTTTTTGGGTCTGTAGCTCCCATAAGTTTTCTATTTTCTTCAATAGCATTTTCTCCCTCAAGAACCATTACAACAATCGGGCCAGATGATAAATAACTGCATAATTTATCATAAAAAGGTTTTGTTTGATGAACCTTGTAAAAATCTGAAGCTTCTTCTTTTGTAACTTGAATTTTTTTTGTTTTTAGAATTTTTAATTTATTATTTGAAAATATTTCCTTGATATTTTCTACTAAATTTCTTTCAACGGCATCTGGTTTTATAATAGATAACGTTTGTTGAATCATTTGTTTTATTCGTAATGTTTTCTAAGTAAATCATTCAACAATCTTACACCAAAACCTGTGGCTCCACCTGAATTTATACTTGCTGCCTTTTTAGAAAATGCCATACCTGCAATATCAAGGTGAACCCATGGTACATTTTTGCTAACAAATCTTTGTAAAAATTGAGCAGCTGTTATAGACCCTGCTCCTCCAGCGTAATTAATGTTCTGGACATCTGCGTATTTTGAATTCATCAATTTATCATAATTTTTGTGCAATGGTAATCTCCAAACTTTTTCATTAATAGAATTTCCAATTTTAAATAATCGTTCTGATAATTTGTCATCATTTGAAAAAAGTCCAGCATATTCCTCTCCTAAAGCTACTATTATCGCGCCGGTTAAAGTTGCTAGGTCAATTATAAATTCTGGTTTAAATTCTTTTTCTGCGTAGGCAAGTGCATCTGCCAAAACTAATCTTCCTTCTGCATCTGTATTTAAAACTTCAATTGTTTTTCCTGAATAAGATTTTACTATGTCACCAGGTCTTTGGGCATTTCCACCTGGCATATTTTCTACTAATCCAACTACGCCTATGGCATTCACTTTTGCTTTTCTTAATGCTAAAGTTTTCATTAGACCAACCACAACTGCTGATCCACCCATGTCATACTTCATTTCTTCCATGAACCTAGCAGGTTTCAAAGAAATACCTCCCGTATCAAAACAAACCCCTTTTCCAACGAAACATAATGGTTTTACTTTTTGTTTTTTTCCATTCCATTTGATTGTAACTAAAAAAGTTTCGTTTGCGCTTCCCTGTCCAACCCCAAGAAGAGAATTCATTCCCATTTTTTTTAGATCTTTTTCTCCAAAAACTTCAACTTTTAATCCTAATTTTTTTAATTTCATTATTTCCTGGGTATAATGCTTAGGATTAAGTACGTTTGGTGGTTCAGATACTAAATCTCGTGCTAAAAAAACACCTTCTTTTACAGATAACAAAGTTTCAAATTCTTTATTAAATTTTTCAGGTTTATTAACACAAAAATCAATTTTTGTTACAGGGTCTAATTCTTTTTTCAATTTATATTTGTCAAAAGAATAGCTCTTTAAAACATATCCATACATAAATTCAGAAACCAGTTCTTCTTCTGAAAGATTTTTGTTTTTTAAGTTTTCTGAAATAAGCAGGTTAATCTTATTTAAACCCTTATTAGATGCAACTAGATTTCTAAACGAACCTCCCAAATTGTTTAATTCAAAATTAATTAATTTTTCCTTTAAAATTATTATGAAGCATCTTTTATCCTCTGATAAATCAAAAGAATGGATCTTTTTTTCATCTTTGCTTTTTTGAATTTTTTTTAAAAATTTGTTAATTTTGACCATGTCTTCTACTTCAAGCTTGGACGTTTTTAAGAGCAGCTTGTCCGCTGATACAAAAACCCCCCAGTTTTCACATTTATCATCAAATTTGTTCGTAAAATTTATCATTTGGTCAACCTAAGATTGTAATTTCTAATAAGTTCCTTTAATTATATACAAAAACAATAACAATGTTGAGTAATAAAATTTATAAGCACTTTTTTCTAGAATTAAGCAAGTATTTTTTAATAACTTTGTTCACTTTTAGTGCGATTGTGTGGACTGTCCAGGCAGTAAATTTCCTTGATTTGGTAGTCGAGGATGGTCATGCGCTAACCGTGTATCTTGGTTATTCATTATTGAATGTTCCAAAAATCTTAACAAAATTTATACCCCTGTCTTTTTTGATTGCCTTGGTCTTATCAATTTTAAAATTTGATAATGAAAACGAATTAATAATTTTATGGACGGCAGGTTTAAATAAATTAAAAGTTGTTAACTTTTTTATCAAAGTTTCTCTAATTGTAACATTGCTTCAATTATTTCTTGCGACAGCTATAAACCCAAGTGTATTAAATTATTCAAGATCATTAATTAAATCTTCAAGTCTCGATTTTATTTCAAGCATGATTAAAACTAATCAGTTCAACGACACTGTTGCTGGCTTAACTATTTTTGTTGAAAAAAAAAATAAAAATGGGGATATGGAAAATATTTTTATTAGAGATGAAGGTAAAGTGCTAAGAAGTTTAGAAGATTCTGGCAGCACAGACAATATTACAATAATTGCAAAAAAAGGCAGAGTAGCAAATCTAGATAACCCTGTCCTGGTATTAAATGACGGAATAATTCAGTCAGAAAAAATTACTACACAGAAGGATAATAAAAATAATAATTTACAAACAGTAAAATTTCAAAAAACAATACTTAAGTTAGATAACATACAAACTCGATCTATAGTACAAACTAAAATACAAGAAACTCCTTCAAAAATGCTTATTGAATGTTATTTCAATGATGAAGATAAAGAAATTTTAAACTGTCCTAGAGATCATAAAAAGAATGATGTTCTTTCTGAAATAAATAGACGATTTGGTATGCCGTTATATATACCTGTTATAACATTAATTCTTTGTTTTCTTTTAAATCAAAGAGAAGAAAATAAATTTAAAAATTTTTATAAATATTTTTATCCTGTTTTTGCATTTTTAATTTTAGTTTTAGCTGAAATTTTAGTTAAATATTCTGGAAAATCTTTTACCAATACTTTGATTTATTACTTAACCCCAATAGTTATACTTCCTTTAATTTATTTTGAAATTATAAGGAATTTTTTATATGAAAATTTAAGGAAAAAATAATGAAAAATTCGGTAATCAATACATATTTAATTAAAGAATTTTTAATTGGTATAGGAAATGTAGTTTTAGTTTTTTCTGCAGGGGGATTAATAATGAACCTACGTGAAGAAGTTACGTATTTTGCTGACTACGATGTTGGTATAATGCTTCCTATAGCTTTATCTTTCATGGTTGTCCCGAGTATTTTGGTAAATATTTTTCCTTTTATTATATTTTTATCTTCTATGTGGGTTTTAATAAAATTAAAAAATAGTAACGAAATTCTGTCTTTAAAAACTTTTGGATTTTCTAGTGCTAGATTTGTAACTTTGTTTGGCGCTACTGCATTTTTTTCTGGGGTTATAATTCTCCTAGCCGTAAGTCCAGTCACGTCTCTTATGGTCAAGTATTATGAAGATGTCAAAGGAGGTTACGATCTAGATAAATCTCATTTAGCTTCAATTACAAATAATGGAGTTTGGTTAAAAGAAAAAGTCGGATCAGAAACAAACTTTATAAAATCAAAAAAAATAGAAGATGATTTTTTATTAGATGTAAGCATTTACAAGCTTAATGAAGAAAATGTATTAATAGAAAGAATTGAAGCAAAAAAAGCTAACATACTAAACACTCCATGGGTTGTGGAAGATGGTTTTAAAGTAGTATTAGGGGAAAATGGATCTAGTGAAAAATTTGAAACTTTAATATTCAATTCAACCTTTAATAAAGCAAAGTTAAATTCAATTTATTCAAATTTGGATACATTATCTTTTTACAAAATTGTTACTGAAACAGATGATTTAGTTGAAAAAGGTTATAACATTAAGCTTTTGGAAGAGAAGAAACATTATTACCTGTCTCTACCCTTTTTCTTGGTTTTAATGGTATTTTTGGCTTCTATATTCTCATTAAACTCAAATGATAAAAAGCAAAACATATACTATATATTGCTTTCCATAATTACATGTGTGGTTATTTTCTATTTTAAAAACTTTTCAATGGCTTTGGGTGCGACAGAAAGAATTCCTTTGATTATTTCTGTCTGGTCACCGATAATTGTTTTAACTTTATTTTGTTCTGTGGGGATTATGCAAATCAATGAAAAATAAATTATATAAATTCATACTAATATTCTCTTTTTTTCTTCCTTCTGTAACTGTAATAGCAGAAGAATTAACCATTAACGCATATGAAGTTCAGTTAAATAAAGAGTCTAAAGTTGTGTATGCTACAGGAAATGTTCAAATATCTGATGATAGAAAAAATATAATTTTTACTGAAAAAGCTGAGTATAATAAGATAAACCAATTAGCAAGATCTTTTGGTCCAACAGATATTGTGACCTCTGAAAAGTTTAGAATACAAGGTGAGGACATTTTTTTTGATAATAAAAAACAAGTAATCTACTCAAATACCAAAAGTGTAATTACCGATATAAACGGTAATAAAATTTACACAGACATGTTCAATTATTTGACTGAAAAGAATATGTTTTTTTCTCAAGGTGAAGTTAAAGTTGTAGATAATAGGGATAATGAATATTTATTTTCAGAAATCTATATAGATGAAAAAAAAAGGAAAATTGTGGGTAGTGATGTTAGATCGTTTTTTAACGATCCAACTTTCAAAACCGATGAAAGAAATGAACCAAGATTTTTTGCAAACTCTGCCTATATTGATGACAAAGGAACAACATTTGAAAAAGGTGTTTTTACTACATGTAAAAATCGAGATGGAAAAAAGTGCCCGCCATGGCAAATTCAGGCTAAAAAAATTCAACACAATAAAGCTAAAAAAACTGTGTATTACGACAATGCTGTTTTAAAAATTTATGACTTTCCTATTTTTTATTTTCCTAAATTTTTTCATCCTGGACCAACAGTAAAAAGGAGATCTGGTTTTCTATTTCCAACTTTAGAAGATAATACTACAGTTGGCTTTAGTGCGAAGGTCCCATATTTTTGGGCTTTATCTGAAAATAGAGATATGACTTTTACTCCAAAAATATATAGCAAAGAAAATCTTTTAGTGTTGCATGAATATCGACAAGCATTTAAAAATTCGTATCTTGTTGTGGACTCAAGTTACACACAAGGATATAAAAAAACAAACAGGGTTTCAAAAACTGATGGTTCTCGATCTCATTTTTTTTCAAGATTTACCTATGATTTGTCGGAAGAAAATTATTCAAGTAACTTAGAAATAAACATGCAGCATGTATCAAATGATACTTATTTTAAAGTACACGATATTGATACGGCGCTAGTGGACAAAGAAAAGAATATTGTCAAAAAAGATCTCAACTATGAATTTCAAGATGATACAAACTATTTGAGTGTAAGTGCAGCAATGTTTGAAAATTTAACAGCATCAGACTCTGACAAGACTAGATTTGAATACTCTCTTCCAAACATATTGTTTGAAAGAAATTTGTTTACTGGTGATAAAACCGGTGTTTTCGATGTTCGTAGTAATGCATTTGTAAGAAACTACAAAGTAAATCAAACAACTAAATTTTGGGTAAATGATATTAATTGGCAATCAAATCCATTTATTAGCTTAGCTGGTATTCAGAATAAATTTAAAGGTTTATTCAAAGTAGTTAATTATGAGGCCGATAACGCTGAAAAATATAAAACTGATGGCTTAAACAGTGAATTCTCTGGAGTGTTGGCATACAACGCTAAATTACCTATGTCCAAAAAAAGTAATTCTTTAGGCAAAGTTAATTTTTTAACTCCTCAATTTTCAATTAGACATGCGCCAGGTCATATGAGGAATATACAGGATGACGATTTAAAATTAAGCTATTCTAATCTTTTTTCATTGAATAAAAACTCTCATCCAGATGTAGTTGAAAAAGGAACAAGTGCTACCATGGGATTTGAAATATCAAACAATGATTTAGAAGAAAATACACCTGGTGATAAAAATTATTCTTTATCAATTGGACAAACATATAATTTTAATGAGAATAGTTCTATTCCATCAAAAAGCTCCCTTGATCAAAAAGCGTCCGATTTAGTTGGTGAAGCCTATTTAAAATTAAGTGATAATTTTACATTGAGCAATAAATTTTCTTTAGATCATAACTTTAATGATGTTAACTATAATGATTTGGAAGCAAATTTAATACTAGGTAATACAAGTTTTAACCTTAATTATTTAGAAGAGAATAATCACGTTGGTACTAGTAACTATATCAAGTCAGGTATTAAGATTGATTTTAGTAATTCCGGGGAATTGAATTTTAATATTAAGAAAAATTTAGAAACAGAATCTACAGAATTTTATGATTTGGCATACGACTATATAAACGACTGTTTAAAAGCTGGCCTGGTATTCAGAAGGGAGTTTTACACTGATAGAGATGTGGCATCAACAGATTCATTGATGTTTAGAATATCATTATTCCCATTTGGTGAAGCAAAATCTCCCCTGATTGACAGATGAAAACAATACCAATATATTTTTTAGTAGTTTTTTTTTTTTTATTTCCAGCTGAAAAAGTTTTTTCGCAAACAAATAATTCGATAATTATATCAGTAGGAAATCATCCAATTACACGTCTAGATTTACTAAAAGAAATAAAACTCATTGCAATATTATCTAATACTCAAATTAATAAAGATAACCAGGAACAAATAAAAGCACTTGCTGTGAAATCATTAATCAAACGAAACATAAAAACAAATGAAATTCAAAAAAGAAATGTAAATAAATACAACAAAAATCAACTTGAGGCTTTAGTTGATGATACCTGTAAAAAGCTAGGAACTAATAGAGATGGATTGAAGAATCTTCTTGGAATATACGACTTGAATTATGAAAATCTTTTAAAAAGATTTCAAGTTGATTTGAAATGGAACTATATGATTTTTCAAATATACAAAAACAAAATATCTTTAAATACTGTCGAAGTTGAGAGTAAGATTAAAGTTTATTTAGAAAACTCAAAGAATATCAATGAAAAAAAAGATATAGAGTTAATTAAAGAAAAAATAGTTAACAGTGAAAAAGAAAAAAAATTAAAAATGTTCTCAAATTTGCATTATTCAAACTTAGAAAGATCTATACAAATTAAATTTTTATGAAAAATTTAGTTTGTATAGTTGCTGGGGAACCAAATAGTATTAATTCCGAATTAATTGCAAAAATCTGGAAAAGAAGAAAGAACTTTAAAAATTTGAATATTTTTGTAATTGGAAATTATTTATTAATAAAAAAACAATTAAAGCTTATAAAAATTAAATTAAATATAAATAAAATATCAAAAATAAAAGAAAAAAATTTTAAAAAACAACTTTTAATTTATGATGTTCCATTAAAGTTTACAAATCCCTTTAAAGTTAGTTATCAAGCTAAATCAAAATATATATTAAAATGTTTTAAAATAGCTGTTGAGTTTGCCAAAAAGAAAAAGGTTTCTGGTTTTATCAATTGTCCTATAAATAAAAGAGAAACTTTTGGTAATAACTTTACAGGAATTACAGAGTTTTTAGCAAAAAAAGAAGGGGTTATTGGAAAAGAAGCAATGATCATTTACAATAAGAACTTATCTGTATGTCCGGTTACTACACACATAAAAATAAAAAAAATATCTAATCAAATATCAAAAAAATTAATTGCCAATAAATTGATTACAATTAATGCATTTTTTTCAAAAAAACTAAGATATAAACCAAAAATTGGATTACTAGGCTTAAATCCCCACAACGATGAATTAAGAAAAAATTCTGAAGAAAAAAAAATTATTATTCCTGTTATAAAAAAGCTAAAAAAAAGAAAAATATCTATACATGGCCCATTATCTGGTGACACTGCTTTTATGAACCTTAAAAAAGATAAATTTGATGTACTTGTTGGAATGTATCATGATCAAGTTTTATCACCATTTAAGGCCTTGTATAAATTTGATGCAATTAATATTACTCTAGGATTGCCTTATATCAGAATTTCTCCCGATCATGGAACCGGAAGAAATATAATTAAAAAAAATGTAGCAGATCCAAAAAGCTTACTTGAAGCGATCAAATTTTTTAAAAATATTAATGCTAGAACTTAAAAAATCACTGGGCCAAAATTTATTAGTTGATGAAAATATTCTTAATAAAATATCAGCTTTAGATAGTATAAGAGACAAAATCATTTTTGAGATAGGGCCTGGAACTGGAAATTTAACAGAAATAATTTTAAAAAAAAATCCAAAAAAGATTTTACTGGTAGAAAAAGATAAAAGATTTTGTGAAATATTGTCTAAAAAATTTAATTTAAAAGAAAATCAAGATATATTTAATGAAGATATTCTTAAATTTAATTTTAATTCAAATACAAATGCAGAGGTAATATTTGGTAATTTGCCTTACAATATTTCAACTCAAATTTTAGCGAAATTCATAAAATTAGGCAACTGGCCGCCTTTTTTTAAAAAAATTATATTTATGTTTCAAAAAGAAGTTGCTGATAGAATTTTGGCCAAACCTAACACTAAAGAATATGGAAGAATTACTGTATTAACAAATTTTAGGCTTGATATAATTGATAGTTTCAAAATATCTAGAAAATGCTTTTTGCCAGTTCCTGATGTTGATTCAAAAATTATTATATTCAAACCTAAATTTAAGGTAAATTATAATATTGTAGATATTAAAAATTTAGAAAAAATCACCCAACTTTTATTTTCTGGTAAAAGAAAGATGATAAATAAAGCTTTTTCCAAAATATTCAAAAATTATAAGGAAATAGCAAAACTTTTAAATATAGACCTAAAAAAAAGACCAGCCGAACTTCTCTGTGAAGAGTATTACAAAATAACCGAACACTACGAAAAAACACTTAAAATATAAAGCCACTTTATTTTTTTACAGATGGCTTGATATTATTTTCTTTAACTTTTTAAAACAGTCTTCAACATCATCGTTTATCAGGACATAGTCATAATCTTTTTGATGAACAACATCTTTGGAATAGGCTAACATTCTACGTTTTATGGCTTCCTTATCATCTTGATTTCTTGCTATCAGTCTTTTTTCCAGTTCTTCCTTGCTAGGAGGAAGTATAAAAACTTTAACTAAGTTTAGTTCTTTAAATTTACTAAGCTGTTCGCTTCCTTGCCAATCAATATCGAATAAAACATTGTGTTTTTTTTGTGTGATTTTGTTTATTGAAGATTTAGATGTTCCATAATAATTTCCAAAAATTTCCGCATGTTCATAAAACGCATTATCTTTCAATAATGACTCGAATTTTTTTTTGTTCACAAAGTGATAGTCTAAACCATCAACCTCGTTTGCTCTTGGTTTTCTTGTTGTATGTGAAACGGAAATTTCGAAAGAACTATCTGATTGTTGAATTTTTTTTGAAAGTGTCGTTTTTCCAGCCCCAGAAGGCGATGATAAAACAAGCATCAAAGGCTTATTTGGATTGTTCATTTAGTGAAAGTTGTTACCTTAGTTAGAATGACTTTCAATAAATTTTATTGCATCTCCAACTGTTAAAATTTTCTCAGCTTCACTATCAGAAATTTCAGATCCAAACTCTTCTTCAAAAGCCATCACCAGTTCAACTGTGTCTAAACTGTCGGCTCCTAAATCATCTATAAAGCTTGCTTCGTCTGTAACTTTTGCTTCGTCCACACCAAGATGATCTGCTACGATCTTCTTAACTGTTGCGCCTACATCTTTTGCCATTTTTTAATTCCTTTTTGAGTATTTTGTTAATTCGTTATTAAGATTTTTCTGTTTTTTTGTCAAGACATATACATGCCTCCATTAACATGTATTGTTTCTCCTGTGACATAGGAAGCCGATTCCGAAGATAAAAAGGCCACACAATTTGATACGTCCTCTCCTGTGCCAAGTTTTCCCATGGGAATTCTTGAAGTCAAAAATAACTTAACCTTTTCTGCTATATTCATGGTCATGTCCGACACTATGAAACCGGGAGATACACAATTTACAGTTATATTTTTTTTTGCATATTCAATAGCTAAACTTTTTGACATTCCAATTATACCTGCTTTTGAGGCTGAATAATTTGCCTGACCAATATTTCCTGTGTGACCTACTATCGATGTAATATTTACTACTCTTCCAAATTTGTTTTTTAACATTCTTTTGATAGCATATTTGGATAATAAAAAAGTAGATGTTAAATTTATATCAACAACCTTTTTCCACTCTTCATCTTTCATTCTTAAAGATAAATTGTCTACATTAATTCCAGCATTATTAACCAAAACATCTAGACCTCCTAATTCTGATGCAGCAGAGTCCACAAATTCTTCAATTGCTAAATGTTCTGACATATTAAACTTTTTAATTTTAACGGTTGGATGGTTTTTTTTTATTAAATCTAGCTTGTCAGATTTTGTTCCTGTACCAAGAACGGTTCCTCCAAGAGAAACAAATTTTTTTACAAGTGCACCGCCAATTCCTCCAGTGGCACCTGTTATTAAAATTTTTTTGTTTTTAAAATCAATCATTTAAGATTTTTGATATCTTCAATTGTATTTATACTTTTAACGCTAACATTTCCACTAATTCTTTTGACAAGGCCAGATAATACCTTGCCTGGTCCAATTTCAATAAAATCATTAACACCATTTTTAATCATATACTGAATACTTTCCCTCCATCTAACTTTTGAGTAAATTTGTTCAACAAGCAACTTTTTAATATTTTCACCATCTTTTTCTGACTTAGCAGTTACATTGCTTACTATATCCGTTGAGGGATTTTTTAAATTAGTATTAAAAATTTTGTCTCTCATTTTTCCAGCTGCGTTCTTCATAAGGGAACAATGAAAAGGAGCGCTAACAGGTAAAAATATTGATTTTTTTTTATTTGATTTTAAAATTTTATTAATCTCTTCTAAAGCTGTTTTTTCTCCACTCAAAATAATTTGACTGTCAGAATTGTCATTTGCTACCTCACATACACCTTTGTCTTTTATTTTATCTATATATTTTTCCACCTCATCCATTTTTAATCCCATAACAGCCAGCATAGATCCTTTTCCTTCAGGCACAGCTTCCTGCATAGATTTTCCCCTTTCATGCAAAAGATAAACTGCATCTTTAAAATTTAAAGATCCAACAGATACAAGAGCACTATATTCACCAAGAGAATGTCCTGAAAAATATTTAATATCTTTTAATTGAATATTAAATTCTTGAGTAATTACTTTGAATATAGAATAGCTTACAGTCATTATGGCAGGCTGAGTATTTTTTGTAAGCTTAAGCTCACTTTCAGGTCCGTCTAATATTATTTTGCTTATAGAATAATTTAATTTTTCATCAGCTTCCTTAAAAATATTTTTAACTAAAGCAAAATTTTTATACAAATCTGAGCCCATACCAACAGACTGTGAACCTTGACCTGGAAACATAAGAGTTTTCATTTTAATTAAAATAGTAGAATCCTACTATTATTACTATTGTACAAACAAAATTTAAATAGTATAAGTCCGTTCTAAAAAAAAGTATTAATTTAATTGAAAAAATGGCTTTTTACGAACATACATTTGTTGGAAAACAGGACTTATCAGACAAAGAAGTTGATGGCCTAATCGCTAGGTATTCTGAAATTCTAAGTAAATCTGGCAAAATATTAAAAACAGAAAAATGGGGACTATTAGGTCTTGCAAACAAAATAAAGAAAAATAGAAAAGGAATCTTTGTACACTTTAAATTAGAAGGCGAAGGTACGATAATTAAAGAAATTGAAAAAAAGCTATCTATCGACAATAACGTAATTAGATATCTAACTGTAAAATACGATAAGCTTGATTTAAAAAACGAATATTTTACTTCGAAAAAATAAAATTTATGAGACGTGATAAGAGAAAAAAAGGAAAAGGTAAAAAATTTGGCAATCAAAACAAGTTGAGCCTTTTCCAGAAACCTGAGATGAGATTTGGCAGAAGCTGTCCTTTGTCTCAAAAAAATGCACCTATAGTAGATTATAAAAATGTCAAATTATTAAAAAGATACACTTCAGATAGCGGAAAAATTCTGCCATCTCGCATAACCTCAGTAAGCCAAAATAAACAAAGACAGTTATCTTTAGCAATTAAAAGAGCAAAAATTTTAGGTTTAATTTAAATGGAAGTTATTTTATTAGAAAAAATAAGAAATTTAGGAGATGTGGGACAAGTAGTAAACGTTAAAGACGGTTATGGAAGAAATTTTCTTTTAAAATTTGGAAAAGCACTTAGGGCTGACAAAAAGAATGTTGATTATGTTAATAGAAAGAGAAGTGAAATTAACAAGAAAAATATTGAACAAAAAAAAGCTGCAAAAGAAATATTCGAAAAAATAAGAAAGAAAAACTTAGTTTTTAGCAAAGAAACAAAAGAAAATGGAGAGTTGTATGGAAGTATTAAACCAAAAGAGATTTCAAAGTACTTTTTAGACAATTTTAAAGAAACCATTCATCCTTCCCAAATTGATCTCAAGAAAGAAATAAATAAAGTTGGGGAATTCTCTTTATTCGTTAATTTACATTCCGACCTAATTGCAGAATTACGTGTCTTGGTTGAAAAAAAGAAGCCTGGTAAATAATTAAATTTTTCCACAGATAGAAAAAAAAGGTTAATAACTTTTACTTTTACAACAGATGTTTGTTTGAGATAGAAGTTACGTTCGTTATGGAAAATCTAAAAATCAAAACTTTTTCTGGAGAAAAGAAGCTTCCTTCAAATATAGAGGCCGAACAAGCTCTTATAGGCTCTGTATTAGTAAATAATGATATAATTGATGAAGTGGCAAGTATAGTTAATGAAAAAGAATTTTATGATCCATTACACTCTAAAATTTATAGTTATATTGAAAAACTACACAATAAAGGAATGATAGCAAACCCTATAACTTTAAAAAGCTCTTTTGAAAATGAAGAAAGCTTGTCAGAAGTCGGTGGCACTGAATACCTAGTAAAATTAACAAGGTTCTCATCGTCTGTTAAACAGTCCATAGATTATGCAAAAATTATTCATGAAAAATTTGTAAAAAGAGAACTCGTTAAAATTTCTCAAAATTTATCTGAGGAGTCTATGGATGATTCTTTAGAAAAAACTGGAGATGACATAATACAAAATACTGAAAAATCATTATTTGATTTAGCTGAGAGAGGAACATTTAATCAATCTTTTTCACTATTCAGTCAAGCACTAGATCAAACATTAGAGATGGCCACCAACGCAATGAAGAATGACCAAGGTATAGTTGGCGTTCCTACCGGACTGACAGATCTTGATGAAAGATTAGGAGGTCTTCATAAATCTGATTTGGTAATAATTGCAGGTAGACCATCTATGGGTAAAACTGCTTTGGCAACCAATATTGCTTTTCATGCGGCAAAAAAAAATTCTGACGATAATAAAAAATCAGTTGTTGCTTTTTTCTCTTTAGAAATGTCTTCAGAACAACTTTCTACAAGAATTATATCAGAACAATCCAGAATAAAATCAAACGACATTAGAAGAGGTAAAATTACTGAAGAGGAAATGAATAGACTAATTGAAACTTCAAGAAATATTCATGAGTTACCTTTATTAATTGATGAAACACCGGCAATTACAATTTCTACTTTGTCCAATAGGGCAAGAAGAATAAAAAGATTGTTTGGTCTAGATATGATTGTTGTAGATTACATTCAGTTAATGTCGGCAGGAGGAAGAAGATACGATGGAAGAGTTCAAGAAATATCAGAAATTACACAAGGCCTAAAAGCCTTAGCCAAGGAGTTAGGAGTTCCTGTTCTTGCGCTTTCACAGCTCTCACGTGCCACAGAGCAAAGAGATGATAAAAAACCTCAGTTATCAGATTTAAGAGAATCAGGCTCTATCGAACAGGACGCCGATGTTGTTATGTTCGTATATCGAGAAGAATATTATGAAGAGAGAAAAGAGCCCAGGTTAGGAACTGTAGAACATGCGGAATGGCAATCCAAAATGAATGATGTATTAGGGCAAGCCGATATAATGATTGGAAAACAAAGACATGGTCCAACTGGAAATGTAAAAGTAGAATTTGAGAAAATTTACACAAAGTTCAAAGATTTACCAAAAACATAGAAAAAATTTCTAATTTTAAATTCTCTATTTTTAAGTTATATCTAATTATAGTGATCCTCTCTAATTTATATAAAAACAGTGTAATTCAAAAACCAAGATTTACTTTATTTATTCTTGTTCTTGTACTCTTAAGTTTTGGGTATTTTATAAAAAATTTTCAATTAGACGCCTCCTCGGATACCTTGCTCTTAGAGAATGACCCTGATTTAAAGTATTTAAGAGAGGTAAACAATAAATACGGTTCTAAGGATTTTTTAGTTTTAACTTATACTCACTCTCCTAATGAGGATTATAATTTTAAATCAGAGAATACCATTAAAAATCTCCAATTATTAAAAAACTCTTTAGAGAATCTTGATTGGGTAGATAATGTAATTACAATCTTAGATGTTCCTTTACTTAAAAATAATGATGACCCTTTAGCAGAAAGAATAAAAAATTTTAAAACTTTATCAGGTCCAGATGTCGATTTGGATAGGGGTTTTGATGAAATTATCAATAGTCCAATATATAAAAACTTTGTAATTAGCGAAGATGGTAAAACAAGTGGGATTCTAGTTTATATCAAGTCTGATAAAAAATTGGCTGAGTTAATAAAAACAAAAAATGATTATCTGGAAAGAAAAATAAGTGGTCAACTTACATCTAAAGAGAGAAATTCTTATAAAACTTTTTTAAAAAAATATGACTCTTATAGAAAATCCTATAATAAAAAAAATCATCAGAATATAAATGAAATTAGACAAATCATTAAGGAACACCCTGCTCCTGGAAAAATCAAAAGAAATTCATCAGATATATATCCTGTAATCCATCTTGGAGGAATTCCAATGATAGCAGATGATATGATGACTTTTATAAAAAATGATATTGTAGTTTTCGGGGGTGGGGTATTTCTCTTTATCGTATTTACCCTTTGGTTTGTTTTTAGAAGTTTGCTCTGGGTCTTGATTCCTCTGTTAAGTTGTTTCTTTTCAGTTTTAATTATGATTGGTTTCCTGGGTTTAGTTGGCTGGAAAGTCACAGTTATATCTTCGAATTTTATTGCGTTAATGTTGATTTTAACAATGGCCATGAACATTCATATCAGCGTACGATACTTACAGTTTAGAAAAGAAAATCCAGACATCTCCAACAGTAATGCAATCCTTTGGACTTCTGAAAAAATGTTTTGGCCAATACTTTATACTGTGCTCACAACAATTTGTGCTTTTTTGTCGTTAATATTTAGTGGTATTAAACCTATCATAGACTTTGGTTGGATGATGACTGTGGGTTTATTGGTTTCAATGACTGTAACTTTTACCTTATTACCTTCAGTTTTAAATATTTTAAGTAAACAAAATATAAATTATAGAGATCAAAAAAAATCAAAAATTACATCTTTCTTAAGCAGGGTAGCTCAAAAAAATACTAAAACAATTTTTGGATCAGCAATACTTGTAATAATTATAAGTATAGTTGGAATAACAAAACTTGAGGTGGAGAATAGTTTCATAAATTATTTTGATAAAGAAACTGAAATTTATAAAGGGATGAAATTAATAGATAAAGAGCTTGGAGGAACTACTCCCCTTGATGTAATAGTAAAATTTCCAAAAAAAGAGAAAGAAAATGAGACAGATGATGACTGGGGAGAAGAAGATGATGATGATGCAAAATACTGGTTTACTAGAGACAAAATAGACAGAATTACTAAAATACATGATTACTTGGATAGTTTGGATTCTGTAGGAAAGGTTATATCTTTTGCATCAATGGTTAGAGTTGCAGAAGATTTAAGTGGCGGAAAAAAATTGCAGGGTCTGGAAATGGGAGTATTGTACACTAAAATACCGGACTCGATAAAAAAAGAGATAATTAATCCTTATATTTCCATTGAAAATAACGAAGCAAGAATTGGTTTAAGAGTTTTAGACTCTAAAGAAAATCTTAGAAGAAACGAACTTATTAAAAAAATTAACTATGATTTAGAAAAAGAACTGGGCTTAAATCGGGAAGAATTCAAATTAGCTGGAGTTCTCATATTGTTCAACAATCTTTTACAAAGCTTATTTAAATCACAAATATTAACTTTAGGTATTGTTATGGCAGGAATAACTCTTATGTTCTTTATACTTTTTAGAAACATAAACTTATCATTTATTGGTGTTGTTCCTAATTTTATGGCTGCTTTTTTAATTCTTGGTATTATTGGTTTGTTAGGAATTCCCTTAGATATGATGACAATAACCATTGCTGCAATAACAATCGGTATAGCTGTAGATAACAGTATACATTACATCTATAGGTTTAAAGAAGAATTTAAAAAAACTAATGATTACAATCTTACTCTTGAAAAGTGTCATGATACAGTAGGTGTTGCAATTCTAAATACTTCAATAACAATTGTATTTGGTTTTTCAATATTGGTTCTTTCAAATTTTATACCGACAATTTATTTTGGCGTTTTCACAGGAATAGCCATGCTTCTAGCAATGATTTCTGTTCTAACATTACTGCCAAAGCTAATTTTGACCTTTAAACCATTCAAAAATGGATAATTTTATATCTTTTATAAGAGAGAATATTGCTTTGTTTGACATAATTTTTTTAATTTTTATTATTTATTTTTCGATTCAATGTTTTGCTAAAGGTTTCTTTTTAAGCCTGATGTCTTTTTTAAAATGGGTTTTAGCATTAATCATTACCATAATACTAGTTCCAAAAATTGAACCATACGTTTCAGAATATATAGACAATCAATACGTAACTGGAATTGGTTTGGGTATATTTATTTATATATTGTCTCTTTTTACGCTGATTCTCTTAGGAAAATCCCTGGGTAAACTTTTTTCTTATACGGGTCTTGGTTCTGTGGACAAAATATTTGGTTTTTTCTTCGGTATTTTTAAAGGATATGTTTTTATAGTTTGCATTTTTTCAATGGTAAATTGGTTTTATTCATATGAAAAATGGGATATGTCATTAGATAAGGCTTATTTTTTTCCAATAGTAAAAAACGGAAGTGAATTATTAATTGATGAATTTCCAGACAGTAATGACATTGAAAAAACAACAGAAGAAATCCAAAAAATTTAAATTGAAAGAAATCAGAGAAGAATGTGGTGTTTTTGGCATTCATAACTTTGCAGATGCTTCTACAGTAGTTGCGTTGGGACTTCATGCCTTACAACATAGAGGTCAAGAAGGATGTGGAATTGTGTCGTTCGATGGAAAAAGCTTTCACTCAGAAAAAAGGCATGGTTTAGTTGGAGATAATTTTACTAATAAAGAAACCTTGAAAAAACTTCCTGGGAATTTTGCCATAGGTCATAATCGCTATTCTACTACAGGTGAAACTTCTTTGAGAAACATACAGCCCTTCTTTGCAGATATCTATGGCGGTGGAATTAGTGTTGCGCATAATGGTAATTTTACAAATGCTATTAAATTAAGAGAGAAATTAGTTAAAGATGGGGCTATTTTTAGAACGACTTCTGATACAGAAACTATTGTTCAGTTAATCGCAAAATCAAAAAGAAAAAAGATTGTAGACAAGATAATTGATACGCTTTTTCAAGTTCAGGGTGGTTACGCCCTGGTCATGATGAGTAACAAACAATTAATAGGCGCTAGAGATCCGTTGGGTATTAGACCGTTGGTTTTAGGAAAAATCAAAAATTCTTATCTTCTTGCTTCTGAAACTTGTGCCTTTGATATTGTCGGAGCTAAATTTATCAGAGAGGTAGAAAATGGTGAGGTAGTAATAATTGAAAATGATACAGTAAAAAGTATTAAACCATTCACTAAAAAAAAGCCTAGACCTTGTATATTTGAATATATTTATTTTTCAAGACCAGACAGTATTTTAAAAGAAAAGTGTGCCTATGATTACAGAAAAAACTTTGGTTATGAACTTGCAAAAGAAACTGACAACAAAGGAGATATTGTAGTCCCTGTTCCAGACTCTGGTGTTCCCGCGGCTATTGGTTATAGCCAACATAAAAAAATGAATTTTGAACTTGGTCTTATCAGAAATCATTATGTTGGGAGAACATTTATTGAACCTAAACAAAGTATAAGAAGTTTTGGTGTAAAATTAAAACTAAGTTCTAATAAGTCTTCAATAAAAAATAAATCTATAATATTGATTGACGATTCTTTAGTAAGAGGAACAACGTGTTCTAAAATAGTAAAAATGCTTTACGACGGAGGAGCAAAAGAGGTCCACGTAAGAATTGCATGTCCTCCTATAAAATTTCCTGATTTTTATGGCATAGATATGCCTTCTAAAAAAGAACTTCTTGCTGCCAATAAAAATTTAGATGAAATGTGTGATTATATAAAAGCAGATTCATTAAAATTTCTAAGTTTGGAAGGACTGTATAGAGCAATTTGTGGTGAAAATAGAAATAAAATGTATCCACAATTTACGGATCATTATTTTACTGGAGAATATCCGGTTGAATTAGTCGATCAAATGAAAGATGAGAACATCACTCAATTATCTTTGCTCAGCAGCAAATCAAACAACTAAATTAATTAAATTGTAAAACTCTCATCTTATTATCAATTATAATTATTGTTTCGTTTATAATTACTGGTTTTGAAAAAAAACCTTTGCTAACTTTTGCGTAATTAATAATTTCTCCATTTTGATAGTTTAAAAATAAAAAATATCCATTCTGTGTTGTGACAAATATCTGGTCAGATACAAATAAAATAGAAGTTATATCTCCTGCTTTATTGTTTTTTAATTTTTTTAAATTTTTAAATATATTTTGTGACCAAACTACCTTCCCTGTTTTGCGATTCAAAGTTATTAAGAATCCATTTTTAGAAATTAAAAAAACATAATTTTTTAAAATAATCGGTCTAATCTTGGTGGAAAAAGGGAACTCCCAATTGAGACCCCCGTTTCTGGAGTTCATTGAAAATGAAGATAAAGAAGTGCTTAAAAAGATTTCATCATCTAAATGAACGATTGGGGAAGAATAAAATAAATCTACCTGTTTGTCGGTACTTGTTCCTGTTAAATTAAATAACCAGTTTATATTTCTATTTCTATAATTGAGAGAATAAATTTCAGCAGCTGATGTTATAAAGTAAGCATCTTTTCTAGAGTCATCTAGGCTAATGTTTGATTTATTATTTGATTTAAGAAAAGATGGAAATGTTTCTAAATCTAACCTTTGATCTCCCTTTTCTTCTCCAATTACATAAAGTTTATTGTCTTGGTTAATTAAAAACACATTATTTTCGTCTGTCTTAATATTTGATTTAAATGGAACACCGTAGCTTTTTGCCCATTGAATTTTTCCTGAACTTTTATTCAAACTATAAATAAAACCTAAATTATCAGAAGCTATTAGACCTCCTGAAGAAATATGTAGATTGATTTCTTTTTGTATATTTTTGTATCTTTTTCTATAAAAGTTATACTTCCAAATTAATCTTTCTTCATCAAGTGAGTAACTAAATACTGTTCCTGATGGATCATAAAAAAACACTAAATCGTTTTCTATTATGGGCTGAAAATCTCCATCAATAAAATTAAATTTATTTTTTCCTAATTTTTTACTTTTAAAAATTAAATTTTTTTTATTTTGATAGATTAAATGAGGCACATAATTACCATTAGTAAAATTTTGTTGACTCCAGTTTTGATTTTTATAGGGTCTGGAAACTCTAATTACCTCATTACTTTTTGTTTCTTTATCAAATTTTTTTGATGATGAAAAAATTAGTTTTGTGTTCTCTCTATTTTTTGCTATCTCTAAATCTTTGGATAGGTCATTCCAAATTCTTGTGGTTGGTCCGAAAGAACAATTAATTAAAAATATACAAAAAATAATAAGTAATAAGTTATTATTAATCTTATTCATTCTTGATAAATTCGATCTTTCTATTTATTTCAGCTTTTGGGATATTATCGCTGTCCTCTTTAAGCAATATTGAATAATACTGTTTTGCCTTTTCAAACTGAGCTAATGAATAATAAAAGTCTCCTAAAAACATCAAGGATTGTATTTTCCAAACTGAGTCTGAGTTTATTATTGGATTCAATAATTTTAGCATCTCTTCTTCTTCCTTAATATCTGAAATATAAATTGCTTTTTTAAGTTTTAATAAATTTACATCTTCGTCAGAGTAAATATTATTAGAAATTATATTGTCAAAGTAATCTAAAATTAATTTTTTATTTTCAATTAAATTATTATCAATCAATAAAAAAAGGGAAAGACTTGCGTAGATTGTATTTTTTTTCTCTATAATTTCTTTTAAAATTTTTTTTGCTTCGTCTTCCTTCTGATTTTGTAATAAAATTTTAGCCTTGATAAAATCTTCTGAAATTTTAATTTTTTTCTTTTCTGAATCATAAAAAAACCAAGAAGAAACTGCAATTATTAAAAACAATATGGCTGCTGAATATGAAAACATTTTAGAATTTGATTTTATAAAATTTATAAAATTTTTTTCTGGAAATTCTGTATTTTCTGTATTCATAAAATTAGTATGTATTCGATCTAAGCGGAAATTTACTTCTTATAACATCTCTTCTAAATCTTTTTAAAACATTATCTAGTATCTTTTCTAAATTTACATATTTCTTTACAAATTTTGGATAAAATCCACTAAGACCTATTAAATCATCTACAACTAGAATTTGTCCATCACAAGCACTGGAAGATCCAATTCCAATGGTTGGTATGTTAACTGACTCCGTAATTTTTTTTGCCGTATCAGAATTAATACATTCTAAAACAATTGAGAAGGCTCCTGCTTTTTCTATTTTTATTGCTTCATTAATTAATTTTTTTTGTTGTTTTTTATTTAAACCTTGAGGTTTGAACTTGCCTTTGTATTGGGGAGTATAACCTATGTGTCCCATGACAGGTATTCCAGATTTTACCAAACTCTTTAATATGTTAAAATTTTTTCCATTACTTTCTAATTTAACAGCGTCACAATGACTTTTTTTAAAAACTTTTATAGCATTTTTTTTTGCCTCTTTAGTATTTCTATAAGTGTTATAAGGCATATCAAATACCAGTGTGCTTTTTCTAACAGATTTTTTTACACTAATGGAATGTTCAATCATAGTATCTAGTTTAATTTCTTTAGTGCTTTTCATTCCATAAAAAGCTGTTGCAACAGAATCTCCGACTAAAATAATATCGCAATATCTATCTAATATTTTTGCAATTGGCTTTGAGTAAGCAGTTAAACAAACTAATTTTCTTTTTGATTTTAAATTTTTAACTTTAAAAATCTTGTAAGATAATTTCATGTCTACTCTTTATTGTGACTGCAAATTTTCTAATTTCGACTCTAAATCTTTCTTTTTTGTACAAAGTGTTTTACAAATTTTTTTAAAATTTGTAATTAACATTTCCGATTCTTCGTAATCAGATTTTTTTATTCTTAATAACGCAAGAAGATAAACTGCTTCTTCATTTTTTGGATTTAACATTATAACAGTATTTAAGTTTTGTTCTTCAAGATCGTCGTTTTCCTCTTTATTAAATATTTTGGCTAGATACAGGTAAGATTCCTCACTTTTTGGATTAAAAACAATATCTTGCTCAAATTTAAATTTCGATTTTAAAAATTCTTTTTGATTAAAAAGTTTTTTTCCTTCTGCTAAATAATTCTCTGCAGCAACCACTTTATTTTCTAAAAAAAATAAAAATAAAGAAATAAAGAAATAAAATTTTAGTTTATTCATAAATTTTAATTTTCCATTATGTACTTAATTCTGAACAATGTATATATGTTTCTCTGGATTCATCTCTGCTTGAATCGGGCTTAAAAAAATGAATTTTTTTGAAGTTTTTTTTTGCTTTAATTTTAATTTCTTCAAACTCTTCTCCCATAAAAAGTTTGGATACAACAACTCCTTTTTTACTTAGTTTTTCTTTTGAAAATTCCAATATATCTAAACATAATTGATTGGTTCTAATGCAGTCCAAACTCTTATTGCCAGTAGTATTAGGGGCCATATCTGATAAAATTACATCGATATTTGAGTTAAAGTAGTTAATTATATTTGACTTTGATTTTTCATCCAAAAAATCTCCTGTAAGAAATTTTACACCTTTAATCTCTTCTATTTTTTTTTTATCAATTCCCAGTATTTTTCCACCTTTTATTTTTTCTTTAACAACCTGACACCAGCCTCCTGGAAAAGAACCTACATCTAAAATATTAATGTTATTTTTTAAAAATTTATATTTATTATTTAGTTGAATTAATTTAAAAGCTGATCGCGATCTATAACCCGCTATTTTTGCTTTTTTAAAAAAATGATCTTGATAACTTTTGCTATCCATTAAGAAAACTAAAGTATGTCTTGATGTTCGTCTTCTATCTCAATTTGATTTGCGGTTTTTATTTTTAATTTGTAATTATAAATACCTACAGGAACCAAAACTAAATAACCCAAAGAACAAACCGTCAAAGTTTCAAAAGTAAATTGAATAATCGAAACAAAAAATAAACCTACGCCTAATAAAAGAAAGATTGTCATATTTCTACGAATGGCAATTTTTTTGAATGAAAAGGTCGGAACTTTACTTATCAATAAGATTGACACTAAAACCATAAAGTACGGTGTAATTACTCTTAAATTAATAAAATTTGAAAAACTTGATAGTTCAAACATTAAAGGAAAAAGAATTAAACATCCACCTGCAGGCGACGGTATACCTTGAAAAAAATTATTTTTCCACTCGTCATTTTTTTCAAATTTAGTTAAATTAAACCTTGCGAGCCTTAATACACAACATACAGAAAAAAATAAAACTATTAACCATCCTATTTTTCCAAATTTATTTAATTCCCAAAAATAAACTATAAATGCAGGTGCTATTCCAAAGCTTACAAAATCTGTTAGTGAGTCCAGTTCTTTTCCAAAGTCTGAGGTTCCTTTAATTAATCTGGCTACTCTTCCATCTAATCCGTCTAATATCGCAGCAACAATTAAAAATAAAACTGCAAACGTAAAATTACCATCCATTGCAAATTTGATTGAACTAATTCCTAAACAAACTCCAATTAAGGTTAATACGCTTGGTAAAATATATCTACTTTTATTTACTGAAACAACTTTGAATTTTTTCTTTTCTTCCATCTATGAACTCGCTATTAAACTTTCTCCGGCTATAACATTTTGTCCGACTTTAACCATGGTTTTTCTTTGGGTATAGTATATATCAACTCTGCTTCCGAATCTAATCATACCAAGTCTTTGTCCTTGAATAACCGTATGTGTTTTTTCTACCTGTGTAACAATTCGTCGTGCAATTAATCCTGCTATCTGAACAACAATGATTGGGCTATCTGTTTTGCTATCCTCTATTTTAAAATAATTTCTCTCGTTTTCTTCGCTTGCTTTATTAAGAGAAGCATTTAAAAATTTTCCAGGTTTATAAAAAATATCTTGTATCTCACCATTAGAAGGAGCTCTGTTTACGTGACAATCGAACACGTTCATAAAAATACTTACTCTCGTGAATTTTTTATTATCTAAACCAAGCTCAACTGGTCCGTTAATTTCCTGAATAGCAGAAATTCTTCCATCTGCAGGACTAACCAAGTAGGTATCGTCATTTATGATTGTCCTTTCAGGATCTCTAAAAAAGTAATAAACCCATATGGTTATTAACGTTAAAACGAATCCAAAAAAATCAGAAATTGACCATAGAATCAGGGTTAATACCACGGATATAACCAAAAACTTATACCCCTCTTGGTGTAACTTCGGAAATATTTTTTCAAGCATCATAACTTATAATTTGATAATCTTAGGGTAATATGTATAAAAATTCCCAATTATCAAATTAAATTTATATTATGGCAAAAATCAAAGTAAAAAATCCAGTAGTAGAGCTAGATGGAGATGAAATGACCCGTATAATTTGGTCATTTATAAAAGACAAATTAATCAAACCCTATCTGGATATTGAACTTAAATACTTTGATCTTGGTATGAAGAACAGAGATAAAACTAATGATCAAGTAACAATCGATTGTGCTAAAGCAATTCAAAAATATGGGGCCGGTGTTAAGTGTGCAACGATTACTCCAGACGAGGCTCGTGTTAAAGAATTTAAACTAAAAAAGATGTGGAGATCTCCAAACGGTACAATAAGAAATATTGTTGGTGGAACAATTTTTAGAGAGCCTATAATTTGTAAAAACGTTCCAAGACTAGTGCCTCACTGGACTAATAGTGTAATAGTTGGAAGACATGCTTTTGGAGACCAGTATAGAGCAACAGATTTTAAAGTCCCTGGAAAAGGTAAGATGACAATTAAATGGGAGTCTGAAGATGGAAAAAATAAAATTGAACATGAGGTTTATGATTTTAAAGGACCTGGTATAGCACTTTCTATGTACAACCTAGATGACTCGATAAAAGACTTTGCAAGAGCATGTATGAATTATGGTTTGGTGAGAAAATGGCCTGTTTATTTTTCAACAAAAAACACAATTTTAAAAGCTTACGATGGAAGGTTTAAAGATATTTTTGAGGAAATTTTTCAAAAAGAATTTAAAAAAAAATTCGATGAAGTGGGTATTACTTACGAACATAGGTTAATAGATGATATGGTTGCATGTGCTATGAAATGGAGTGGAAAATATATCTGGGCATGTAAAAATTATGACGGAGATGTACAATCTGATACTGTAGCTCAAGGCTATGGTTCTCTAGGATTAATGACAAGTGTACTTAGAACTCCGGATGGAAAAATAGCTGAAGCTGAGGCAGCTCATGGTACTGTTACTAGGCATTTTAGACAACACCAACAAGGTAAGGAAACTTCTACAAATCCAATTGCCTCTATTTTTGCTTGGACAAGAGGTTTGTCACATAGGGGACAACTAGATGACAATAATGAATTAATTAAATTTGCAAATACTCTTGAAAAAGTTTGTGTAGAAACTGTTGAAAGCGGATCTATGACAAAAGATCTCGCTATATTAATTAATAAAAATCAAAAATTTTTAACCACAAATCAATTTTTAGAAGCAATTAATTCTAATCTAAAAAAAAAACTTAATTAATTTTATCACTTAAAGCTTTAAAGGCATCTTTGATCTTTTCTTTGTTTGATCCTCCGGCCTGAGCGAAGTCTTCTCTTCCACCGCCACCTTTACCCCCAAGAACTTTAGAAGCAATTTTCACAAGCGTTACAGCATTGTGTTTTTTGGTTAATTCCTTAGTTACACCAACTGCAACACCAACCTTTCCTTCAAAAGTTGAAATACTAACTATAATCCCCTGCTTAATATCTTTTTTAGCCTGATCTATTACACTTCTTAATTCTTTGGGTGGAAAATCAGTAAGAACTTGTTGTCTTAAAATAAACAAACCTACTTTTGTATCCTTAATAACATTTTTGCTTTTGTCCTTAATAACACTTTGAATTTTAATTTTTTCCAGTTGTTTGTTAAGATTCTTAAAATTTTCAGATAATTCCAAATCCTCCTTATAGTCAGGTTTGACTTTATGTTTGAATAATTCTTTTTTAATTGTATCGATTTGATCTTTTAGAGTTTTTTCTTTTGATGATTTATCTTGTTTTGTAGATTTTTCATAATCTTCTAACTGTTTGTCCCTTAAAGCTTCTACTCTTCTAACCCCTGCTGCTATAGATGATTGGCTAACTATTTTAAATTTTCCAATATCTTTTGTATTTTTAACATGAGTCCCTCCACACAGTTCTGTGGAAAAAAAACCTCCATTTTCTTTACCCATAGATAAAACTCTAACTTCTTCTCCGTATTTTTCACCAAACAAAGCTAAAGCTCCTTTTTCAACAGCTTCTTTGGGTGTCATAATTCTTGTTTTAACATCCGCTTCGGTATTAACCATGTCGTTTACGAATTTTTCAATTTTTTCAATTTCTTTTTTTTCAATTGGTTTGTTGTGACTAAAATCAAACCTAAGCTTTTCTGGGCTTACCAATGATCCTTTTTGGGTAACATGTTTTCCTAAAGTTCTTCTTAGAGCTTCATGAAGTAAATGTGTTGCTGAGTGATAAGCTCTTGCATTATTCCGTCTCTCTACATTAATTTCTAAATTAACACTTTGATTGGTTTTTAAAGAACCGCTGTCAACCTTACCCAAATGAACATGAAGATCGCCCATCTGCTTTTGAGTGTCTTTAATAATAACTTTACAATCATTTGAATAAATTATTCCTTGATCACCAATCTGGCCTCCTGACTCTGCATAAAATGGAGTTTGATTAGTTACTATTTCTACTTCATCACCTGTCTTTGCTTCTTTAACAAAATCTTTGCCTTTTGATATTTTGAGAACAACTCCCTCGGCTTTATCAAATTCATAACCTAAAAATTCAGTAGGATTAAGTTCTTCTCTGACTTTAAACCATTTTTCCTCTAAAGATTTATCTCCTGATCCTTTCCAACTAGCTCGGGCAAGCTCTTTGCTTTTTTCCATTGATTTATCAAAAGCATCGGTATCAATTTTAATATTTTTATTCTTTAAGATATCCGCAGTAAGATCTAAAGGAAAACCATAAGTGTCATAAAGTTTAAAAGCAATTTCTCCTGGAAAAATATTGTTTTTAACTTTTTCAAGATCTTCATTCAAAATTTTCATTCCTCTATCTAATAGTGAAGAAAATTTTTCTTCTTCATTTTTTAATGTTTCTACAATTAGATCTTTGCCTCTTTTCAGCTCTGGGTAGCTCTGTGACATTTCTTTCAAAAGAACGTCAAATAATTTATAAAATATAGGATCTTTCCTACCTAATGCTTGTGCATGACGCATTCCTCTTCTCATGATTCTTCTTAAAACATAACCACGTCCTTCGTTTGAGGGCAGAACTCCCTCTGCTATTAAAAAACTGCTTGCTCTAAGATGGTCAGCAATAACTCTGTGGCTTGCAATAGTTTTATTATCTATTTTAGTTTTTGTAATTTCTGATGATGCGGACATTAATTTTTTAAAATGGTCAATACTGTAGTTGTCATGGGTTCCTTGAAGAACAGCAGTTATTCTTTCTAGACCCATTCCTGTATCAACGGATGGTTTGGGTAAATTTACTCTTTTGTTCTTTGAAATTTGCTCAAATTGCATGAATACTAAGTTCCATATTTCAATAAATCTATCACCATCTTGTTCTGGACTTCCTGGAGGTCCACCTTTTAATTTTTCACCATGATCGTAAAATATCTCAGAACATGGGCCGCATGGACCTGTTTCCCCCATTGACCAAAAGTTGTCGGTAGTTGAAATTTTAATAATTTTACTTTCAGATAAACCAGCTACTTTTTTCCACAATTTAAAAGCTTCTTCATCCTCGGAATACACAGTTGCTGATAGTTTTTCTTTTGGGATACCAAAATCTTTGGTTAATAATTCCCATGCATAATAAATAGCTTTCTCTTTAAAATAGTCTCCAAAAGAAAAATTTCCCAACATTTCAAAAAAAGTGTGGTGTCTTGGCGTATAGCCAACATTCTCGAGATCATTGTGTTTTCCACCAGCTCTAATACATTTTTGTGATGTGACAGCTGTTTTAAAGGATTTCTTTTCTAGTCCTGTAAAAACATTTTTAAACTGAACCATGCCTGAATTAGTAAACATTAAGGTTGGATCGTTGTTAGGAACAATATTGCTAGAATCCACTATCTCATGCCCGTTTCTTGAAAAATACTCAAGAAATTTTCTCCTGATTTCACTCATTAAAATATTGCTCATATAGCTATTAAATACAGATATTTTATTTATTGTCTATATGCTAGAAAATACACGAAAGGTGCGGGGGCACCTTTCGTGTAGAGAGTATGATGAAAAACGGTTATTTTTCTGTTTCTTTTTCTTTAGGGGTTGGATTCCCTTCAATCTTTTTTGAAATTAAGCCAGCTTTTGTTCTTATAGCTGCTTCGATTTCTTGAGCAATTTTTGGATTTTGCTCTAAATAAATTTTAGCATTTTCTCTTCCTTGGCCTATTTTTTGACCTTTGTAGGCATACCAAGCACCAGATTTTTCAACTATTTCTGCTTTGGAACCGAGATCTATTAATTCACCTGATTTGCTAATCCCTTTTCCATACATTAGATCAAATTCAACCATTTTGAATGGTGGGGCCACTTTATTCTTAACAACTTTAACTCTAGTGCTGTTACCAATAATCTGGTCTTTTTCTTTAATGGCTCCTATTCTTCTTATATCCATTCGAACTGATGAATAAAACTTAAGTGCGTTTCCACCTGATGTAGTTTCAGGATTACCAAACATAACACCAATTTTCATTCTGATTTGGTTAATAAAAATAACCATTGTGTTTGATTTTGCTATCGAACCAGTTAGTTTTCTAAGAGCTTGACTCATCAATCTAGATTGTAAGCCAACATGATGGTCTCCCATTTCGCCTTCTAATTCTGCTTTTGGAGTTAGTGCCGCAACTGAGTCGATTACTATAACTGATAATGACCCTGATTTAATCAGCGTATCAGCGATTTCTAATGCTTGTTCACCAGTATCTGGTTGCGAAATTAAAAGCTCGTCAGTTTTGACACCTAATTTCTTTGCGTATACTGGATCTAAAGCGTGTTCGGCATCAACAAAACCACAAATACCACCGGTCTTTTGAGCTTCTGCAACAACCTGTAAAGCTAATGTTGTTTTTCCAGATGATTCTGGACCATAAATTTCTACAACTCTTCCTTTGGGTAATCCGCCAATTCCAAGTGCCAGATCTAAACTTAAAGACCCAGTGGATATAGACTCGACATCCATGGCTTTTTGTTGACCTAGACGCATCACGGAGCCTTTACCAAAGTTATCGTCTATTTGGCTAATGGCAGCGTTTAGAGCTTTATTTTTCTCTTTGATTTCTTGTTCCTTCTTAGAGTCTGATTTAACTACTTTCAAATTGTTCTTAGTCATATTTTTTTCCTTTTTTTTAATTACGAATCAATGATTCAAATGTACACATTTTGTTCTTTTAATCAATCTTAAAATAGTGTAAAGATTTATTTGATATTATCTAAGTAAAGATCGCCAATAGAAGCTAGTAAATTGAACTGGGCTATTGCAAAGTCTTTTTGCGCTTTTGCATAGCTTGTTCTTGCGTCTAACAACAAGGTTCTAGATTGAATTACTTCAAGTATGGTCCTTTTGTTTCCCGTATCATATTCGAGAGTAATTCCCTCATTAGCTATTTCTGCTGCTTTTAATTGGGCCGTAGTGGCCTCTAAAACACCTTTTGAAGAATTATAGGTAGTCCAAGCATTTGCTGTATCTATTTGTACTTGAGAAAATACATCGTCAAAAATAAGCTGCTTTTCTTCAACTTTAAATCTTGCTTTTTTTACAGAAGAGATGTTTTTACCCCCTTTAAAGATAGGCCATTTAACAGTTGCTTTTACTTCTTCTTGTTCTCTTTGATCTACGGTAGTACTTAAATCATAGTTTTTCTTTTTTTCGTAAGATATTGATGCTGATGGAGCTAGATCTCCCCTGGCTACAAAAAGATCCTTTTTAGCTATCTCTAGATCTATTTTTGCTAAATTTAAACGCGGATTAATTTGTTCTGAAATAGATGTAGCGGTCTGCAAGCTGCTTGGTATTCTTAAATCAGGTAAAAAAGCAAGGTTTATTTCTTCTGGGACCTTCGAACCAATTATCTTTTGAAAATTTTTTTTTCCTGAAATAAGTTCATTCCCAGCTGTAATTAGCTTAGCCTGTGCCCCTGCCAAAGAAGATTCTGATTGTGCAAAGTCTGTAAGACTAATTTCACCTCTTTCTAATCTAGACCTGTCACTTTCAACTTGTCTTTCGAATAGTTCGAAATTTGACTGATTAAATTCTAAATTTTTAAAACTATAAGCCAGGTTGTAGTAGGCCTTTGCAGCACTCAATATAACTTCTTGTTCAAGCTTGTTTAGTTCAAATTTTGCATATTCGAATTCAAGTTTCGATTTTTTTAAATTATTATAATTACCAAATCCATCAAAAATCTTTTGCTCTATTAATACAGACCTTGTTTCAGGAGTTGAATTAATGTTTGTAAGAGATTCTCCAGATTGGTTAGTTCTGCCTGTATCTTCTTGGCTGGATATATTTCCAGATAAAGTTACAGATGGTAAAAAATCTCCCCTAGAAATACTGACTTCTTCTTTTACTGCATTAAGACTTGCTCTTTCTGCATTAAGTTTTGAATTATTTTGAAAAGCTTCAGATAAAATTTTGAGTAAATCTTGAGCAAAAAGATTATTGCTAAACAAAAAAAATATTATCAATAGTAAAATTTTTTTTAGCATTTTAATAAAATTTGATTTTTTTTGATCTATGACTTTTATCTAAAAAAACAGTCAAGTCTGATATTTTTGAAAAATTTTTCATCATGTGCTTAGTTATTCTTTCATAATACATAATAAACTCTCTTATCTGAGGTTTGGACATAGTCTTTTTACTTTTTGATGTCAATTTCATTTTTTGTTCCTGAAGCATACGCCATTTAAATATATTACTAAAGTCAGGTGCTTTCAAATATACCAGTCTATCAATTTTATTGAAAAGTTTTTTATACTGGTTTTTTAATGAATTATTTACCGTTCTTCTCCAAATCAGGTCTGCGTCATGTTTTCTTTCGATTGAATTAAGAGGTTTTTTAAGCTCACCATTTTTTTGATGCCTTGCTCCAACACACCAGCCTTCAAAAATAACTAGATTTGGAGGTTTTTTTATTTTTTGCCATTTGTTTTTTTTAAACCTGTCATCTATTGATTTATCAAACTTTGGAATTGATACGGTTCTAAATTTTTGTTTTTTCAATTTTTTAAATGTTTTGTTTATTAAATTGATGTCATGTGTCCCTGGTACACCCCTTGTTAAAAATAAAGGATGGATTTTTTTTGACATTTTTTTTCTCTCTGCTTTTGTTTTGTAAAAATCATCTATAGAAAAAACACAAAGATTTAATCCATATTTTCTTTTTAAAATAAATTTTAGAATTCCCGTAATAGTACTTTTTCCAGCTCCTTGCCCTCCTGACAAACCTATAATTTTGATTTTTTTATCTTTTTTATATATTGAATAAAGCCACTCTGAGAGCGGTAAATAAAAATTATTTAACTTTCCAATTTTATCGACAATAGGCTTGCCGACTACTTCCTGTTTTTTTAAGAATTTTAAATAATCACTTTTTATCATGGGGATGGTTTTCACCATCGTTAACAGGAATATTTTTAAGATCAAATGGTTTTACACCTTCAACGCATGCTATGTTTATTCCATAAATTTTTGGATCAATTCTTGGCCTATTGTGTGTATGAATACCACAAACAGAACAAAAATAATGTTTTGCTGTTTTTGTATAGTATTGGTAAAGCTTTAAAAGATTTTCTCCTTTAACAATTTTAAAATCATCTGGGCCAATTACACCAATTATGTATCCTTTTCTTTTGCACAAAGAACAATTACACCTCATAACCTTTTTAAAACCACTTTCTGGAACTTTTATTTCAGCTTCTACACCACCACAGTGACATGTTAATTTTTTCATGGCTTGAACATCCTTCCAGCTAACTTATTAAAAGATATCCACATAAAATGCATGTATTTTTTCAATGTTCACGTTTTGATTCACTTTTGATTCCAATACAGACTCAAAATACAACCTTTTAGTGTGTATAGCTTTTTGTGTCTCCCATATTTTCTACTGAATTTAAGAAATCTTTTTTATTTTCCCTAAATGAAACAAGGTAAATTAAGCAGTTAAAAACAACAAGTAAAGTTATGCTAATTACAAAAAGTAAAAATCCAATATGATCTCTAAAGTAGTAAATGATTAATGCTAAAATAATTGATCTTATAAAAACAAAAAATTTAAAAACAGCAATAATTGATAAGGAATGAATTCCGAGATTAAATAAAGACATTTTTGAAGGACCAAAGTATCTTTCTCCTCTGATAGAATTAATTGTATTTAATTTTAAGATATGTTTTTTTACTGAACCTGAAAAGCTGCTCCACAAACTCTCTTTTGTCGATAAAACTTTTATATCACTTTTTGTTAAGCAGGTATAATTCCCAAAGTTAATATTTTTTCCTGTAAAAATTAAAGTGATGATTTTGTGTATTTGATATAACATTTGAAAGAGAAAACCTTCTGATCTTTTAATTCTTTTAGCAACAACAGATGTGTTTTCATCTGATAAAGCTTTTTCCACCAACATTTTTATTTCTATTGGCCTATCCTCGCCATCGCCATCCATTACTATTAAATGGTCAAAATCATCATTTTTAGAAAAATATCTTATAGCAAATGCGTTGCATCTGGCATGTCCTTTGTTCTGTTTCATATTTATAATTTGTAAGGTTCTAATGTTTTTTGGAACTTTAATTTCTGGAGGTTTGGCTGTGGAAGCATCATTTACTACTATACAGTGAAACTCTACTTTTGCTATGTCTTGAACTTCTTTGTTAACTTCATTCAGAAGTTTAATTAAAGATTCCCAGTCATTGTAAACTGGTATTAAAATTTTAAATTTTTTCATTTACTTCCAATCATACATATACCTATCGGTCTAATTGTTCCAAAGACCCCAGGACATATTTCTTTCAAAACTTTAGGATTCCCAGTGTAAATTACACCGCCTTGTTTGCCAAGATTTTCAAAATTTTTATCAAGTTTATTAAACCATTTTGGTCTTGAACTTAGATGGTAAGATAAATTACCTCCGAACCATTCGTCACCAACTACTATCCCTATTTCATTTGAAAAATTCTTGTACCATCTATTCTCGACTAATCTTGCTATTTCTTTTCCAGGATAATCTGTTCTTTTATCTGTTTTTGTTATGGATACATATAAATAGGTCATTGGAGAAAGAATAAATAAAAGTAAAAATATTGTAACGAATTTATTGATCTTTTTTAAATCAATTCTTTTTTGAAATAAATAAACAAGAAGCAAACCAAAAAATAAATAAAAAGGTGTCATCCACATTGTTCTGATTTTAACGCCCATTATCAATGAAGTTAAAAACATCAAAATAATTGGGATAATATTAATGGCTAATAAGAATAACAGTTTTTTATCTTTAAAATTAAATTTGGTTTTAAATTTTGAAAGTGCGAACAAAAACATTGCAAAAAAAGGTATAAGTATTCCAATTTGTTTTCCTAAAAATATAATAGGGTGTAAAAAGTGGTCTAAGATATTTTGGTCACCTGTTCCGGTTCTGTGAAGACCATAAGTAATTGTAATATAATCGTTTTCTATTAACCAAACCAAATGAGGAAATAAAATTAAGAAAAAAGGCAATAAGGAAATAAGACTTTTGAAGTTAATTTGTTTTTTAATAATCATATAAATAAAAAATACATCCATTGCGATAAGCAGATAAATAAACAAATATTTAGATAGAATACCCAGTCCTGCAAATAAACCAAATAACAACCAATCAGAAGTTTTATTATCTTTAAATCCTTTCCAGGCAAACAAAACTGATAAAGCCCAAAAAGGTAATTGGCTTATATTTACGTTAAACTCGGGGCTTGTGAAATTATAAAAATAAATTCCTTCAAGAAGTAATACTGAAATTAAACAGTAATTTTCATTTTTAAAAAACTCTTTAGAAAGTATCCAAACAACAAAAAAAGCTAATATGACAAATATTTGGCTTAAAAAATAATATGCCCAATCTTGGCTTCCAAATATTTGATAAAATAATTCAACAGCGAAAGCACTCATGGGAGGATGTTTATTAAACCCCCAATCCAGATTACTTCCCCATGCTAAAGCCTCTATAGTATCAAGCGGCAAATTAACATTTGTTAAAGAAGGAATCAGAGTCCAGACAAATAAGTGAATAATTAGAAACAAAAAAAATATTTTAGAAGTATTTTTTGTCATAAAATTTACATATATTGCTAACTTAAATTATATTGACAGCAATATAAACGTTTATATACTCCCCAAGTTCAAAATATGGTTAAAAAGCCTGTTAAAAAAAAATACATTCCAAGTAATAAAGAAAAATATATGTGTGCAAAGCACAGAAAGTTTTTCACTGAAAAACTTATTGCCTGGAGAAAAGAAATTGTTAAATCAAATAATAATAGTGCTGTTCTAAGTACTCTCGATGACAATAGCTCATCTGCGGACATTGTTGATCAAGCTTCTTCTTACACAGAAAAAACTGTTGAGATGAGAGCGTCTAATAGAAGAAGAAAATTGGTAAATAAAATAGATGCAGCCTTAAGAAGAATTAAAAGTGATACTTACGGATACTGTGAAGAAACTGGAGAACCTATAGGACTTAAAAGATTGATCGCTAGACCTATAGCAACTTTAAGTATTCAAGCCCAAGAAAGACATGAACAAGAAGAAAAAATTTACATTGAAAGTTAAATTTTTGGTATTTGTTCGTCTCTTTTTAAAAGATCAAAACCTTTAATTACCGCTTCCCTACTTGAAATTTCTTCGTACCATCTTGATAGGTTTTTAAAATTTTTTAAACCAACATCGTGCCATTCATGACGGGCAATCCATGGAAAAGTTGCAATATCAGCTATTGAATAGTCTCCTGCTAAAAATTTACTTTTTTCTAATCTTTCGTCCAAATCTTTATAAATAGTTTTTGCTATTTTCAAATATCTTTCTTCTCCCCAATTACTTTTTCCAGGATTGTAATGATGAAATTGATGGTGTTGACCTAACATTGGTCCAACATAAGCCATTTGTCCCATTAGCCACTGAATTATTAAACCTTTATTTTTTTCCGGATAAAATTTTCCACTCTTTTCTCCTAAATACATTAATATTGCTCCAGACTCGAAAACAGAAACTTTATCTTCATGATCGATAATCACTGGAATTTTACTAAAAGGACTTATTGCTCTAAATTTGGGATTAAATTGTTCGCCTTTATTGATGTTTACTTTTGTAACCTTATATTCAAATTGTATCTCTTCTAACATTATTGAAATTTTTTTTCCGTTTGGGGTGTTTGCTGTAAGTAATTCTATCACTTAGTTTTAACGCCTAAGATATTTTGTATATCTTTTGAGGTAGTGGTATACTGAAATCTATAATTTTCATTTGGCCTGGCTCTCTTAAAACACTCTACTGATGCCAATGCTCCCTCATGAAATCCTGATAAAATTAGTTTTAATTTACCTGGATAAGCACATATATCACCTATAGCAAATATTCCTTTTTTATTTGTCTCAAAATTCTCAGTGTTAACTTTTATTGTTTTTTTATCCATATTTAGACCCCATTCACTTATTGGTCCAAGTTTCATTATAAGACCAAAAAAACTTAATATATAATCTGTTTCTATTTTTATTTCCTTCCCGTCATCATTTTTAATGTTTATTGACTTAATACTTTTGTCACCCTCTATTGAAGAAAGTTGATATTTGGTTTTAATATCCACCTTTCCCTCTTTTTCTAATTTTTTTATTTCATTGAGAGTATGAGGTGCACCTCTAAATTGATCTCTTCTATGTACTAGGGTAACTTTAGAAATTTTTGATAATTCTAAAGCCCAATCCAACGCTGAGTCTCCTCCGCCAAAAATTGAAATTTTTTTACCACTAAACTTATTTTTATCAGTAACTGAGTAAAAGATGTTTTTTCCCTCATATTTTTCAGCATCTTTTACTGATAATTTTCTTGGTTCAAAAGACCCTACGCCACCAGCAATAATTATATTGGGTGAGCTAAAAACTTTATTTTTGCTTGTTTTTACTATCCACTGATTACCTTCGTTAGTTATTTCCTGAACTCTTTCATTAAAATGAAAATTTGTTTTAAAAGGTTTGATTTGTTCAAGTAAATTTTTTGTTAATTCTTCACCAGTGCATTCTGGAATTCCAGCAATGTCATAAATAGGCTTGTCTGGATAAAGCTCAATACATTGGCCGCCAGCTTTATCTAGGTTATCTACAACTTCGGATTTTAGTCCTTTTATTCCTAATTGATGGACAGCGAACAGTCCTACCGGACCAGCTCCAACAATTAACGCATCTATTTTTATCATCCTTAAGTTTGTTTGGATGGTGTTGTAACTATCAAACCGTCCATTTCATCAGAAACCACTAGCTGGCAACTTAATCTACTATTTTTTTTGGGCTCAAATGCCATATCAATCATATCTTGTTCACCATCTTCAATTTTTGGTAATTTATTAAACCATTCTTCTTTGACATAAACATGGCAAGTTGCACATGCCATTGATCCACCACAATCCGCGTCAATCCCTGGAATTTTATTTTGGATTGCACCTTCCATTACCGTTAAACCATTTGGAATATCTATTGTTTTTTTATTTCCTGAAGAATCAATATATGTAACTTTTGGCATGTGGTTAATATAAGGGCAAAAAAAAATAGGGCAAGTGGTTAAACTCGCCCTATTTTAAATAGTTAATTATCTACTATCTTTTAGATAGAGAAGTGTTCTGCATAGCAGCAGCCCAGATAACTAGACCAAATGCTAATTTATTAACGAAGTCAGCTAAGTTATAGATGATGTTCAACGTGTTAGTGTCAATTCCACCAGCTAGGTAACCAAATACGTAACCTAGAGGATAAATAGCCCAACCAATTGTAACTATCATTCTCATAGCGCCGAACGCAGTGGCAACAGCTTTGTTTCCACCCTTCGCAGCAGCTCTTCCAGCTTCTCCAGAAAAGATTTCAAATAGAATGTATATCCAACCTGCCATTCCAATTATGAAACCAACAAATTCTTGGATGTAACCGGCTTCACCTAGGTAACCACCGATCAACATTACTAATGAAGCTATTAGCAATCTCCAGAACATAGATCCTGGAACTTTTCTAACAGCAGCTAAAATTAAATAGAATTCAACAATCTGAAGAGGAACAGTGATTAACCAATCAATATATCTGTATACTGTTGGCGTGTCTCCTGTTTGAACCCAGATGTCTCTCATGTAGATGTAGTGAACAAATGCAATAAACTGAATTAATCCAGCTACTGTTACAGATGTCCTCCACGATGCAGCAACTGTATTTCTTTCTAAGAAGAAGAATACAGCACCTGCTAACATACCCATTGACACTAACCAAAACGTAATTCCTACGAAGTCGTTAGTAGCTAACATGGCAGTAGCAGCGTTAGCTGAACTCGTGATTCCTAAGAATCCAAGAGTAGCTATTGCAATCATGCTTAGTTTTTTCATGAAAACCTCCCTTTCGTTTAGTTTTCTAATTGTTAGTTTAAATTTAAACCGTCCAAAGTTCGAGTTATCTCCCTCTCTCTTCAAACGTTCCGGGAAGGTACCCAATAAGAAAGTTAATTTGAAGCTTTTTTTTTATCAAAAAATGTTGATTTTATTAGCTTTTTTATTTTTTTTTGGGGATAATATGAAGAAAAAACACGTTTTAGGGGGTATGTCATTTGCAAGGAAAATACGAGAAAACCTATGATTCATCCATAAAGAATAGGGAAGCTTTTTGGAAAAAAGTATCTGATGATATTTTTTGGTATAAAAAACCTTCAAAAATACTGAACTCATCTAAGCGTCCTTTTTATAAATGGTTTGAAGATGGTGAAACAAACACATGTTACAACGCCCTAGATTTTCATATCGACAAAGGTCGTGGGGATAAAACAGCTGTAATCTATGACAGTCCAATAACTGGAACAAAGTATAAATTATCTTATAAAGAACTCAGAGACAAAGTATCAGTTTTTGCTGGCGCACTTAAAAATCAAGGTATTTCAAAGGGAGATAGAGTTATAATTTACATGCCGATGATACCGCAAGCTGTTGTTGCTATGCTTGCTTGCGGAAGAATTGGAGCAATTCATTCTGTTGTTTTTGGAGGTTTTGCTGCAAACGAATTGGCAAGCAGAATTGATGATTCAAAAGCAAAAATTATTGTTTCGGCTTCTTGCGGTTATGAACCTGGAAGAACTGTTCACTATAAACCGTTATTAAATAAAGCTGTTGAAATCGCAAAACACAAACCAAATAAATGCATAATTTTTCAAAGAGAAAAAGACAAAGCGGAACTTAATCCAAAGATAGATATTGCTTGGGATGAAGCTTTAAAAGGAGCGAAACCAACTGAATGTGAAAAGATGAACGCAAATGACTATGCTTATATCCTTTATACTTCTGGAACTACTGGGACACCAAAAGGAATAGTGCGAGATATTGGCGGACATATCGTGGCTTTAAAATGGACAATGAAAAACATCTACAACATAGATCAAGATGATGTTTGGTGGTCTGCGAGTGATATAGGCTGGATAGTTGGGCATTCATATATTGTTTATGCTCCATTATTTTATGGCTGCACAACAGTTTTGTTTGAGGGAAAACCCGTAGGTACTCCTGATGCAGGAGTTTTCTGGAGAGTAATATCAGAACACAAAGTAAAGTCTTTATTTACTGCGCCTACGGCAATAAGAGCAATTAAAAAAGAAGATCCTGATGGAAAATTCTTTAAAAAATATGATTTATCTAAATTTGACACTTTGTTTTTAGCCGGTGAACGTGCTGATCCAGATACAATTAAGTGGTTTGAAAAACTTTCAAATGCTCCTGTGATAGATCACTGGTGGCAAACAGAAACTAGTTGGGCCATTAGTGCGAATTGTGCAGGAATAGAAAAGTTTCCAATTAAATATGGTTCTGCATTTAAACCAGTTCCTGGTTATGATTTAAAAGTTCTTAATAGTGAAGGTAAAGAAAATAAACCAGGTCAGATGGGTGATATCGTTGTAAAATTACCTTTGCCTCCAGGAACTTTTCCAACTTTATGGAATGCAGATGAAAGATATAAAAAAGTTTATATGTCAACTTATGAAGGTTATTACCAAACATATGATGCTGGGCATATCGATGAGGATGGCTATGTTTGGATTATGTCTAGAACGGATGACATCATAAACGTAGCTGGTCATAGATTGTCAACAGGTGCTATTGAAGAAGTTTTGGCAGAACATAAAAATGTTGCAGAGTGTGCTGTAATAGGAATTGCAGATAAATTAAAAGGACAACTCCCTATTGGACTGATAGCTTTGAAAGCAGGAGTTGATAGAGACAATAAAGAAATTACAAAAGAATGTGTAGCTTTAGTTCGTGAAAAAGTAGGACCAGTTGCTGCTTTTAAATTAGCTATCGTTGTTAAAAGGCTTCCTAAAACAAGATCAGGAAAAGTTTTGCGGGGAACAGTTAGAAAAATTGCAGATGGAGAAACCTATAAAGTACCTCCCACAATTGACGATCCTGTAATTTTAGATGAAATTAAAAAAGACCTTAAAGAAAATAATATCCTAAAAAGTTAAAGGCTTACCTTTTGCAGACGATATAATTTTACTATTTTCCATGACAATTTCACCATTAACAATCGTTGCTATCGGAAATCCTTTAACTTTGTGATTGTTAAAAGGTGTCCAGCCACATTTACTTTCAATCCAACTATCTTTTATGACAACTTCTTTATTCATATCCACTAAGGTTAAATCAGCATCATAATTTTCTTTGATGTAACCTTTATTTTTAATACCAAATAAATCACATGGATTTTCACAAACTAATTTAATCAGTTGTTCTATTTTTAATTTACCCTTATTCACATGATCAAGCATTACTGGAAGCAAGGTTTGAACACCTGGCATTCCTGAAGGAGATAAAGGATATTTTTTATTTTTTTCTTCTTTTGTATGGGGGGCATGATCTGATCCTATAGTGCTAACCAAAGATTTTTTAACTGCTTCCCAAAGTCTATCATGATGGTCTTTTGTTCTTATAGGTGGATTCATTTGGCTAAAAGTTTTAAGTTTTTCGTAACAATCTGGTGCAAATAAAGTTAAATGTTGTGGAGTGATTTCAAAAGTTACGCCTTCTCTTTTTTCTGAGAAAAAATCTATTTCTTGTTTGGTTGTTATGTGAAGAATATGAATTTTCTTTTTATGTTTTTGAGCTATTCTTACTACTCTTTTTGTAGACTCAAGGGCACATTCCTCATTTCTCCAAACCGGATGTGAATTAACATCCCCTTCTTTAATAAATTTTTTTCTAGATAATAGAATATTTTCGTCTTCTGAGTGAACAGAAATAATCTTACTACTATTGGAAATAACTTTTTCTATATCTTTTTCCTTACTTACTAAAAGATTTCCTGTTGAAGATCCTGCAAAAAGTTTTACTCCACAACATCCTTCAAGAGTATTGACCGAAGCAAGTTCCTTCATGTTATCTGGTGTTGCACCAAAGTAGAAAGCATAATTACAAAACATTCTATTTTTTGCTGCACTAAGTTTGTTGTTAAATTCTTTAAATGTAGATGTAGGAGGATTAGTATTTGGCATTTCAAACACTGATGTAACACCTCCTGCTACAGCCGCTCTACTACCACTCTCTAAATTTTCAGCATCATTTGCACCTGGTTCCCTAAAGTGAACCTGAGTATCAATTGCTCCTGGCAAAACAATTTTTCCTGATGCATCGATAACCTTGGCATTATTTAAACTAATTTTTCCTATTTTTTTGATTTTGCTTCCTGATAAAGCTATATCAATATTTTGAAATTTTCCCTCAATATAACAGGATCCGTTCTTTATAATGAGGCTATAGTTATCAGACATATTTTGTTAAAACTATTATACAATATAAACTTCAAATATGGAAAAAGATCAAATATTTATTTTAAAGGATAGAGGTATCATCTACATCAACGGAGAAGATGCTAAAGATTTTTTGCAAAATATTGTAACTAACGACATTAACAAAGTCAGTGATACCTTTAGTTGTTTTGCTTCTTTGCTTACTCCCCAAGGTAAATATTTGTTTGATTTTATTATTATCAAACACAAGCAGGGTTACTTTTTAGATTGTGAAAAGAATCAGATAAATCAATTAATTGAAAGATTAAACGTTTATAAGCTTAATTCTAAAATTGAGATATTAAATCTGAGCAATGAATTTGAAATTGCGGTTATTAGTAAGGAAAAATTCTTAACTTTAAAAAATTCCAAAGACGTTGAAGGAAATACTATAAAATATAACGATGATACAGTTGCTTTGGATCCTAGAGAAAAAAAGTTGGGCGGAAGATTAATTGCCAATTTAGAAAAGTTAAATCTTTCTCTTAAAAAACTTGGTTTAATTTCTGGAGATTCAAAAGAATATTATGAATTAAGTCATAAACTTGGTGTTCCCCAAATTAATACTAATAAACTTCAAGATAAAATATTTGGTTTAGAATGTAATTTTGAAAAATTAAATGGTATTGATTTTAAAAAAGGATGCTACGTAGGCCAAGAAAACACTGCAAGAATGAAGTTGAAAGATAAAATGAGAAAAACACTTCTTCCTATTTCCTTTCAAGGAAATATCCCTGCTTTAAGTGAAATTACTTTTAAAGAAAAAGTTGTAGGAAAGATCTTAATTCCTGAACCTTATCCGTTCGGATTATTTAAAACCAGTGATCCAAGTATTAAAGAGTTAATTGATAGCGATCTTTTGAGCAACAAAACAAAGTTGAAGATAATTAATGATTTGTATACATAGCCTTATTTTTTATGTATAGGAGTGCCGATGAGTAAAATTAAATCTGATATTGAAATTGCAAGAGCCGCTAAAATAAAACCAATTGGAGATGTACTTGGAAAATTCAATGTGCCTGACGATCCTTTTTCTTTTAGCCCTATGGGTCGTCACATAGCAAAATTAAATTTTGAATATATCGATAAGTTAAAAGAAAAAAAAAGTAATTTAATCCTAGTAACAGCTATAACACCTACTCCTGCTGGAGAAGGAAAAACGACAACCTCTGTTGGTTTAAGTGATGGTTTAAATAAAATTGGGAAAAAATCGATTGTTTGTTTAAGGGAGCCCAGTTTAGGACCTTCATTCGGAATGAAAGGTGGAGCAGCTGGTGGTGGTTATGCTCAAGTTATACCTATGGAACAAATCAATTTACATTTTACCGGCGACTTTCATGCAATAACTTCTGCTCATAATCTTTTATCCGCTTTAATAGACAATCATATTTACTGGGGAAATAAATTAAATATAGATCCTGAAAATATAGTTTGGAAACGCGTAGTTGATTTAAATGATCGAGGACTTAGAAAAATAAAAATTAATCTTGAAAAATTAAAAAGTAACATCCCTAGAGATGATAGTTTTGATATTACTGTTGCCTCGGAAGTCATGGCAATTTTTTGCTTATCAAATAGCATAAAAGATTTAGAGGAAAAAATAGGAAACATAACGGTTGCTTACACGAAAGACAAAAAACCTGTTTATGCAAAAGATCTAAAAGCTCATGGGCCTATGACGGTATTGTTAAAAGAAGCAATCAGGCCTAATGCGGTTCAAACTCTTGAAAATAATCTTGCTATTATCCATGGAGGTCCATTTGCAAATATTGCGCATGGATGTAATTCAATCCTTGCAACAAAAACTGCTTTAAAATTATCTGAATATGTTGTTACAGAAGCTGGTTTTGGTGCTGATCTTGGTGCTGAAAAATTTTTGGATATTAAATGTCGCAAAGCAGGAATCCAACCTAGTTGCGTTGTTCTTGTTGCAACAATACGGGCTTTGAAGATGCATGGTGGAGTAGAAAAAGACGATCTTAAAAAAGAAAATATAGAAGCGCTTAAAAAAGGTCTGCCTAATCTTGAAAGACATATTGAAAACATAAAAAAGTTTGGTTTAGAAGTTGTGGTGGCAATAAATCATTTTGTTACAGATACAGATAAAGAGGTTAAAATTATTGAAGAACACTGCTCAAAAACTGGTGTTAAAGTAAGTCTTTGCAAACATTGGGCAGATGGAGGAAATGGAACAAAAGATTTGGCAAATAATGTAGTTGAATTATGTAATAAAAGTGAAAAAAATAAATTTAAATATCTATATTCTGATGAGACTCCTATCCTTGAAAAAATAGAAAAAATTGCCAAAGAAATTTATAAAGCAAAAGGAATTGAGGTAGATGAAAAAATTAAAGAACAGGTTAAAAGAATAGAGCAAGCTGGGTTTGGAAGATTTCCAGTTTGTATTGCAAAAACTCAATATAGTTTTTCAACCGATCCCAAGTTAAAAGGGGCTCCTTCAGGCCACATTTTACCTATTAGAGAAATTAGATTGTCGAGTGGTGCAGAATTTTTAGTTGTTGTTTGTGGATCAATTATGACTATGCCTGGACTTCCAAGAGTTCCTGCTGCGGACTCTATTAAATTGAACAACAAAGGTGATATAGAAGGTCTTTTTTAAAAAAATTTAAGCAGAATAACTCCTGAGAAAATAATCAAAATAGATAAAGCTTTAAGAACTGTAAAACGTTCTTTAAGAAAGATCGTACCAATTAAAAGAGCTATGATTACACTTGTTTCTCTTAAAGCGCTAACTAAAGGTATAGGTGCCTGAGTAAACCCCCATACAACAATTCCATAAACTATATATGAAATAGTCCCTCCAAACCAAAATAACAATTTAGCTTCACTGAAAACTCTTTTAACAACATCTGGTTTATCCATAACTTTTAAAAGTATTGGAAAAATCAAAGCATTAACAACAAACGACCAACCCATAAAACTTAATGGAGAAAAGCTAGCTCTTGCTCCATAACCATCAATTATAGAATATCCTCCGATAAATAATCCTGTTAGCAAAGCAAAACTAATTGCTCTAGCATTCCTACGTGCTATCCATGGAAAGAATGAATGCCGATCTTGGGTGCTTATGCTTAAAATTCCAATAGAAATTATAATTATACCTATTAATTCATAAACGCTTAATTTTACTCCAAAAAATAATAATAAAATAATTGTAACAACCACAGGTCCTGTTCCGCGCGCAATAGGATAAACTCTTGTATAATCTCCATATCTGTAGGCTGTAAGTAAAAACCATTGATAACCTTGGTGGATGACTGCGCTTGCTATAATGTAAGGTACACTTTCTATGGCAGGCATTGGCACCAAAAAAATAATAAAGACGGACGCAGGAACGTGCCCTAAGACAATTGCTGCAACTGCCACATGCTTATCTTTGTGAGATTTAACCATGCTGTTCCACAATGCATGTAGAAAAGCAGCAAAGATAACAGCTAAAAATACTTTTATATCCATTCTTGATTGTAGACTTTTTATCCTCTTTGTTTAGCCAAAAAAGACGCTCTTAATTAAGGCCTTTTACAATTTACTATGGTTATATAAGATTATTGTATGCAAAAGTATTCTATATTCAGTTTGATTAAAAATGCATTTAGCAACCATAAAGACTGGGAAGTGGCTTGGAAAGACTCTGAGCCTAAAAAAGAATACGACATAATAATTATAGGAGCTGGAGGACACGGTCTCGCTACCGCATATTATTTAGCTAAAGAACATAAAATTACTAATATTGCTGTCATAGAAAAAGGATGGTTAGGAGGAGGAAATGTTGGAAGAAATACAACAATTCTTAGATCCAACTATATGTTTGATCCTAATGGTCTTTTTTACGAACAAGGGATGAAGATGTGGGAAAATTTATCTCAGGAATTAAATTATAACGTAATGTACTCGCCCAGAGGAATTATCAATCTTGCACATTCAGATGCACAAATGAATATATTTTATCGTAGAGGTAATTCAATGAGATTGAATGGTATTGATGCTGTTATGTTAGGAAGAGATGAATTAAAAAAAATGATTCCATTTGCAGATTTTTCTGAATCAGCACGTTTTCCAATTTTTGGAGGATTGATGCAGCCAAGAGGAGGAACAGCAAGACATGATGCTGTAGCATGGGGTTATGCAAGACAGGCAAATTCTATGGGTGTAGATATTATTCAACATTGTGAAGTTACAGGTTTTGATGTGCAAAATGGAAAAATTGAAGGTGTTCGAACTTCTAAGGGAAATATTAAAACAAAAAAAGTTGGGTTGTGTGTTGCGGGAAATACATCTTTGCTTGCTGAAAAATTAAATATGAAATTGCCTATAGAGTCTCATGTTCTTCAAGCTTGTGTTTCGGAACCAGTAAAACCTTTTCTTGACCATGTAGTAACTTTCGGTGCTGGTCATTTTTACTGTAGCCAATCTGATAAAGGTGAAATGGTTATGGGTGGAGATTTAGACGGTTATAATAGTTATGCGCAAAGAGGAAATCTCCCTACTCTTCAACATGTTTTAACAGAAGGTGTGGCTATGTTTCCTAATTTAAGTAGATTAAAAATGTTAAGGACATGGGGTGGTATCATGGATATGTCTATGGATGGTTCCCCTATCATCGACAAAACTCATATTGATGGTGTTTATTTAAATTGTGGATGGTGCTACGGAGGATTTAAAGCAACACCAATTTCTGGATGGACTTTTGCCTACACAATTGCAAAAGATGAGGTTCATGAACTAAGTTCAAAATATCGGCTTAATAGATTTAATACAGGCCATCTTATTGATGAAAAAGGCCTGGGAACAAAAACTTGGATAGGATAATAAATGTTAGAAATTAAATGCCCTCATTGTGGTTTAAGATCTCAAAATGAATTTTCATACGGAGGAGATTCAAATACAAAAAGACCAGAACTGGGAAAAGAAGTTTCGGATAAAGATTGGGATAATTTTATTTATTTAAGAGATAATCCAAGGGGTAAACACTCAGAATTATGGCATCATGTAGCTGGATGTAGGCAATGGTTCAAAGTCTTAAGAGACACATCAACCCACGAAATTTTTAAAACAGCTAAATTAACTGAGGAATTATAAGCTTATTCATGACACAAGAATATAGATTAGATAAAGAAGGTTTCATTAATAGAAAAAAAAGTATTTCATTTAAATTTAATGGAAAAAAATACTTTGGCTATGAAGGTGATACGCTAGCATCGGCTTTGCTAGCAAATGGAGTTCATTTAGTTGGTCGTAGTTTTAAATATCATAGGCCAAGAGGTTTTATAGGGTCTAAGGAGGATGAGCCTAACGCTAAAGTTCAACTGTATAACGGAGCAAAAACTGAGCCTAATGCTGTTGCAACAGAAGTTGAGTTGGTTGAAGGATTAGTCGCAAAAAGTCAAAATTGTTGGCCATCTGTATCTTTTGATTTTGGGGCAATAAACAATTTTTTAAGTAAATTTTTTCCAGCTGGATTCTATTACAAAACTTTTATGTGGCCAAAAAGCTTTTGGTCTAAAATTTATGAACCTATTATCAGAAAAGCTGCTGGGTTAGGTGTGGCTCCTTTAAAACCAGATCCAGACAGATATGAGCACAAATTTGAACATTGTGATATTTTGATTGTAGGTTCGGGTCCTTCTGGATTGGCAAGTGCTCTGTCTGCAGCAAAAAATGGAGCTCGAGTTATTTTGGCTGAAGATAAATCTAAGTTTGGAGGAAGCTTGCTTGCTGATCAGGTCACTATTGGAAATAAAACAGGAAAGGAATGGGCAGATGAGACCGTAGAGCAGCTAAAATCAATGCCCAATGTAATTGTTAAAAACAGATCTCAAGTTTTTGGATATTATGATCATAACATGATGGTAATGTTTGAAAGAACAAAGGACCATATTCAATCTCCAAGTAAATATACACCAAGACAAAAGCTTTGGTACATAAGAGCAAAAGAAGTTGTGATCTCTACGGGATCAATAGAACGACCTTTGATATTTGGAAACAATGATAGGCCAGGAATATTATTAGCCGCGGCAGCAAAAGAATATATAAAAAAGTATGGTGTTTTGGTTGGAAAGAAACCAATTATTTTTACTAATAATGATAGTGCATATGATACAGCAATAGAATTTAAAAAAAATGGAATTGATCCATTAATTGTTGATGTTAGAAACGTTTCAGAAAGTACAGTGGTCAAAGAAGCAAAAGATTTGGGTATTACTATTAAATTTTCTCATGCGGTAGCCAACACAGAGGGTCAATTAAGAATAAGCTCAGCTTTAGTTGGAAAATTAAATAATGATAAGTCTGGTTATGAAAATTTAGAGAGTATTCCTTGTGATTGTTTATGTATTTCTGGAAATTGGACTCCTACTGTTCATCTATCGTCACAGTCTGGAAACAAATTAAAATTTGATGAAATGATAAGTGCATTTATACCCAATAAATCTCGTCAAAATGAAACTACAATAGGGTCAGCGAATGGTTCTTTTACTTTAAAAAAATCATTGAAAGATGGTTTTGATAAAGGTTTTGAAGTATCAAATAAACTAACTAAAAAAAATATAAAAATTGATCCTCCGATATCTAACGAAAAAAGTTATGGTAATTATGAGAAGTTTTGGTGTATGCCGTTGCCAAAAAATAAAGAATACAAAAGATGTGTGGATTTTCAAAATGATGTTTATGTTTCGGACATTGAACTAGCTATAAGAGAAGGGTTTAGATCCATTGAACATGTTAAGAGATACACAACTCTTGGTATGGCTACAGATCAAGGAAAAACAAGTAACTTAAATGGACTACAATTAGTTTCAAATATAGAAAATAAAATTGTCCCAGAGGTTGGGCATACTACTTTTAGACCTCCATATACAGCGGTTACAATTGGAACAATTGTAGGAAGAGAAGTAGGAAAACATTACCGACCCACAAGAAAATCTCCAATGCATTTATGGCATGAAAAAAATAATGCAGTATTTGTTGATGCTGGTCTTTGGTTAAGACCTCGTTATTACAAACAAGGAAATGAAACCTTACAACAAGCTGCTAAACGAGAAGGCGCAAACGTAAGAAAAAATGTTGGAGTTTGTGATGTAACTTCCTTAGGTAAAATAGATATTAAAGGTCCTGATTCAGCGGAGTTTTTAAATAGAGTTTATACAAATGCTTGGATGAAACTTCCGGTTGGAAAAGCAAGATATGGTGTGATGTTGCGAGAAGATGGAATTGTTTTTGATGATGGAACAACAACTAGAATTTCAGAAAATCATTTTCATATGACAACAACAACAGCACAGGCAGTAAATGTTTTGGCACATTTAGAATATTATTTACAAGTGGTTTGGCCTGAATTAGATGTAAATGTCTTATCAACAACTGAACAGTGGGCAGGAGCGGCTGTAGCTGGTCCTAAATCAAGAAATTTGTTAAAAAAACTTTTTCCTGAAACCGATGTTTCAAACGAAGGTTTTCCATTTATGGGATTCAAAGAAGAAAATTTATTTGGAATTCCAGCAAGAGTTTTCAGAATTTCATTTTCTGGAGAATTGGCTTATGAAATCAACGTTGAATCTGATCATGGAATTTTTATGTGGAAAAAAATAATAGAATTAGGAAAAAACATGAATATACAACCGTATGGTACTGAAGCTCTTTCAACATTAAGAATAGAGATGGGACACGTAGCAGGATCGGAAATTGATGGAAGAACAATCCCTTCTGACCTTTCTCTTGAAGGTATGTTAAGCAAGAAAAAAGATTTTATTGGAAAAAGATCTTTAAATAGAGAGGCGTTTTTAAATATTAATAGAGAAAAAATTGTTGGCGTAATACCTGTAGATAAAAAAACCATGATTCCTGAAGGATCTCATTTAGTTAAAGACAAAAATGCAGCATTACCTAATCCAAAACTCGGGCATATATCAGCTTCTTGTTGGAGTGTTGAATATAACAATCCTTTTTCTTTAGCTATTCTTAAAGAAGGAAAAAAAAGAATAGGAGAAAAACTTTATGCCATGTCACCATTAAAAAATAAAAGTATTGAAGTAGAGATTGTTTCCTCACATTATGTAGATCCTAAAGGTGAAAGGGTAAGATCATGAAATTAGCTGTGACTTCTTTAGAACATATTCATAAAAAAGGTCGCTTTGGAAATTACCAAAAACAAAGTGGAAAAAAATTACTTGAAATTTCAGAAGTAAAAAACTTAGCAATAATTCATTTGGTTCAATATAAAAAATCAAAAATTCAACCCAACACTATCAAATTAGAAAATTTAGAATTGCCTTTAGATAATCCAAAAGTAACGGCAAATAAAGAAACAAGAATTCTTTGGAGCGCACCAAGAACTTGGTTAATCATATCTAGTAAAAAAAATATAATTAGTAATATTAAAAACAAGTGTGATCGGGAAAATTTTGCTATTACAGATATTTCTCATTCAAGAGCTGTAATACAAATAAAAGGACCTCAAGCAAAAGAAGTTTTGAAAAAAGGATGTCCAATTAATATTAATGAAATTCAAGTAGATAATTGTGCTGGAACAGTTTTTAATGGAATTACTGTTGTGATTGATTTTGTTAATAACGATCCGGATACGTTCAATTTGTTAGCCTTAAGAAGTTTTGGTGAAACATTTTATCATCATATCACTGACTCTGCATTAGAGTTTGGGTATGCTGGAGTTTAAAGTTTATAATAACAAATCTTTGTAAAGAACTAATAAAACTATAATAATAATAAATATAGCTAAGAAAAAACCGTATCTGGCTTTTGGAAAAGCTATATTAATCATTCTAGATGGTCTTTGATTTTTATCTTTATCTTCGTTTTCCATAATTTCTAAAATAAAAAAGGGCGCTAAATAAATTAGCGCCCAATTTTTTAATATTTCAGATTACCACTCAGGTATATTATTTTTATGAGCATTTGGTCCAGGTGACTTCTTAGCCAACTTTCTTTGCTCTTCCGATTCTCCAGAAGCAGTTGCAAAATGCCATGCTAACCAAAAAATAACACCTAATAAAAGTAGCCATCCTTCGGTTCCAACCATAGGATAAATTTCCCCGGCAACCTGTATTCCGTCAGTCGATGAGTCAGTATCGGTCGTTAGATGCTGTACCCAATTAGTTACTGTAGCCATAAGTTATTTCTCCTTTCTATCTACTAGCTGAAGAAACTGCTTTTTCATCTTTTTTAGCAGCCTCCATAATATTATAGTCTAACCCAGCTAATTCTACTTCGCGCGGTATACGTAGTTTACCTGCTGCATGAAGTATTTTAGCTATGATATAGCCTGGTAAGAAACCAAGAACTCCGAACATTATAATAGCTCCGATAATCATTCCCATTGGGTTGATCGCTGCGTAAGCGTCTCCATATCCTGATGAAGGATATCCCCATAGAACAAAACCACATATTATAAGTCCGACAACTCCTGCGTATCCGTGAACAGCAACTGCGCCAACTGCATCATCGATTTTGAACTTACGTTCAACCCAGTAATGCATTTTGTACGCAACCCATACTCCAACTCCTGCTATAAGCAGTGATTGTATTGGGTGATATAAATCGTTACCAGCAGAAGCTGTGATGATACCGGCTAGTCCACCTGAATAAGTCCAGAATGGATCGCCTTTTGAAACCCAATATCCCGCTAACAAACCGCCAGCTAAAGACATTAAGAAGTTCAAAGTAATACCACTAAGCGTCGTTGGTGTTATATAGATGTTGGTTGCAGTATAGAATGTTACTCCTTCCATTCCGTACTCAGGTCCAAGATCAAATATTGGTATATTACACGCTGCATAGAATCCCCAGAAACCTGTGTAAATACAAAACAGTCCTACACAAACTAACCAAGGGTTTCTTGGTCCTATGTTTCTTGGTTCACCGCTAGATGAAAATTTTCCAATACGTGCGCCTAAAACTGCAAGCACACCTAAGGCAAATCCTCCGGCACAAGCGTGAATTACACCTGATGCATATGCATCATGATAACCTAAAAGTTTGACCATCCATCCATCGAAGTGCCAGCCCCAAGCTGCATCAATTGTCCAAAATACAGAACCAATTGCAATCGCTAAAATTCCGAATGCAAAAGTTGTAATTCTTTCAATTAATGCTCCTGAAACGATCGAAGCTGCTGTCCAAGAAAATAATAAGAACGCAGCCCAGAACACTCCATTGATATGATCATTTAAGTTTACCGCCATTATTGAGCTTGTTGGATTTGCAAGATCATTTGCTCCAAATCCTCCGCCTAAAATCAAACCAGAACTTTCCGTCATTATTGACGGTGCAATACCTGGTCCGGTTGGGAAAGCCCAATATATCCACCAACCAAAGAAAAACCATGTGACTGTTACCAGAGGTATCAGCATGGTATTTTTCATTAAGGTATGTTGGTGGTGTTTATAACGTGAAGCCCCTACTTCATACATACAGAATCCCACGTGAATTAAAAACATGAGTACTACTGTTATCCAGTAGTAAAATTCCGTAAATATGACAGTTAAGGCATCTAATCCGTCAGTCATATTCCCTCCTCTTGTTAAGGAATATTGTATTGGGTGCGACAAACAGTACAATGACGCAGAATTGTTGTTTGGAGAGGCTTTTAAATTTTATAACAACTTGAAAGTGTGTGTTTTTAACTTTTTTTATATGCTTTTTTTAAATCAACAAGCGGGTGTCTTGGAGACATTTGAAACTTAACTAGTAGTTCTCTTGCGATCATATCTCTATCTTGCTGATTGTCTGGCAATTTAATTTTTTTTGGAATAGTAACCCATCCATTTGCATTTCTACAAAAAACAGCTGGTCGTCCTTCTTCATAGCCCATATGAACATCTTCTAACCAGTTTAGATCGTCCCATCCCATATGCTGTACATATTTTTTTAAGAAAGGTGTAATTTTTTTATAATCTGGAACTAAATTTACATCATACCGGTATCCGATATGCTGTCCGATCATTTTTTCTCTAGCAGTTTCTTTTGCTTTAGAGATTTTTTTTGTTTTTATCTTTTTTTTCTTTGCCATAAATTATCTAAATTTTGTGGAAATCATCAACTCCAACTGTATGATTTGTTCCGCTTAAAGGCACTTTTGCAAGAGCAGAAGCTTCCATTGTTAATGCCGCTAAATCTTCTGGTTCTAAAGAGTGAACATTTGTTTTTCCGCATGCTCGTGCTAATAATTGTAATTCAAGAGCCATTGAGTGAAGATAGTTATAAACTCTAAGAGCTGCGTCATCTGGGTTTAATCTTTTTCTCAATTTTGGATCTTGTGTTGCAACTCCAACAGGACAACGTCCGGTATGACAATGGTAACAATGTCCGGCTTTAACTCCCATTTCTTTTTCAAAATCTACTCCTGGAATTTCTTTATTACAATTTAATGCAATCATTGATCCAGTTCCAATAGCAACTGCATCAGCACCCAAAGCTAAAGCTTTTGCTAAATCAGCTCCATCTCGAACACCGCCTGCATAAATTAATGTGACTTTACCAGTTTGACCTATATCATCTAAAGCTCTTCTTGCTTCTCTGATAGCTGCGATCCCAGGAATTCCAGTATTTGCCGCAGCGATATGTGGGCCAGCTCCGGTAGATCCTTCCATTCCATCTAAATAAATTGAATCAGGATCACATTTCGCGGCCATACGTACATCATCATAAACTTTGGCAGCTCCTAATTTTAATTGTATTGGAACTTGATTGTCTGTTAATTCTCTTAGTTCTTGGACTTTCAATGCAAGATCGTCTGGGCCTAACCAGTCTGGGTGTCTTGCCGGTGATCTTTGGTCTATTCCAGATGGTAATGATCTCATTT
>CACIPQ010000006.1 GCA_902588585.1 uncultured Pelagibacteraceae bacterium | reverse complement strand
TTTACCCATTTAAAAAATGCTCAACCTATATCTTTTGCCCATTATTTACTCGCTTACGTAGAAATGTTAAATAGGGACAAAAAAAGATTTTTAAATAACATTGAATTAATAAATGAATGTCCTTTAGGTTCAGCTGCACTTGCTGGCACATCTTTTAATATAGATAGAAAATTCACCTCAAAAAAACTTGGTTTTAAAAAACCAACCGGCAATTCTATTGACGCAGTATGTGATAGAGATTTTGCCATTGATTTTTTATCTGCAGCAGCAACTTGCGCCATGCATTTGTCAAGATTGGCTGAAGATTTTATAATTTTTAACTCAGAAGCTTTTAGTTTTGTAGAATTTAACGACAAGGTTTTAACGGGCTCATCTATCATGCCTCAAAAGAGAAATCCTGATCCAGCAGAATTAATTAGAGGAAAAACAGCAATTAATTATGGAAAACTTAATTCTATGCTGACCATTATGAAAGGGTTACCCATTTCATATTATAAAGATTTACAAGATGACAAGGGGCTAGTTTTTGATAGCTATGATACTTTAAAAGACACACTGTCTATGACTATAGAACTAATAACAAACTTAAATACAAAAAAAAATAATATGAAGAGTATGGCTCAAAAAGGATACACAACAGCAACTGATTTTGCAGATTACTTGGTAAAGAAAAAAAATTTACCTTTTAGAGAAGCCTACATTGCTTCGTCAAAACTGGTAAATTATGCTGAAAAAAAGAAAGCCAGACTAGATCAGCTTTCTGTTAGAGAAATTAATAAATTTATCAAAAAATTTAATATTGATAATATAAAAATATTTGATGTTGTAACTTCTATGAATTCAAAAACATCATATGGTGGTACGGCATCTAAAAATGTTAAAAAAATGATTAGAAAATATAAAAGCGAAGCAAAATGAGTAAAACATTATTTATAATAACTATTTTAATCATTTTATTTGGTTGTGGAAAAAAATCAGTACCCGTATACAAGTCTGAAACACAAATTAAAAATATTATTATAATTTCATAGAATTATGAGTTTAATTTATAAAGGTCAAAACCTATTTATAGACAATACATCAATTAAAAGTATTGCTAAAAATAATATTACTCCGTTTTATGTATACTCTTACAAAAAAATTAGAAATAATTTTCAAACTTTTTCTAATTTTTTTAAAAGAGTAGAACCATTAATTTGTTTTTCTGTAAAATCTAATTCAAATATATCTTTAATATCAGAATTGGGTAAACTAGGATCGGGGGCAGACGTAGTTTCAGAAGGTGAACTTCTCAAAGCATTAAAAGCTAAAATTAAACCAAATAAAATCGTTTTTTCTGGTGTTGGAAAAACAGAAAATGAGCTCAAACTAGCTGTTAAAAAAAGACTTTTATTAATTAATATTGAGTCAGAAAGTGAGGCAAAACTGATTGATAAAATATCAAAAAAAATAAACAGAGTAACTCCTATAGGAATAAGAATAAATCCTGGAGTAGATGCTAATACTCATTCTAAAATTTCTACTGGTAGAGTAGACAGTAAATTTGGTTTGCCAATATCGAACTTTTTAAGATTTTGTAAAAGTGCCAAAAAATTTAAAAATATAAAAATTAAAGGAATAAGCGTACATATTGGTAGCCAGATAACATCTGTAGAACCATATAGAAAAACTTTGAACATTTTATACAAAATAATTAAATCAAGTAAAATTAATTTTGAATATGTTGATCTAGGAGGAGGATTTGGAATTCCTTATCAAAATAAAGAAAAAAAAATTGATATTGGAAATTATTCTAAATTAGTTAAAAAATTTCAAAAAAAAATAGATTGTAAAATAATTTTTGAACCAGGAAGATTTATTGTTGGTAATGCAGGTACTTTAATTTCGAAAGTTATTTTTATTAAAAAAAACGGAAAAAAATATTTTGTTATTATAGACGCAGGTATGAATGATTTTATGAGGCCAGCATTATACAATGCAAGACATAATATTATTCCTGTTTTAAAATCAAAAAAAAAGATTGGTGGAAAGGTAGAATTTGTTGGACCTATTTGTGAAAGTACAGATACTTTCTTAAAATATGGAAATTTTTCTTTTTTAGATGAGAATGATCTGATTGCTATTACAAATGTTGGGGCTTATGGCTCAACTCTTTCATCTAACTACAATACAAAACCTTTGGCATCAGAAATAGTAGTAAAAAATGGAAAAGTTAAAATTGTTAGAAAAAGACAAAAAATTTCTGAGATCATTTAATTAATGATATTTTTAAGATCATTATTTTTTAATATATTTTTATACTCTGGGATAGTTGTGGTATCTATAGTGGCTTCACCATTCCTTTTTTTTAAAGAAAAACACATGTTATTTTTGGGAAGATTTTTGTCACACTATGTTATTTGGATATTAAAAATTTTTTTAAATACAAAAACAGAATTTAAAGGTTTAGACAATTTAAAAAAATATGAAAAATTTTTTGTTGCTTCAGCTCATCAATCTATGTTTGAAACATTTGCTCTGCAAACTGTTATTAATAGTCCTATTTTTATTTTAAAAAAAGAATTATTAAAAATTCCTTTTTTTGGCTGGGGACTAAAAAAAATTGGAGCCATAGAAATCGTAAGAAATACGACAACTAAAGAAAACCTAAATTTCTTTGATCGTATTAAAGAAAGCGTTGAAAAAAATAATAGACCATTATTAATTTTTCCTCAGGGTACAAGGGTTAAATACAAAGATAGAGTTCCTTTTAAAAAAGGAGTTGGTAAAATTTATGAAACATTAAAAATTCCCTGTATACCTGTTGGATTAAATTCAGGAAAAGTTTGGCCCAAAAATTCTTTTAAAAAATATCCTGGCAAAATCACTATATCTTTTCTTCCTCCTATTCAGTCGGGTATGGAAAAAGAAAAATTTTTGGAGAGGCTTGAGGCAGAAATTTATAAAGAAATTGACTTGATAGATTAATTATTTTCTACCAAACCCTGGTTTGTCAGTATCTTGACCCGCTTTTATAATTGCTTCTCTAAATTCTTTAGATTTTTCAAAGATTTCTAAAAGTTTTTTACTATCTTTTTCTTCAATAGCTTTTTTAAAATCATCTAAACTTTTGCTGAACTTATTAATTCCATCAATAATTAAATCACTATTATCAATAAATATATCTTTCCACATTGTTGGGTTTGATGCTGCTATTCTTGTAAAATCTCTTAAACCACCAGCGCTGTATCTAATAATGTCTTGCTTTGTTTTTTCATCATCACCCATTGCAGTTTTAACGATATTATAAGCAACAACGTGTGGTAGATGACTTGTTAGAGACAATATTTTATCATGATCTACCGCCGACATAATTTTCACTTTACTTCCCATTGACTCCCAAAAAAGAGAGACTTTTTTTACCTCTGAATCTTTTATTTTAGAGTCTGGCGTTAATATCGTCCATCTATCTTTAAATAAATCTGGAGAACCTGCTCTTGGTCCACTTTTTTCAGTACCAGCAACAGGATGGCTAGGAATCCAAAAGATATTTTTTAAATTCATTTTTTTAACTATTGCGTCTGCCCCTTTTTTTACTGAACTTGTGTCTGTTAAAATTGATTCTGGTTTAAGATATTTTTTAATTGAATTAACTGCTGATTCAAAAGTACTTAAAGGAGTTGAGATTAAAACTAAATCAGCATCACTAACTGCTTCTTCTGGACTAGAAACTATTTTGTCTGAAAGGTTTTCTTTTTTTATAACTTCACTAACAGATTTGTTATTATCAAAAGTTATTACCTCTTTTGCAAAATTATTTTTTTTTAAAGCTCTGAAGACCGAGGAACCTATTAAACCACAACCAATAATTGACACTTGTTTAAACATGAAAAATTTTCCTTAATGTTGTAATAAATTTTTTATTTTCGTAATTATTTCCTATTGTCACTCTCAATGAATTTTTAATATTGTAAACATCCATTTGTCTTACTAGAATTCCTGAATTTGCCAACTTATTAAATACTTGAGATGATGATTTGCTAACAATATCAAAGTTTAACAGAAAAAAATTAGCTTTTGTTTTGTTTGTGGCAATACCAATTTCATCTATCACATCAAAGATTTTTTCAGACCAATAATTGTTGTGATTGATAGCTTTATTAAGCCAATTAGTATCTTGTATTGCTTGTGTTGCAGCAAACAATGCCGGTCTGCTAACATTAAACGGAGGTTTGATTTCGTACAGTTTTTGGATTATTGCCTTTGAAGAATAACCCCATCCTATTCTTAATCCTGCTAAACCGTATATTTTTGAAAATGTTCTTGTTATCAAAACATTTTTTGATTTAGAAAATAATTCTAATCCTGACGAAAAGTTAGGATCATCTATAAATTCACAGTACGCATCATCTACCACTAATAATATATCACTTCTTAGTCTTTTTCTTAATTCTAACATTTCATTTCGATCCAAATAAGTTCCTGTTGGATTGTTTGGATTAGCCAGAAAAATAATTTTGGTTTTTCTGTTAACACAATCTAATATTGACTGTACAGATGGTATAAAATTTTCCTCCTTAGCAAATTTTACAGTTGCACCACACATTCTACTGTAAATTCTATAAATTATAAAACTATACTGTGTAACAACAACCTCATCTCCCTTGTTTAAAAAAAGCTTACAAACTAATTCAAATATTTGATCAGAACCAGCGCCAAGAATAATTCTGTTCCTATCCAGACGAAATTTTTTACCTAAAACTTTTCTAAAAAAAGTTCCATCTGAATCTGGATATCTTACAAAACCTTTGCCGATAGAATTATAAGATTTTACTGCTTTAGGACTTGGTCCTAATGCAGACTCATTTGCAGACAGCTTTATTGGACTTCGTCTGCTTTTAAACAAACTTAATCCAGCGACATATTTTTCCGCAATAATCTTTCTGGGCCTAGGTAATTTCATAATATTTTAGTTGTCTTATATTAAAAGCGACTCAATTTGTATAATGGAAATAAGTTTATTTCTATAAATTGACATGTTTATGGCGATTTAGTATATATGCATAGCGCTGATTTAACCGAATTGCGAGCGCTAAGTAAATACAGCTAAACAGGGTTTTTGCCCAGTCTAGCTGGGCTTTTTTTTTATATGAATAATAAATTAGAAAATATTAAAAAATTAAATATATCAAAACCTCTTTTGCTAGATTGTAAACAAACTGTTAAGGATTTTCCTTTGGCATATGAAACATATGGAGAATTAAATAAATCAAAAGACAATGCTATATTAATTTTTCACGCACTTACAGGTGATCAATTTGTAAGTGGAGTTAATCCAATTACAAAAAAAGAAGGCTGGTGGGTAACAGCTGTAGGACCTGGTAAAGCAATAGATACAAGTAAATATTTTGTAATTTGTGCAAATGTTATCGGTGGATGCATGGGTTCGTGGGGTCCTAAAGAGATAGATAAAAAAACAAATGAATATTATGGATTAAATTTTCCAGTTATAACAATAAGAGACATGGTTAAAGCACAGGAAACTCTTTTGGATCATTTGGGAGTTCAAAAACTACTTTGTGCAACAGGTGGTTCTATGGGTGGAATGCAGGCACTTCAGTTTTGTGCAACATTTCCAAATAGAACTTTTTCGGCAGTCCCTATTGCCTGTAGTACAAGCCATAGTGCCCAAAATATTGCTCTTAATGAGTTAGCTAGACAGGCTATTATGGCAGACCCTGTTTGGGATAAAGGAAAATATTTAAAAAAAAATGTTCAACCAAAAAATGGGTTAGCTGTTGCAAGAATGGTAGGTCATATTAGTTATTTATCTGAAAAAGGAATGCAGGAAAAGTTTGGTAGAAAGCTTCAGGAAAAAGCCGACTACGAATTCAGTTTTGATGCTGACTTTCAGGTTGAAAGTTATTTAAGACATCAGGGTTACGCATTTGTTGAAAGATTTGATGCTAATTCTGTTTTATACATTACTAGAGCAATGGATTATTTTGATTTATCCAGACAATTTAAGGGAGGACTTACTGATGCCTTTAAAAATCAAAAAACAAAATTTTTGGTTATTTCTTTCTCTTCTGATTGGCTTTATACAACAAAAGAAAATAAAGATACTGTTATTGCTCTTAATGCCGCAGGAGCTGATGTTTCCTTCGCTGAAATCAAAACTGACAAAGGTCATGATTCTTTTTTAGTAAATGAACCAGAGTTTTTAAAAACTTTAAAAGGATTTATAGACTCAATGCATACAAAATTTAAAAATGAAAAAAGAATTTAAAGTAATTGCAGATCTGTTACCTAACAACGTAAGAGTATTAGACGTTGGTTGTGGAGATGGATCTTTAATGGATCTTATAATTAAAGAAAAAAATATAGAAGCCCGTGGTTTAGAACTTATAGAGGAAAATGTTAAAAAATGTATTTACAAAGGTCTTTCAGTTATAGAAGGTAATGCAGAAACAGAGCTTCATCAATTTCCAACTCAATCTTTTGATTTTGTGGTTTTGAGCCAAACACTTCAAGCTTTTTATAATCCTGAAAAAGTATTAAAAGATTTATTAAGAATTGGGAAATCAGTAATTATATCAATACCTAATTTTGGATATTGGAAAGTTAGAGGAAGTTTATTATTATTTGGAAAAATGCCAGTCACAAAAACTTTACCAAATACATGGTACAATACTCCTAACCTTCACATGTGCACAATTAAAGATTTATTCCATTTCTGTTTGGAAAAAAATATTAAAATTGATAAAGCGATAGGAGTAAATGAAAACTCAACTTCTGAAATCAAAAAAAACAACCTTGAAATAAAAAATTTATTTTCTAAACTTGGAATATTTTTATTGAGTTAAAATGCTAGACATTTCAATTATCAGATGCTTATCAGATAATTATAGTTATTTAATTAGAGATAATGCGACAAACCTGGTAGGAGTGGTTGATCCCTCTGAATTTAATCCTGTGAATTTAGAAATTAGTAAAACCTACAAAAAATTAGATTTCATTTTAAATACACACCACCATCACGATCATGTAGGAGGGAATATAGATTTAAAAAAAAAATATAATTCAAAGGTTATTTGCTCTTCCTATGACGAAGGGAGAATTCCTGGTCTAGACATTAAAAAAAGTGATGGAGATCAATTTTCTTTGGGGGAAACAGAATTTAAAATCATGCACATACCCGGTCATACTCTTGGGCATATTGCATTTTATTCTCAAAAAAATAAAGTTATATTTACTGGCGACACTTTGTTTTCTCTTGGTTGCGGAAGAATTTTTGAGGGAACATTTGAACAAATGTTTAAATCCTTGGAAAAAATTAAAAGCTTGCCAAAAAATACAATGATGTACTGCGGTCATGAATATACAAAAAATAATGGACAATTTTGCACAAGCATTGATGAAGAAAATAGAAAGTTACAAAATAGGATTAAAAATGCAGATGATAAAATTAAAAATAATCTACCAACTATTCCTATAACTTTAGGGGAAGAGTTAGAAACCAATATATTTTTAAGGTGTGAAGATAAAAAAATAAAAAACAAACTTAAAATGAATAATGCCTCTAAATTGGAAGTTTTTACAAAATTGAGGAATTTAAAAGATCAATTTTAGCATCATTGAACTTGACTTGATTAAGTACAGAGTTATATTGCTGTAAATTTTAACAGAGGTTATTTTATGTCTTTTGCAATAATAGAAACTGGTGGTAAACAATACAAAGTTTCTGCTAGTAATATTCTTAAAGTTGAAAAACTAAATATCGAAAAAGGAAAAAAAGTAGAATTTAAAAAGGTTTTGCTTGTGAACGACGATAAGACTACAGAAGTTGGTAACCCAACAATTGATGGAGCAATAGTTGAAGGTTTGTTGCTTGAAAACATTAAAGATAAGAAAATAATAGTTTTTAAAAAAAGAAGAAGACAAAATTCAAGAAAAAGATATGGTCATAGACAACCCTTGTCTAAAATTCAAATTACGAAAATTTTATACAAAAATGGAAAGGTTGTTTCTGAAATGAAACAAAGTGCGGTTAAGGTATCTAGTAATCCAAAAGTAGATAAAAAATTAAGTACTAAAAAAGAAAAAATTACTAAAAAAATAATTAAAACAAAAAATAAAAAATAGAGCTTTATGGCAACAAAAAAAGCAGGTGGATCATCGAAAAATGGACGAGATAGTGCGGGTCGCCGACTGGGTGTTAAAAGATACGGAGAACAGCTGGTTAAACCTGGAAATATCATAGTACGTCAAAGAGGTACGAGAATTCATCCTGGTAATAATGTTGGCATGGGAAAAGATCACTCAATTTTTTCTTTAATTAATGGGAAAGTAAAATTTAAAAAATCTAAAGCAAACAGAACTCTTGTTTCTGTAGTTCCCAAATAAATTTAATTTAAAATAAACTCACTTAATAAAATGAAGTTTTTAGATCAAGCAAAGATTTATATTAAAGCCGGCAATGGTGGGTCGGGTTCTTCGAGTTTTAGAAGAGAAAAATATGTTGAATTTGGAGGTCCTGATGGTGGAGATGGTGGAAATGGCGGATCTATTATTGTGGAGTCGGAAAGAAATCTTAATACGTTAGTTGATTTTAGATACAGACAACACTTCAAAGCAGAAAATGGAAAATCAGGAAGTAAAAAAAATAAAACCGGCGCAAGTGGAAAAAATTTATTTTTAAAAGTTCCAGTTGGAACTCAAATATATGAAGAAGACAATAACACTTTAATTTATGATTTGGTTAAAGATAAAGAAAAATTTTTGGTTGCAACAGGAGGGGAAGGAGGTTTAGGAAACACACGATTCAAAAGTTCTACCAACAGAGCACCAAGAAAAAAAACTGGAGGAAAATTAGGTGAGGAATTTTGGATATGGTTACAGCTAAAAGTTATTGCTGATGCAGGAATTATTGGGCTTCCAAACGCAGGGAAATCAAGTTTATTATCTAGATGCACTAGGGCTAAACCTAAAATAGCAAACTATCCGTTTACTACAATAAATCCAAATTTGGGTGTACTAAATATCAATCATAAGGAAATAATTTTGGCTGATATTCCTGGTTTAATAGAAGGTTCACACAAAGGCGTTGGTTTGGGTGATAAATTTTTAAGACACATAGAAAGGTGTAAAGTATTAATTCATTTAATTGATTTATCGGAAAAAGATATTGTTGGAAATTATTTGAAAATAAGAAATGAATTGTCTAAATATGACAAAAGGATCTTAAAAAAAACAGAAATAATTATCTTTAATAAGTCAGATCTATTAAATATGGATTCCATTGATAAAAAGTTAAAAGATTTTAAAAATAAAGTAAAAAAAAGTTTTGAAATAATATCTCTAATATCTAATAAAAATTTCGAAAAAGTAAAAAAAATAATTCATAAAAAATGTATATAAACAAAGCTAAAAAAATTGTTTTGAAAATTGGTTCTTCCAATGTGGTTGATAGCAGAGGAAAATTAAAAGAAAAATGGCTAAAGAGTTTGGTTAAAGATATAGAAAAATTACGAAAAAATGGTAAAGAATTTGTCATAGTTTCATCTGGCGCTATTGCCTTAGGTCAAAATTACTCCAAAATTAAAAAAAAAAGATTAAAAATTGAAATGAGCCAAGCTTTAGCATCTATAGGTCAAATTCATCTAACCAATACATATAGAAAAATTTTCGAAAAAAGAAAAATTAAAATTGGACAAATTTTAATATCTCCAGATGATACTGAACAAAGAAGAAGGGCAATTAACGTAAAAAGAACTTTTGAGAATCTATTTAAACTAGGAGCCATTCCTATAGTTAATGAGAACGACACAACTGCGACCACTGAGATTAAATATGGAGATAATGACCGATTGGCAGCCAGAGTAGCTCAAATAATTAGTGCGAATATTTTAATTAATTTTTCTGATGTTGATGGATTATATGAATCTTCGGAAAATAAAAAAGTGGTCAAAGAGGTTAAAAATATTAATGATGAAATATATTCCTTTGTTGAAAATAAAAAAAATTCCTATGGTTCTGGAGGTATGGGAACAAAGTTGGATGCTGCAAAAATTTGTATGAATTCCGGATGTTACATGGCTATAGCAAACGGAAAGCATATAAATCCTCTTGATAAGCTAGTAAAAACAAATATTTGTACTTGGTTTTTACCAAAAGTATCGAGTCTTGATGCAAGAAAAAAATGGATTGTAAGTTCAATAGGATCAAATGGAAAAATATATATTGATAATGGCGCTTCAAAAGCTCTTAGAAATGGAAAGAGTCTCTTGCCAGCAGGAATAACTAAAGTCGAAGGCAAATTTTTAAAAGGAGAAAATATATTAATCGTAGATGAAAGTGGAAAAGATTGTGCAAGAGGTATAACCTCATTTTCATCTGAAGAAATTAATAAAGTGAAAGGTTTGAAAAGTGATCAGATAGAAAATATATTGGGATATTCTAGTAAATCAGAAATAATCCATAGGGATGACATGGTAAAATTATAATGAAAAATTATTTAAATAATATTGGTATCAAATCAAAAATTGCCTTTAAAAATCTTAATGAATTAGATTTAAAAAAAAGAAACAAGATTCTTGAAACTTACAGTAAATTATTAATTAAAAATAAAAAAAAAATTATTAGTGAGAATTTAAAAGATATTAAAGATTGTAAACGCAAAGAATTGATAGATAGATTAATAATAGATGAAAGCAAAATTCAAAATATTAGGAATTCTATAAATCAAATTATTAAATTTAAAGATCCTCTTGGAAAAATAATTCAAAAATGGAAAAGACCAAATAATCTTATTATAAAAAAAGTTGCTGTACCTATTGGAGTTATAGGAATTGTTTATGAGAGCAGACCTAATGTTACCTGTGATGTCTCATCTTTGTGTATAAAATCTGGCAATGTTGCCATCTTGCGAGGTGGGTCAGAGTCTTTTAATTCGAATAAAATTCTTGCGAATTTATTTAGAAATTCCCTAGAAGTAAATGGGGTCGATAAAAATTGTATACAATTTATAGATAAAAAGAGTAGAAAAGTCGTAGACTATCTTTTGTCCAAAATGTCAAATTATATTGATGTTATTGTTCCAAGGGGAGGAAAAAACTTAGTGGAAAAAGTCAAAAAACTTTCTAACGTAAACGTTATTGGACATTTAGAAGGTAACTGCCATGTTTATGTCGACAAGGATGCAGAATTAAAAATGGCAAAGAGAATTGTTTTAAATTCTAAAATGAGGAGAACATCCATTTGTGGTGCTGCAGAAACTTTGCTTATTGATAATAGATGTATAAAATCTCATGCCTTACCAATAATAAGAGAGCTAATATTGTTAGGATGTGAAGTTGTTGTAGATAAAAAAATAAACAGTTTATTTCAAAATAAATTTAAACTTGCGAAAGAAATTGATTGGAAAACAGAATATTTATCTCCAAAAATATCTATCAAAACTGTAAATGGAGTTAAAGATGCAGTGTCCCATATTACAAAATATGGAACTATGCACACCGATTCCATCGTGACTAAAAATAAAAAAACTGCAAAAATTTTCCTGGATGGAGTAAACAGTGCAATAGCTATTCATAATGCTTCAACACAATTTGCTGACGGGGGAGAGTTTGGTTTCGGAGGCGAAATTGGTATATCTACAAACAAACTGCCTCCGAGAGGACCAGTTGGAATTAACCAACTAACTTCTTATAAATATGTGGTCGAAGGTAAGGGAACCATTAGACCATAGACAATGCGGAGAGAGAAAAAAATAAAAAAAAAGATTGGGGTTTTTGGTGGTACTTTTGACCCTCCACACAAGGGACATTTGCAAATAGCAAACTTTTCTTTGAAAAAATTAAAATTAGACTATTTAATTTGGGCAATAACTAAAAGAAATCCATTTAAAAAAAAACCAATGCTTTCCTTAAAATCAAGGGTTTTTCTTTCAAAGAAGTTTATAAAAAATAATAAAAGAATAAAAATTAAGAATTATGATAAATATTTAAAATCAAATAAAACTATTGATTTACTAAAATTTTTAAAGGAAAAAAATAAAAGGACAAAGTTTTATTTTATAATGGGATCTGATAATCTTATAAAATTTCATAAGTGGGATAGTTGGAGTAGATTTCAAGATCTATGTAGCATCGTCATATTTCCCAGGCAGGGCTATCTTAAAAAAACCTTAGCATGTAAAGCCTATAAGTTGCTCAGAAAAGAAAAGATAATATTTTTAAAGTCAAAAATAGCGAACATTTCTTCTTCCAAAATAAGGAAAAATTATTTAGTATAAGAACAGTGGATATTCCAAAATTAAAAAAAATAATTGAAAAAACTCTAAATCAAAATAAAGCTAAAAATATTGTATCTATAAATTTAAAAGGAAAAACCTCGATTGCAGATTATATGGTTATTGCATCAGGAACTTCATCAAAACACATACAGTCTCTATCTGAAATATTATTAAAAGAATTAGAAAATAAGGGTCTTAAAAGATGCAAAATAGAAGGAAGAACAAGTGCTGATTGGAAGTTAATTGATGCAATCGACATAATAGTTCATATTTTTCATCCGGATAAAAGAAAGTTTTATGATTTAGAAAAAATGTGGTCAGAAACAATTACAAAAGATAGGATAAGTATATGAAAAAAATATTTGCTCTACTACTTATTAGTTTTTTTTATACAACAGTTGTTAATGGTAATACTAATGATGATAATTTGTATAAAAAGATAGATCTTTTTGTAGAGGTTTTAGAAAAAATAAGAAAAGAATATGTTGATGAAGTTGATCAGTCAGAACTTATTGATGATGCCATAAACGGTGCTCTACAATCTTTAGATCCCTACTCTGCCTACATGGATTCAGATCTTTTCGAAAGTATGGAAACAGATACCAAGGGAGAATTTGGAGGTCTTGGAATTGAAATTGGTATGGAAGCTGGTGTAGTAAAAGTAGTTTCCCCAATAGATGATACGCCAGCTGCAAAAGCAGGTATAAAGGCCGGAGACTACATTGTAAAAATAAATGGCAAACAAGTTCAAGGAAAATCCTTAATGGAAGCAGTTAAATTAATGAGAGGACCAGTTGGCACGACTATAGATTTAACTATTAGAAGAAAAGGAGTAAAAAAAGCAATCAATAAAACTATCAAAAGAGAAATAATTGAAGTTAAATCTGTTGAGTCTAAAATTTTAAAAGAAAAAATTGGCTATTTAAGACTAAAAGCATTTAACAATAATAGTAGCAAGCAATTAACAGATATAATTAAAAATATTGAAAAAAAAGAAAAAACCATAGGCTATATACTTGACCTAAGAAATAATCCTGGCGGACTTTTAACTCAGGCAATAAATGTAACTGATTTTTTTCTAAATGAAGGAGAAATTGTTTCTACAAGAGGAAGAAAAATTAACGAAAATAGACGTTTTTTTGCAAGAAAAGGGGATAAAGTAAAAGGCAAGCCATTGATAGTTTTAATTAATAATGGTTCTGCATCTGCATCTGAGATAGTTGCAGGAGCGCTCAAGGATCATAAGAGAGCAATTATTCTTGGTAGCAGAACATATGGAAAAGGATCTGTACAATCAATAATACCTTTAAGAAATGGAGGGGGAATTAGAATTACTATTTCTAAATATTATTTACCTTCCGGAAAATCTATTTCTGAAGTTGGTATTACACCAGATATTTTTGTAAATGATGATTCAGATGATTTTGAAATTGATAGTAAAACAGATAGTCAATTAAATTACGCCTTAAAACTTTTAACAACTTAAATGAAAAATAATATCCTGCCGCTAAGAACCGGAGTTGGTGCCATAGTCTTAAATAAAAATAATAAAGTTTTTGTAGGCAAAAGGAGAGATAATCCAGGAAAAAATTGGCAAATGCCTCAAGGAGGAGTAGACAAAGGGGAAAGTTGTATTGAAGCTATGAAACGCGAACTATTAGAGGAAACTGGTATAAAAAATATAGAAATTTTAAAAGAAATAGACAGGTGGATCGAATATGAACTTCCCGATTATCTTTTAGGAAAAATTTGGAAAGGTAAGTATAGGGGCCAGAAACAAAAATGGTTTATAGTTAGATTCATAGGAAAAGATGAAGAAATTAATTTACAAACAAGTCATCCTGAATTTATTGAGTGGAAATGGATAGAGGCAGAAAATCTTCCCAATGTAATAGTTAAATTCAAAAAAAAACTCTATGAAAATCTTTTACCTGAAATCAAAAAAATTATTGATTAATCTTTGATAAAGAATCTAATTTATGAGAAATAATATATCTCATTTTATCATCTAATTGATTTTTACTTAGTTGACTTTTGCTTTCCTCAACCATTTTAGAGACCTTTTCACCAGTTAGTAAATCTATAGGTATAATTGTTGATGATAGTATTATTAGCGTATTATTTGAAAATTCCACAGTTCCTTCTTCAAGAAAGTATTTTACTTCTTTGGAACCAAAAACCTTAGTAATTCCAGGTCTCAAAAAGGTTATTAGAGGTATATGATCTGGCAAGATAGTCATCTCACCTTCGTAAGATGGTATAATTACTGATTTCACTTTATCTTTTAGTAAAATTTTTTCCGGTGAAATAATTTCTAAATTAAAATCTTGATCCATTTAAGCTGCTGCTTCTTTCGCCATTTTTTCCGCTTTCGCAATAGCCTCCTCTATTGTTCCAACCATATAGAATGCCGCTTCTGGTAAATGGTCGTATTCTCCTTTGCAAATTGCATCAAAACTTTTTATGGTTGAGTCTAAATTAACCAGTTTTCCAGGAGTTCCTGTAAAAACTTCAGCTACAAAAAACGGTTGAGATAAAAATCTTTGTATTTTTCTCGCTCTTGCTACCGTTAACTTATCCTCTTCTGAAAGTTCATCCATACCAAGAATCGCAATTATGTCTTGTAGTGATTTATAAGTTTGTAAAATTTTTTGCACTTCTCTAGCAACTCTATAATGTTCTTCCCCAACAATTCTCGGATCTAAAATTCTTGAAGTAGAATCTAGTGGATCAACAGCAGGATAGATTCCGAGTTCTGCTATCTGTCTAGATAAAACTGTTGTGGCATCCAAGTGAGAAAATGATGTCGCGGGAGCAGGATCTGTTAAATCATCTGCCGGAACATATATGGCTTGCACAGACGTAATTGAACCTTTGCCTGTTGTTGTAATTCTTTCTTGTAGATTTCCCATATCTGTCGCTAAAGTTGGCTGATATCCTACAGCAGAAGGTATTCTTCCTAGTAAAGCAGACACTTCTGAACCAGCTTGTGTAAATCTAAAAATATTATCAACAAAGAATAAAACATCTTGCCCTTCCTTATCTCTAAAATATTCCGCAACTGTTAATCCTGTTAAACCCACTCTTGCTCTTGCACCTGGTGGTTCATTCATCTGTCCATATACAAGTGCAGCTTTTGAACCTTTTCCATCTGGCTTAATAACTCCAGACTCTATCATCTCATGATAAAGATCGTTTCCTTCACGCGTTCTTTCACCCACACCGGCAAATACTGAAAATCCTCCGTGAGCTTTTGCAATATTATTAATTAATTCCATAATGATAACAGTTTTTCCAACACCAGCTCCACCAAATAATCCTATTTTTCCACCTTTTGAATATGGTGCTAAAAGATCGATAACCTTGATTCCTGTTTCTAAAATTTCTGTTTCGGTTGACTGATCTGTAAATTTAGGTGCCTCTCTATGTATGGGCCATTTTTCCTTCGTTTTAACTTCTCCCTTTTGATCGATTGGTTGTCCTATAACATTTATTATTCTTCCCAACGTTTCCGGTCCTACAGGAACACTAATAGGTGCTCCGGTATCCTGAACTTGATCGCCTCTCTTTAATCCCTCTGTACTGTCCATAGCTATAGTTCTTACACTGTTTTCTCCTAGATGTTGCGCAACCTCTAGCACTAACTTGTTTCCAGAATTATCAACTTCTAAAGCAGTTAATATTTCAGGCAAAGCACCTTCAAACTGCACATCCACTACAGCTCCAATTACTTGAATAATTTTTCCATTTTTGCTCATATTATAAACTTTCTGCTCCTGATATTATTTCAATTAACTCTTTTGTAATAGCTGCTTGCCTACTTCTGTTATAATTAATAGTTAATCTATCCACTAAATCTCCTGCGTTTCTTGTCGCATTATCCATGGCAGTCATTCTTGATCCTTGTTCGCTTGCAGAATTTTCTAAAAAAGCCTTATATATTTGAGTGGAAATATTCTTAGGTAATAAATCATCAAGAATTTCATCTTCTTCGGGCTCAAACTCGTATGATGATGCTTCGTCCTTTTTTGAAACATCATCTTTTTTTGCAGGAATTACCTGTTGTTTTTGTGGTATCTGAGAAATAACATTTTTAAATTTATTGAAAAATATAACACATTTATCAAACTCTTTATTTTTAAATAATTTAACTATTTCTTTTCCAATAACTTCGGCATCTTCAAAAGATATTTTTTTTTTGTCTTTAAAATTAATTTTTTTAATAATGTATTTTCCATAATCTCTTTTTAGTTGATCAAGACCTTTTGTTCCCACTGTTATAATTTTTAAATTTTTAGAAGTTTTAATAATTTCATTAAAATAGTTCTTTGCTAATTTGCATATATTTGTATTAAATCCTCCGCAAAGACCTCTATCTGCTGTCATTACAACGCACAGATGAGTTTTATCATCTCCAGTTCCCACTAAAAGCTTTGGTGCATTTGATGGATCGCTAATTGCTTTGCTCAAGTTCTGAATGACAAAGTCCATTTTATCACTATAAGGTCTTCCTTTTTCAGCCATCTCTTGTGCTCTACGAAGTTTTGCTGCTGCTACCATTTTCATAGCTTTTGTAATTTTTTGAGTGGATTTAACACTAGAAATTCTTTTTCTTAAATCATCAAGACTTGGCATTATTTTTTATCAAAATTTGATTTTTTATAATTATCTATAACTTCAGATAGAAGCTTTTCTGTATTTTCTTCTATCTTTCCGCTTTTCTGAATTGACTCCAATATTTCTGGCTTTTCACTTTTCACTAACTCTAATAAACCTTTTTCAAAAGAACGAATCTGATTTGTATCAATACTGTCCAAATAACCTTTAACACCAGAATAAACTGAAACTACCTGTTCTGCTACTGTCATTGGACTATACTGATCTTGTTTTAAAAGTTCTGTAAGTTTAGAACCTCTGTTTAAAAGTTTTTGTGTTGAAGCATCTAAGTCAGATCCAAATTGTGCGAACGCTGCCATTTCACGATACTGTGCTAATTCAAGTTTAATCGAACCAGCAACTTTTTTCATAGCTTTAGTTTGAGCTGCAGAACCAACTCTAGAAACAGAAAGGCCAACATTCACTGCGGGTCTTATCCCCTGATTAAATAATTCTGTTTCCAAAAAAATTTGTCCATCTGTAATTGAAATAACGTTTGTTGGTATATAAGCCGAAACGTCTCCCGCTTGTGTTTCTATTATTGGCAAAGCCGTAAGTGAACCTCCACCATGATCATCGTTAAGCTTAGCGGCACGTTCGAGTAATCTGCTATGTAAGTAGAAAACATCGCCTGGATAGGCTTCTCTTCCGGGGGGTCTTCTTAACAAAAGAGACATTTGTCTATAAGCAACCGCTTGTTTTGATAAATCATCATAAATAATTAAAGCATGCATTCCATTGTCTCTGAAAAATTCACCAAAGGTACAACCTGTGTATGGAGCTAAAAACTGTAGAGGAGCTGGATCGGATGCTGTTGCAGATACAATAATTGTGTAGTCCATTGCTCCCGCATCTTGTAGAGTTTTAACAATTTGTGCTACGGTTGATCTTTTTTGACCTATAGCAACATAAATACAATAAAGTTTCTTTTTCTCATCACTAGATTCGTTAATTTTTTTTTGATTAATTATTGTATCAATAGCTACCGCTGTTTTTCCTGTCTGCCTATCACCAATAATTAGTTCTCGTTGCCCTCTTCCAACTGGAATCAGACTGTCAATAGCTTTTAAACCTGTTTGCATTGGTTCACTAACTGATTTTCTTGGAATTATTCCTGGAGCTTTAACCTCAACTCTTTTTCTTTTAATCCCTTTCTTAAGATTTTCTTTTCCGTCAATCGGATTTCCCAATGCATCAACTACTCTTCCAAGTAATTCTTTGCCCACTGGAACATCAACGATTGCTCCTGTCCTTTTAACCGTATCTCCTTCTTTGATTGATCTATCATCGCCAAAAATTACAATTCCAACATTATCGCTTTCTAAGTTTAGTGCCATACCTTTAGATCCATCTTTAAACTCAACCATCTCTCCCGCTTGGACATTATCGAGTCCATATACTCTCGCAATTCCATCGCCAACGGAAAGGACTTTTCCAATTTCAGATACTTCTGTTTTGTCTCCTAAGTTTTTTATCTGTTCTTTTAAAATTTTTGTTATTTCTGAAGGATTTATGTCCATATTAATTCTCCATCATTGCTTTTTTATACTTTCCCAATTTATTTTTTATGGATGTATCAATCATTAAGCTACCAATTTGAATAACAACTCCTCCGATTAAACTCTCGTCTACTTTAGATTTTAGTTTAATTGAGCCTTTGATGTTTTCTGAAATTTCCTTCTCTAGACCTAAGATTGTCTTATCGTCAATTTTTTTTGACGAAATTAAGTTTGCACTTATTTCTCCTTTTTTGTAAGAAATTAATTTTAAAAATTCTTCTATAATATTATCCAAAAAAAAGATTCTTTTTTTTATTATTAGTATTGAAAAGAAATTTCTAATAATTTTATTTAAATTCATAAGACTTAATATTTTTTCAAATACTTTCTTTTGACTCTCAACTGAATGTGTTGGATTTTTAACAAAATTTTTTAAATCTTCATTAGAATTATAAATTTTCATAAACAAATTTAAGCTTGAAACAAACTCTTCAATTTTATTTTCTTCCTTAGAGAGTTCGTATAATGCTAACGCGTATCTCTGGGATATTCCAGTTGAAAAAGATTTGTTTTTACTCAATGTTTGTTCCTTATGCTGATTTGATTAAAAATTTATGGGATTTCGTATCATAGGAAAATGCTCTGTTCAAGTGTGATTGGAAGGCATATTAGCTAAAATTTAGTGGATCAACATCAACTGTAAGTTTTATTTTTTTTGAAAGATTTATTTTTTTAAGTATTTTAGCAACTTCTTTTTGAATAAAAAGATTGCTCTTTGATCTAAGCAACAATCTTGTTCTGTATTTGTTTTTTATTTTAAAAATTGGTGAAGAAACAGGGCCCATAACTTCAATATTTTGTAATGATGATAAATTTTTTTTAATTTTTTGAGCCTCTAAAAATCCATCTCTTTCATTTTTTGATGCAACTATAAAAGCAATTAATCTAGTAAAAGGTGGAAGATTTTTTTCTTTACGTAAATGAATTTCTTCTTCAAGAAATTTATTTGGATCATTTTCAATAACATTTTTTAAAGTTTCGTCAGATGGATTAAATGTTTGATATATTACAAGAGAGTCTTTACTAAATCGACCTGCTCTTCCACTAAGTTGATTATATAACTGAATATTTTTTTCGGTTGATCTTAAATCAAATCCCATTCCAGAAAAATCAGCATCTACTACCACTATACAATTTAAGTTTGGGAAGTTAAAACCCTTGGAAATTAATTGAGTTCCTACAAGAATATTTACTTCATTATTTTCTATATCTGCTAGTAAATTTTTAGCTTCTTTCTTTTTATTAAGAAAATCACTGGACAATATCTTTATTTTTTTTTCAGGAAAAATTTGTTTTAATTCAGCAAAAATTTTTTCTACTCCTGGCCCGTACATCTGAAACTCACAGTTTGATTCTGATTTTTTACATTTTTCGTTTGTACTACGCTTATATCCACAGTGATGACACATGGCCCTATTTATGTGTTTATGAAAAGTTAAAAAAATTGAACAATTAGGACAGTTAAGCTTGGAACCACATTTTTTACAAATCATAAATGGCGCGTAACCTCTCCTGTTTAAAAAGAAAAGGACTTGGTCTTTTTTTTCTAAGTATTTTCTAACTAAATTTAAAGTTTTAGAGTCTAACCAAATATTTTTTTTCTTTCTATCCAAATTTAAATTAACTACTTCTGTAGCGGGAAGCGAAAAATTTTTATATCTTTTTTCTAATTTGGTAAAATTATATTTTTTATTTTTAACATTGTTATAAGTCTCTAGAGATGGAATAGATGTAGATAATAAAATTGGAATATTTTCCATGGATGCTCGAGAAATCGCCATATCTCTTGCATTGTATCTTATGCCTTCATCTTGTTTGTACGAAGAGTCATGCTCCTCATCGACAACTATTAAACCAAGATCTTTAAATGGTAAAAAAAGTGAAGATCTTGCTCCAATTACTAATTTTATTTTTCCATTAATAATATTGTTCCAGATTGTTCGTCTATTTTTTTTTGTTATTTTTGAATGCCAAATCGCAGGTTTAAATCCAAAATAATCTTCAAATCTTTGGTTAAATTGATCTGTTAAAAATATTTCAGGTAACAAAACCAAAGATTGTTTGTTGTTTAAAATATTTTCTTTAATTTTTTCAAAATAAACAATTGTTTTGCCTGATCCAGTAACTCCTTGAAGTAGAGTTACATTAAATTTATTTCCAAATTTTTTAATATCATTAAGACATCTGTTTTGTTCAGAATTTAAAGTAAACTTAATTTTTTCATCAGTTAAAGTTTCTTTAAATGAATTTGGATTTTTAGAGAAAAGAGATTTGTCTCCCATACACAATTTTAAAGCCATTCCTTTGGGAACCATATTGTAAAGTGAAAACCAATTAATAAATTTCACTAAATTTTTATTAAAAGAAACAGATTTTTTTTCTAGTATTGTTTTAAGCTGGAATTTTTTATTAGTTTCTTCTACTCTGTCCCAAACTACCCCTATTTCCTTCTCTCTTCCAAAAGGAACTAAAACAATCGAGCCTGGTTTTAATTTTCCAAATCTTCCAGACAAATATGTATGAGGATGATCAAAAATTCTCGGGATAAGAACTGGTACTTTCATTAATTATTAAAAATAAATTTCTTTTAAAAATGAATAGGCCTTTTTTCTACTGCCATAGCTGCTTCCTTAATAGCTTCAGTATGAGTAGGGTGAGCGTGGCATGTTCTTGCGATATCTTCTGCGCTAGCTCCAAATTCCATTGCTATAGCCATTTCGGCAATCATGTCTCCACTATGTGGACCTATTATATGCACTCCTAAAACTTTGTCAGTTTTTGAATCTGCTAAAATTTTTACAAAACCCTCTGTTTCGTTATTAACCTTTGCTCTAGAATTAGCCATAAAAGGAAATTTTCCAATCTTATAACTTACATTTGATTTCTTTAATTCTTCTTCTGTTTTTCCAACTGCAGCAACTTCTGGTGAAGTATATATAACTCCAGGAATAACATTATAATTTACATGACCAGATTGGTCGGAAAGAATTTCTGCAACAGCTATTCCCTCTTCCTCTGCTTTGTGAGCTAACATTGGTCCCTTAATCACATCACCAATTGCAAAAATATTTTTTACTGAAGTTCGAAATTCTTTATCAACTTCTATTCTACCAATTTTATCCTTACTAATACCAATTTTTGATAAATTTAATCCTTCGGTATATGGTTTACGTCCAACAGAAACTAGCACCTTGTCGCATTCTATGTTGCCTTTTTTTTTGCTTGTATTGTCACTAATTTCAACAGAAACTTTATTTTCTTTGCTCTTCACACCTGTTACCTTGTTGTTTAGCAAAAATTTAATTCCTTGTTTTGATAAAATTTTCTGAAATTCCTTTGAAATCTCTCTATCCATACCAGGAATAATATGATCTAAATATTCGATTACAGTTACGTTAGATCCCAATCTTGACCATACAGAACCCATTTCTAAACCTATATAGCCTCCTCCAATTACAAGTAAATTATTGGGAACCTGGTTTAATGACAACGCCCCAGTCGAAGAAATAATGTTTTTTTCATCAATTTCAATGCCGGGTAATGAACTTGGTGATGAACCCGTAGCAATAACAATGTTCTTTGCTTTGTAAGATGTTTTTTTTCCATTTTCGTATACAACTACATCGTTTTTTGAGAACAAAACACCTTTTCCTTTAATATAGGAAACCTTATTTTTTTTAAATAAAAACTCTACACCCTTTGTTAAAACCTGAACTGATTTATTTTTGTTTGCCATTATTTTACTAAGATTTAATTTAACGTTTTCAACCTCAATTCCTAAATTATTATAATTTTTTTGTGTCTTGTAATATAAATCTGATAAATTAAGAAGACTCTTAGAAGGTATGCAGCCAACATTTAAACAAGTTCCTCCTAAAGTCCCTCTAGACTCAATGCATCCGGTTTTTAAACCAAGCTGTGCTGCACGAATAGCACAAACATAGCCTCCTGGTCCTCCGCCAATAACTAAGAGATCAAAATCTTCTTTCATACCTATACGTTTAGAAAAAGCCTTCTAGGTTCCTCTAGTGACTCTTTTATATTTTTTAAAAAGGAAACAGCTTCTTTTCCATCAACAATTCTATGATCGTAGGATAAGGCTAAATACATCATTGGACGAATAGTTATTTGACCATTTTTAACTACAGGTCTTTCTATTATATTGTGCATTCCTAAAACTCCAGACTGCGGAGGATTCAAAATCGGAGTAGAAAGCATCGATCCATATATTCCACCATTTGTGACAGTAAAGGTTCCCCCTTGTAAATCTTCTATACTAATTTTTCCATCTCTAGCTTTTTGACCTAAAGAAGCAATATTTTTTTCAATATCTGCAAAGGACATTTCATCTGGATTTCTTAATACAGGAACCACTAACCCTCTATCGGTTCCCACAGCAAAACTAATATTATAATAATTTTTATATACTATTGTTTCGTCCTGTATTTCGGCGTTAATTGCTGGAAAATTTTTTAGTCCAACAACACATGCTTTAACAAAAAAAGACATAAATCCTAGTTTGGTTGAATATTTTTTTTGGAATTCATCTTTGTAATTATTTTTCATCTGAATTATTTCATACATATCAACTTCATTAAAAGTTGTTAGCATTGCAGCATTATTTTGTGCTTCTTTAAGTCTTTTGGCAATTGTCATTCTCAACCTGGTCATTTTTATTCTTTCTTCTGGACCATGAGTTGTTTTTCTCTTGTTTGGAGATGGCTTAGAGCCCATTAAGTTCAACAGATCTTCTTTTAAAATAATACCATTTTTACCACTGCCCTCTATCTCATTAAGATTAATATTTTTTTCATTAGCAATTTTTCGGGCAGACGGAGAGGCTATTTTTTTGTTTCGATGAACTTTTTTTTCTGTCTTTTCGTATGTTTCGCTTAAAACAAGAGGAAGTTCTTTTTCTTCTTCTTTTTCTTCTGTTAAAACTAATTTCTTTGAACTATTTTTTTGTTTTTTTTCCTCTTTTGGAGTTTCATCTTCAAAAACTTTTATTTCATCATCGGCTTTTTTTAGCGGTGGTTTATATTTTTTTTCCTTCTTCTCTTCTGCCTGAGCAATATTTTCACCTATGCTTCCTAAAAGAGCTCCTACCTCGACTGTATCTCCTTCATTAACCGATATGTTTTCTAAGATACCATTAGATGGAGAAGGAACTTCAACATTTACTTTGTCAGTTTCTAGCTCTACAACAGGTTCGTCTGAATTAACTTTTTCACCAACAGATTTAAGCCATTTCGAAACAGTTGCTTCTGTTACTGATTCGCCTAGTGATGGGACAACTATTTTTTCAGACATTTATTTTAATATTTTAATTAAACTTACCTATAACCTTTTCTAATATTTTTTTTTGTTCTGCAAGGTGTTTGTTTAAATTTCCTGTTGCTGGCGATGCCGCAGCATTTCTGCCTATAAATTTAACTTTTTCGCCTTTTGCTTGAATGATTTCTAGGGTTCGATCAATATAATATCTACTAGTATTCCAAGCACCCATATTCATAGGTTCTTCCTGGCACCAGAAGAATTTTGCGTTTTCATATCTCTTTAATTCTTTGGCCAGATGTTTAACTGGAAACGGATATAACTGCTCTATTCTAATAAAAACAGTTTCATCATTTTTAGTTTTTTCTCTAGCCTCAACTAAATCAAAATAAATTTTTCCTGAACAAATAACGACTTTTTTTATTTTTTTATCTTTTTTTAATTTAATTAATTTGCTCCCTGTAAGATAAGCATGATCTTTCAAAATTCTATGAAACCTATTTTTTTTTGTAAAGTCTTCTAAGTTTGAAACACATTTTTTGTGTCTTAACAAAGATTTAGGCGTCATAACTACTAAAGGTTTTCTAAAATCTCTACGCATCTGTCTTCGAAGTACATGAAAATAATTAGCAGGTGTTGTACAATTTACAACTTGTAAATTTTCCTGAGCACATAACTGTAAAAATCTTTCTAATCTTGCCGAAGAATGTTCTGGACCTTGACCTTCATATCCATGCGGTAAAAGCATTACAAGACCACTTGCTCTTGACCACTTAGACTCTCCTGACGCAATAAATTGATCAATGACAACCTGTGCACCATTTGCAAAATCTCCAAATTGTGCTTCCCAAATAACTAATGTCTCAGGTTCGGACAAAGAATAACCAAATTCAAAACCCAAAACGCCTAACTCTGATAACAGGCTGTCAATAACCTCAAATTTTTTTTGATTTTTTGATATATGATGAAATGGAACATATCTATCGTGACTGTCTTGGTTTCTTAATACAGCATGTCTTTGACTAAAAGTTCCTCTTCCCGAATCTTGACCAGAAAGTCTTACAGAAAAACCTTCATTTAAAAGCGTTCCAAAAGCTAATGATTCCGCTGTGGCCCAATCAATTGGTTTTCCTTCTGTAAACATTTTTCTTTTGTTTTCAAATATCTTTATTAAGGTTTTATGTATGTTAAAATTTTTAGGTAATTCTGTAATTTTATTTCCAACAGTCATTAATTCTTTTTTTTCTACACCTGTAATTCCTCTTTTGTCTTTTCCTATTTCCGGTTTAAACCGAGACCATACTCCATCAAACCATGTCATCTTTTGTTTGTAGTTCTTAGCATTTGAGAATTCTTTACTTAATAAATTTTTAAATTCTTTTTTCCTCGACTCAAGTTCGTCACTAGTAATTAAACCTTCATTAAAAAGTTTTTTTCCATAAATTTGAAGTGTTGTTGGATGACTTCGAATTTTTTTGTACATCAAAGGCTGAGTAAATGACGGCTCGTCACCTTCATTGTGACCAAAACGACGATAGCAAACCATATCAACAACAACGTCTCTTTTAAATTTTTGTCTAAACTCAGTTGCAATTTTTGCACAATGAACAACTGCTTCTGGATCGTCTCCATTAACATGAAGAATTGGAGCTTGAACCATTTTTGCTAAGTCAGAAGGATATGGAGAAGATCTAGCGAATCGTGGTGCTGTTGTAAAACCTATTTGATTATTAATAATAATATGAATAGTCCCACCAGTATTATGTCCTGGCAGTCCAGACATTGCAAAACATTCGGCGACAACACCTTGTCCTGCAAAAGCAGCATCTCCATGTATTAAAACTGGAATAACTTTTTTTCTTTCTTTATCTTTATGGAAATACTGTTTCGCCCTTACTTGTCCAAGGACAATTGGATTTACCGCTTCTAAGTGAGATGGATTATCTGTAAGACTAATGTGAACCAAGTTTCCATCAAATTCTCTATTTGCAGATGCACCCAAATGATACTTTACATCTCCTTCAAAATCTTTTTTTGAATTAATTTTTTCTCCAAAAAATTCTTTAAAAATTGCTTTAAAAGGTTTTTGCATCATGTTTGCTAAAACATTTAATCTTCCTCTATGAGACATTCCAATTTTTACTTCTTTTGCCCCTAAATGTCCGCCTCGCTTAATGATTTGCTCTAACGCAGGAATAAGGGACTCGGCCCCATCCAAACCAAATCTTTTAGTTCCAATAAATTTAACATGTAAAAACTTTTCAAACCCTTCTGCTTCTACTAATTTATTTAATATTGCTTTCTTTCCATTTTCTGTAAAATTGATTCCCTTTTCTTTTCCTTCTATTCTTTGTCTAATCCAATATCTTTCTTCTGGATCTGCCATATGCATAAATTCGTAGCCTATATTTCCACAGTAAATTTCTTTCGCAGATTTTATGATTTCTTGTAAATTTGAAGAATCCAATCCCAGTGTACCATCTAAAAATATTTTTCTATTTTCGTCATTTTTTTTAAATCCGTATGTCTCTGGTTTAAGTTCAGGATGCTCTTCACGTTCTAATAATCCTAAAGGATCTAAATTAGCTAGCAGATGTCCTCTGATTCTATAAGCTCTCATCAATGTGCTTGCCCTTATAGAATCTTTTGCGCTTTGTTTAACTCCTAATAAATCTGTGGAAAAATTTATGTTGTTGTCAGTTTGTGTTTTAAGTTTTTCTCCATTTCTTAAAATTCTTTTTTTCTTTTTTTTAGGTGACCAGCTTGGTCCGTTAACTGTATTAATAATTAATTCCTTATTATCTTTTAACCCTTCAAAAAATTCTTTCCATTCCTCTGTCAAACCTTGAGGGTTAGTAATGTATTGAGCATAAAGTTCTTCTATAAATTCAGAACTATTATTTCCTAAAAAAGAAGTTTTTTCAAAAATGTTATTGTTTTTATCAGCTGACATTATTTTTTGAGACTATATTAACATAAAAATTGAATAATCAACTTTTAAGTTTTGAATAAAGTGTTTTGCCAATATCAGCTGGAGATTTTGATATAGTAATCCCTGCAGATTTCATAACCTCAATCTTGTCTTCCGCTCCACCCTTTCCACCTGATATGATTGCACCAGCATGTCCCATTCGCCTACCTGGGGGAGCTGTTAATCCGGCAATAAAACCTACGGTAGGTTTTTTTACTTTAGAATTTTTTAAAAACTCTGCGGCTTCTTCTTCAGCCGAACCTCCAATTTCACCTATCATAACTATAGAATGTGTATTGTCATCTTGAAGAAAGAGTTCGAGACAATCAATAAAGTTTGTTCCATTAATTGGATCACCTCCAATGCCAATACATGTGGATTGTCCTAAACCGTTTTGTGATGTTTGAGCAACAGCCTCATAGGTAAGTGTGCCTGATCTAGACACGATTCCCACAGAACCTCTTTTATGAATGCTTCCCGGCATAATTCCAATTTTACATTCCTCAGGAGTTATAATTCCAGGACAGTTAGGTCCTATTAATCTACTTTTGCTTTTTAATAGAGCTTGCTTAACCTTCATCATGTCGAAAACTGGAATACCTTCTGTTATACAAACCACTAAGTCTAAACTTGCATCAATCGCTTCCAAGATTGCTGCAGCAGCAAATTTTGGTGGAACATAAATCATTGAAGCATTTGCTCCGGTTTTTTCTTTTGCTTCAATAACGGTATTAAAAACAGGAAGACCTAGGTGTTTTTGACCTCCTTTTTTAGGGGTAACTCCACCTACTAATTGTGTTCCATATTTTATTGCTTGTTCAGAGTGAAAAGTTCCATGGGTTCCGGTAAATCCCTGGCATATAACTTTGGTATTTTTATTTACTAGAACTGACATTTATTTTATTGCATCCACAATTTTTTTGGCTGCATCGTTTAAATCAGATGCTGACAAAATTTTTAATCCTGATTTATCTAAAATTTCTTTTCCTTTTTCAAAATTGGTACCTGCAAGCCTGACTACCAAAGGAACTTTTATATTAGTCTCTTTTGCTGCTTCTACGACTCCCTGGGCAAGTACATCACATCTCATTATGCCACCAAAAATATTTATTAAAATCCCTTTAACTTTTTTATCAGATAAAATTAATTTGAAAGCTGCTGTTACTTGTTCTTTTGAGGCTCCTCCACCAACATCAAGAAAATTCGCTGGCTCTTGTCCATATAATTTAATTATATCCATGGTTGCCATTGCTAAACCTGCTCCATTAACCATGCATCCAATTGAACCATTCAATTTTATATAGGCCAACCCGAACTTGCTTGCTTCGATTTCAGCATTTTCCTCTTCATTTAAATCTCTTAGTTTTAAAATTTCTGGTCTCCTATACATTGCATTATCATCAAAGTTCATTTTTGCATCTAAACAAATAAGTTTTTTTTGTTTTGTTATTACTAAAGGATTTATTTCTATTAATGAAGCATCTTTGTTGATTAAAATATTATATAAAGCATTTAATAAATTTTTTGCATCTTGTTTTTGATTGCTGTTTAAAGAAAATATTTTAATAACATTTTCTATGTCATTCGTTGTAAGAGATTTTTTTAAGTCAATTTTAGTAGTTAAAATTTTTTCAGGGTTTTTTTTTGCAACCGACTCAATATCTACTCCTCCTTCAGTGCTGCTTATAAAAGCAATTTTTGAGCTTTCTCGATCTACCAAACAAGACAGGTATAATTCTTTTTCTATATCATATGCCTCTTGAACATAAACTCTTTTGACTTGTTTTCCTTCTGGTCCAGTTTGATGTGTTACAAGAACTTTCCCAAACATTTTTTTTACTTCTGTTTGAACTTTTGACCTATCAACAAGTTTTACGCCTCCTGCCTTACCTCTTCCACCGGCATGAATTTGTGCTTTTATTACTAATTTATCTGAGTTTAGTAGTTTTAATTTTTCTTCTATTTCTTGGGGTTTAAAAATAACAATTCCATTTGAAATAGGTGCCCCAAACTCTTTTAATAAATCTTTGGCTTGATGTTCATGAATATTCATAATTATCTATTTAATTTTTTAAATCTCTACAACTTTTTATCTCATAACTATTCAATTTTTCAAAAACTAAATTCTCTTTAAAGCAATTTTTATCTAAATAGTCATAGATACTGGCTTTATTTAACGGGTTAATAATGTAAATAACCTCAAGGTCATTTTTTTTAATAACCTCAATAATTAAATTTTTATATTTTTCAGAATATTTGCTATTTTTTTGAGGATAGGTAGTACCATCACTAGTATAGACCATACTGGGTGAAAAAAGTTTTTCATTTAAAATTACTGAAAAAAATGAATAGTTTGTTATAACCATTTTTTTTCTCTTGTCATATATTAGATGATTTTTTATTTTGTTTATTAAATTAATTTCTTTTTCAACATCATTTTTGTACTCTGGGGAGATCCATTTTAATCCCTTAAGTTTTTTGTGAATTTTTGTTGCTGTAATTGATTTTGAAAAATCTACTGTAGAAAGCTCATGAAACTTTCTTCCTTCATTAAATCTTAAATGATATTTGATGGTTATTAAAAAACAACAAATAATTAAAAAAATAAATATAATATTTTTTTTTCTTAATTTTGTTTCATTAAGAGCTATATGTGAAAAGGCAAACAATAAAGGTATGAGAAAAAAGATAAATGTTTGATTTTTTGTTAGAAGCTGATGAAATATTAAAGACAAAGTAAACAATAAAAGAATTATAAAATAAAAAAAGTTTTTTTTCTTAATATAACCAGTTTCATAAATAACTTTTTTACAACTAATAAAAAATATTGGTGCAATCGATAAATATATAAATTTAAAATGATCAACTGTTCCTCTAAATGTTAAATTTAAATTCTCAAATCTTGGTCCTCCAATTGTTTGTGGATATAAAATGTACTGTTGGATAAAGTGTTCCAATTTTATTCCATTTAGAATTCCGAAAAGAAATACAAAAGAAATAAACGTCAAGGAACCAAATAAAATATATTTTATATATTCTGTTTTTTTAAAAACATACGAATAAAATAGTATAATTATTGTAGTACAAAAAATAACGTAAGAAGTTGGAACCTGTTTTGATAAAAATCCAAAACCAAAAAATATAGGCACTAAAATCCAAAATATTTTCTTTTCACTTTTAATTCCAAGTAGTAATGAATAAATTCCCATTAAAGAAAAGAAAGCCGAATGGTGATCAACAAAAGGTGTTCCGCTTGAAGTGTATCCAAGTATTGAAAATAACAATGAATAAATAAAACAATAATTTATATTCAGCTTAAAATCTTTCAATAAAAAATAAGTAGCAATTGAAATTAAGCCATTAATTAAAGAAGCATGAAAAACATAGCTGGTCCAATTTGTTCCAAGAATATAAAAGAAAAACGCCTGTATATAATTTATCAATACACCTGAAACCATCCAAATATCGGTGAAAGGAACTTCACCTTGAAGCATTCTAAATCCCAGATCGAAATGATAAAATGTATCTAAAGGAAAGGCTCCTAGACTTGCATAATAATGATTGATGATTATTGAAAAAATAAAAATTAATAAAATGAAAATATTGTTTTTGTTAGTCAAAGTTTTTAAACTCATAATATTCAAAAATAACTTATTAGAAGTTATTTAGCTAAAGTTGGATCAATCTTTCCTGCTGATTCAAATAATTCCTTTACAGCCTTTACTGAAATATCAAAATTTAATTTTTCACTTTTTTCTAATTCAATTTCAACTATTTTTTCTGCTCCCTTTTTACTTATAACTACTGGCACGCCTGCGTAAATATTACTATACCCATATTCTCCATTTAGATACGCTGCGCAAGGCAACGTTTTTTTTAAATCTTTAATATAAGATTCAGCCATTTCAACACCTGAAGCTGCAGGAGCATAAAAAGCTGAACCTCTTTCTAATAATTTGACAATTTCAGCTCCGCCTTTTCTTGTTCTATTTATAATATCATCTAACTTGCTTTTAGATATCTTGTTCTCTTTAACCAATTCGTTAAGATTTTTATTTTTAATTTTGGTTTGTTTTGTCATTGGAACCATAGTATCTCCATGACCTCCTAAAACCAAAGATTCTATATTTTTAATCGGCTCCTTAAGCTCTTTGGATAAGAAATACTTAAATCTTGAGGAGTCTAGTATGCCTGCCATGCCCACAACTTTGTGGGTTGGAAGTCCTGAATATTTCTGAAGAGCCATAACAATAACATCTAAGGGATTTGTAATACATATTACAAAAGCTTTTGGGGATGTATTCTTAATACCATCTGCTACCTGTTTTATAATTTTTAAATTAGTTCCTAATAAATCATCGCGAGACATACCTGGTTTTCTAGGAACACCAGCTGTAATAATTATGACGTCTGAGTTTTTTGTGTCTTCATAATTATTTGTACCTATTATATCTACACCAAAACCAGTAACTCCTGATGATTGTGCTATATCCAACGCCTTACCTTTGGCCAATCCCTCTGCAACATCAAACAAGACAATATTACCTAACTCTTTGATGGCAATTAGATGTGCTAAAGTTCCACCAATCTGTCCTGCACCAATTAAAGATATTTTTTTACTCATTTTTTTTATTTCATTGTAGGCATAATAAATTCTGGATCTGATTTTATACCTGATGGCCATCTAGATGTTATTGTTTTTAATTTGGTATAGAATCTAACTCCTTCAGGCCCATGTATGTGCTGATCCCCAAACAAAGATCGTTTCCATCCACCAAAACTATGAAAGGCCATGGGAACAGGGATGGGAATATTTATGCCAACCATTCCAATTTTTACATTGCTAGCAAATGATCTCCCTGTATCACCGTCTCTTGTAAAAATACTTGTTCCGTTACCAAATTCATGATCGTTAACTAAATTTAAAGCTTCATTGTAGTCTTTTGCTCTGACCACTGATAAAACAGGGCCAAATATTTCTTCTTTATATATTTTCATGCCTTTTTTTACATGATCAAACAAACATCCTCCCATATAAAATCCTTTTTCATATCCTTGTAATTTTAAGTTTCTCCCATCCACTACTAGCTTGGCGCCTTCTTTAACTCCGATATCAACATAGCCTTTTACTTTATCAAGGTGTTGTTTCGTTACTAATGGCCCCATTTGAGATTTTTTGTCTAAACCTGGACCAACTTTTAACGACTCAACTTTTTTTGATAAATTTTTCACAAGAGGATCTGCTATTTTTCCTACAGCTACTGCCACGGACTGAGCCATACATCTTTCTCCTGCAGAACCATAAGCAGCCCCCATTAATCCATTAACTGCTTGATCCAGATCACAATCTGGCATTATAACACAATGATTTTTTGCTCCTCCTAATGCTTGGACTCTTTTTTCATTTTTTGCACAATTTTCATAAATATATTTTGCTATAGGAGTTGATCCCACAAAGCTTACTGCTGCGATATCTTTGTTGTTTATAATGGCATCAACAGCCTCTTTATCACCATTCACAACATTAAATACGCCTGGTGGCAGACCAGCCTCCATAAATAATTCTGCTAACTTCATTGAACAAGAAGGGTCTTTTTCCGAGGGTTTTAATACAAAAGTGTTTCCACAAGCTATAGACATTGGAAACATCCACATTGGAACCATGGCTGGAAAATTAAAAGGCGTAATACCTGCGCAAACTCCTAGTGGTTGTCTTGTTGACCAACTGTCTACATTAGTTCCTACATTTTCTGTAAATTCACCTTTTAATAGTTGGGGTATTCCACAAGCAAACTCCACTACCTCTAAACCTCTGATTAAAGATCCTTTGGCGTCTTCATAAACTTTTCCGTGTTCTGAAACTATAATTTTTGTTAACTCATCAGAGTTTTTTTCAATTAGTTCTTTAAACTTGAATAGAACTCTTGCTCTAAACAAAGGTGTTTTCTGAGACCAACCTAAGAATGCTTTTTTAGCAACTTCTATTGCTTTATTAATATCGGCTGTGGTTGCAAGTTTTACTTCTGAAGTTTGTTCTCCAGTAGACGGATCAAATACCTTGCCAGTTTTTTTTGAATTTCCCTTTAAAATTTTTCCATCAACAAAATGTTCTATTGAATTCATTTTGTAATGATTAATTAAGCTTTTAGCCTGTTGCAAGCATTTTTTTAATCGAAGCAATAGCTTTAGCAGGATTCAAACCCTTTGGACAAGAATTTGTACAATTCATGATCGTATGACACCTATAAAGCTTTAACTCATCTGCAACTTTTTTTAATCTTTCTTTTTTATCTTCATCTCTACTATCATTTATCCATCTATAAGCTTGCAATAAAACTGCAGGTCCTAAATATTTATCGCCATTCCACCAATAGCTGGGGCATGCTGTTGAGCAACAAGCACATAAAATACATTCATAATATCCGTCAAGCTTCGCTCTATCTTCTTGAGATTGTTTTATTTCTTTGGTTGTTTTTTCTCCAACTTTGGTCTTTAACCATGGTTCAACTGACTCGTACTGTTTGTAAAGAGTAGTTAAATCTCCTACTAAATCTTTGACAACTTTTAGATGTGGTAAAGGATAAATATTTAGATTGCCTTTAATATCTGAATGGGACTTGGTGCAAGATAAAGTGTTTACGCCATCTACATTCATTGCACAAGAACCACATACTCCGTGAGCACAAGATCTTCTAAAAGTTAGCGAGGGGTCTATTTCGTTTTTAATTTTAAAAAGTATATCTAATACTTTGGGCCCACATTCTTTCATATTAACTTCAAATGTATCAATTCTAGGGTTTTCCTTATTTGATGGATCCCATCTATATACATTAACTTTTTTTAAATTATTTGATCCGGACTTGTCTTTATAATATTTTCCTTTTAAAATTTTTGAATTTTGGGGTAAGCTAAATTGCACCATCAATACACCCTTTCCTTAGGTGGAAAATACTGAACATCATTTGTTAAGGTATTGGCATGAACTGGCCTGTAAGCAACTTTAACTTCATTTCCTTTTTGCCAAGCCAATGTGTGTGTCATATAACTTTTATCATCTCTCTTTTTAAAATCTTCTCTAGCATGAGCCCCTCGACTTTCTTTTCTATGGTAAGCTGAATCTATTGTTGTCATTGCTTGTCTTATAAGATTATCAAACTCTAATGTTTCAACGAGATCAGTATTGAATAATAATGATTTATCTGAAACTGAAATGTCTTTCATTCCTTCAAATGGTTTTCTGATATCACTCATTCCTTCTTTTAAAGTTTTTTCTGTTCTAAAAACTGCACATTTGGACTGCATAGTTTTTTGCATTGATAATCTTAATTCAGATGTTTTTGTAGAACCATTTGAGTTACGCAATTTATCAAAACGATCTAAGCACTTATCAGTTTCACTTTGAGGAAGCTCCTCATGATTTGATCCTGGCTTCACAATTTCAGCAGCTCTGTTTGCAGCAGATTTACCAAATACTACTAAATCAATTAAAGAATTTGATCCCAATCTATTTGCACCATGAACAGAAACACATGCTGCTTCGCCGATAGCCATAAGTCCTGGAACAGTAGCGTCCTTTCCATTTGAGGTTAATACTTCTGCTTTATAATTTGTTGGAATTCCACCCATATTGTAATGGACGGTAGGAACCACTGGGATTGGATCTTTTGTAACATCGACATCACAAAAAGTTTTTGCTGACTCGGCAATACCTGGTAATCTTTTTTCTATAATTTTTGGATCAATATGATCCAAATGTAGATTTACGTAATCTTTATTTTTTCCTATACCCCGACCCTCGTTGACTTCAATGGCAATTGATCTGCTAACAACATCCCTTGATGCTAAATCTTTTGCTTTAGGAGCATATCTTTCCATAAACCTTTCACCTTTAGAATTTAAAAGAAAACCACCCTCTCCTCGAACTCCTTCGGATATTAGAGTGCCAACTCCGTAAATTCCTGTGGGATGAAACTGAACAAATTCCATATCTTGAAGTGGCAACCCTGCTCGCAAAGCCATTCCATTGCCATCTCCTGTACAAGTATGTGCAGAAGTTGCTGTGTAATAAATCTTACCATAGCCACCTGTAGCTAATATAGTTATGTGAGATCTGAACCTGTGAATTGTACCGTCATTTAAATTCCAAGCTATTAGACCTTTACATTTTCCATCTTTCATTAATAAATCTAATGCGAAGTATTCTATAAAAAATTCAGTATTGTGTTTTAAAGCTTGTCCATACAATGTGTGAAGTATTGCGTGGCCAGTTCTATCTGCTGCTGCGCAAGTTCTCTGAACAGTATCATTTCCATAATCTTTGGTCATTCCTCCGAAAGCTCTCTGATAAATTTTTCCGTCTTTGGTTCTACTAAAGGGAACTCCGTATTTTTCTAATTCTATTACTGCCTTCGGTGCCTCTTTGCATAAATACTCAATAGCATCTTGATCGCCGAGCCAATCTGAGCCTTTAACGGTATCGTACATGTGCCATCTCCAATCATCTTCTCCCATATTTCCTAGTGCTGCAGAAATTCCACCTTGGGCAGCAGAAGTATGGCTTCTGGTAGGAAAAACTTTTGAGATACAAGCGGTTTTGAGGCCGGCTTCAGAAAGTCCTACTGCCGCTCTTAGTCCTGAACCTCCGGCTCCAAGGACAACAACATCGTATTCATGATCTATAATTTTATAAGCACCCATTTTAATTAAATTCTAATTAAACATATAATTACCAATAAAGGAGTTATTATACTAAAGAAAAAAACTAATTTACTTGCGACATTTTTTAATTTTTCTCCACTTATATAATCCTCAAAAATCTCACTTATCGTTAATGAAAAAAAGATAAAAGCTAATACCAGGAATAAGGAAAATAAAACTTTTGTATTTGTTTGTGAAAAAAACCCTATTAATTGCGAATGATTACTATCAAAAATTGATACAAAATTTATTATAAACCAAAACATAAAAGGAATTAATATTCCAGATGCAACTTTTATTGTTAACCACTTTTTAGTAGAACCATGCATGTTAAATTATATTCCTTCCAAATAAGTAAATTAAAATTGCTAAGATAAACGAACCAAATATAGTTATAATTCCAGTTATCTGAGAAATTTTTAGATCAAATCCATAACCCATGTCCCAGGCCAAGTGTCTAATTTCATTTAATATATGAAAACTAAATGACCAAGATAAAAATACTATAAAAAATTTTCCAAAAAATGACTGCAAAAACATTTGAATAAATTCATAGTTTGGTTCGCCAAGAGATAATAATATTGCCCAAAAGCATATAAAAATAATAGCAACAATATTTATAACTCCCACAATTCTATGGGTTATTGATAGTAAAGAAGAAATGTGCCAACTATAAATCTGAAGGTGGGGTGATAAAGGATTATTTTTATTTTCCATAGTAATCTTTTATTAATCTTTCAGCAATTTGAACGGTATTTAATGCGGCTCCTTTAAGTAAATTATCGGAAACAACCCACATGTTTAAACATTTATCATTGGAATTGTCTTTGCGAATTCTAGATATAAAAGTTAAATAGCTATTTTCTGCCTCTACAGGAGTTGTATATCCGCCATTTTTTCTTTCATCTACAACTTTACAGCCCGCCGCTGAGCTCAAAATTTCTTTCACTTTTTTAATATCAAAATTTTTTTCAAACTCAATATTAATAGATTCAGAATGAGATACCATCACAGGAACTCTGACGCAGGTTGCGGTCATTTTTATTTTTGGATCAAGAATTTTTTTTGTCTCATTTTCCATTTTCCATTCTTCTTTTGTGTAACCTTCATCTACAAATTCATCTATATGAGGTATTAAATTAAAAGCGATCTGTTTTGTAAAATTTTTAGATTCAATTTTTTTTCCTGATAAATAATCTTTCGACTGGCTAATCAATTCATCCATAGGTGCTTTTCCTCCACCAGACACAGATTGATAAGTCGAAACTACAACTCTTTTAATATTAAAATGGTCATGCAGTGGTTTTAGAGCAAGAACCATTTGAATAGTTGAACAATTAGCATTAGCAATTATATTTTTCTTTTTGTACATAGCTAATTGATCTGGATTTACCTCGGGAACTACCAGAGGAACATCTTTGTCCATTCTAAAGAATTTTGAATTATCTATTACAATTGTTTTTTTGCTTGCTTTAGGAACCCATTTTTCAGCTATTTTACTTCCGGCAGCAAAAAAAGTAATTTGCGCACTAGAAAAATCATATTTTTCAAGACTTTGAATTTGTATGTCATTGCCTTTGAATTTAATTTTTTTTCCTTCACTTTTTTCAGAAGCAACGAGATACAATTTTGAAATTTTAATTTTAGATTTTTCTAAAATTTCAATAGTTTTTCTTCCAACGTTGCCGGTGGCACCAATTATAGCTAAATTCATTTTAAGATTATTTTAATGTAAATTTGATATAATTGCATCACCCATATCAGAAGTTGATACCTTCTTTTTACCTGGTGACATTATATCTGGGGTTCTAAGACCCTTCTCTAAGGTTTTTTCAACAGCTTTGTCTAGCAAGATAGATTCTTTTTCTAAACCAAGAGAATATTTTAAGGCCATAGAAAAGCTTAATATGGTTGCAATTGGATTAGAAATATTCTTTCCAGCAATATCTGGTGCAGAACCATGCACTGGTTCATATAATGATCTTGTTCTGCCATTTTTATCCTTGTCACCTAAAGATGCTGAGGGCAACAATCCAAGTGAACCTGTTAACATAGCTGCTTCATCGGAAAGCATATCTCCAAATAAATTATCTGCAAGAATTACATCGAATTGTTTTGGATTTCTTAATAATTGCATAGCACAGTTATCAGCTAACATGTGATTTAGTTCTATTTTTTTGTATTCCTTGTCTTTCAAGGACTGAACTTCTTCTCTCCATAAAACCCCTGCTTCCATAACATTGGATTTTTCACAAGATGTAACCTTCTTATTTCTTTTGGCAGCTAGTTCGAAAGCAACCTTTGCAATTCTTTTAATCTCTTTAGTAGTATAGACATGGGTATTAACTCCTCTGCGTTCCCCATTTTCAATAGGCTTTACTCCTCTCGGTTCACCAAAGTAAATTCCTCCTGTTAATTCTCTTACTATTAAAATATCTAAACCAGAAACTATTTCTGGTTTTAAAGATGAGGCATCTACAAGTTCTTTAAAACAAATCGCGGGTCTCAAGTTTGCAAACAATTTAAGTTCTTTTCTCAATTTTAGCAAAGCTCTTTCGGGCTTTTTAGAAAATTCTAATTTATCATATTTTGGCCCTCCGCATGCACCAAAAATTACAGCATCACTTTCTAAAGCTTTATAAAATACTTCATCGGTAATGGGAACTCCATGTTTATCGATTGCCGCACCACCTATTAGACCTTGGTCAATTTTAAAATCTAAAGATTTTTTTTTGTTAAACCAATCAATAACTTTTTTTGTCTCACCAACAACCTCCGGTCCAATTCCATCGCCTGGTAATAATAATATTTTTCTTTTATTTGTAGCCATTTTTAAATCCAAGGTTTACTTTGGTTCATCTTAGTCTCAAAACTTTCTATATTTTTTATTCTTTCTAGAGAAAGCGCAATATCGTCCAATCCTTCAACTAAGCACTTCTTCTTGAAGGAGTCTAATTTAAATTTATATGACTTATTTCCATAAATAATCTCTTGTTCTGGAAGCTTTATTTCAATACTTTCTTTTCTCTTAGAATAATCAGCTAATTCCTTGGCAGTATTTTCATCAATAATGATTGGGAGTATTCCATTTTTAAAACAATTGTTATAAAAAATATCAGCAAAACTTTCACTTACTATCACTTTGATTCCAAAATCAACCAATGCCCATGGAGCATGTTCTCTTGAAGAACCACATCCAAAATTTTTTCCAGTTATTAGTATTTTAGAATGATTATAGGGCTCGATATCTAATACAAAACCTTTGATGGGATTGCCTTTTTCATCAAATCTCATTTCATAAAATAAGCTTTTTCCAAGTCCAGATCTTTTGATGGTCTTTAAAAATTGTTTTGGAATAATTTTATCGGTATCTATGTTTATTAACGGTAGATACGCAGGAATACTTTTTATATTTTTAAATTTTTCCATTTTAATTATTGAAACTTTCTAACATCAGATAAATGACCATCAATAGCTGCTGCTGCGGCCATTGCTGGACTTACCAAATGTGTTCTTCCTCCCCGCCCTTGTCTTCCTTCAAAATTTCTGTTCGAAGTTGAAGCACATCGCTCTTTTGGGTTTAATTTATCTGCATTCATTGCAAGACACATCGAACAACCTGGTTCTCTCCATTCAAAACCTGAATTTTTAAAAATCTTATCTAAGCCCTCTTGCTCGGCTTGACTTTTTACCAAGCCAGATCCTGGAACAACCATAGCATTTACGTGTTCTGCAATTTTTTTATTTTTCAGAAATTTGGCTGCTTCCCTAAGGTCTTGTATTCTTCCATTAGTACAACTTCCAATAAAAACTTTGTCAATTTTTATATCAGTTATTTTGGTATTAGGTTTTAAGCCCATGTAGCTCAAAGATCTTTCCATAGCAATACGTCTGTCTTTATCTTTCTCCTTATTCGGATCAGGAACAGAACCATTTACAGGAACTACGTCCTGAGGTGAAGTTCCCCAGGTTACTTGTGGAACAATATCTTCTCCATGAATTGAAACTTCTTTATCAAATTTACAATTATCATCTGATTTTAACTTACTCCAATAATCTAGAGCTTTATCCCATTTATCTTTTTTTGGAGACATTGGTCTGTTTTTTAAATACTCAAATGTTTTTTCATCTGGTTGGATTAATCCAGCTCTAGCCCCACCTTCTATAGTCATGTTACAAACTGTCATTCTTTCTTCCATGCTCAGATTTTTTATGACATTTCCTGAAAATTCAGCAACAAATCCTGTTCCTCCAGCTGTTCCTATAGTGCCAATAATTTTTAATATGACGTCTTTTGCTGTAACTCCAATAGGAAGTTTTCCATCAATTTTTAAAAGTAAATTTTTTGATTTTTTTTGTATAAGTGTTTGGGTAGCTAAAACATGTTCAACTTCAGAAGTTCCTATACCAAATGCAAGTGCACCGAAAGCTCCGTGAGTGGCTGTATGGCTGTCCCCACAAACTATAACGTTTCCAGGCTGAGTAAAACCTTGTTCGGGTCCTATAATATGAACTATGCCCTGTCTTTTGTCATTCATATCAAATAGTGGGATACCAAATTCTTTACAATTTTTTCTCAAAGTATCTACCTGTATTCTGGACTCTTCATCATCAATTCCTTTAGATCGATCAGTTGTTGGAACATTATGATCTGCGACAGCTAAAGCTAAATCAGGTTTTCTAACTTTTCTTTTATTCAACCTTAAGCCTTCAAAAGCCTGTGGACTTGTTACTTCATGTATTAGGTGTCTATCAACATAAAGAAGTGATGTTCCATCTTCTTGCTGATATACAAGATGCTCATCCCAAATTTTATCGTATAAAGTTTTTGGCATTAGAAATTATTTTTTTAAATTTTCTTGTTTTTTAATTTCTTTTTTTTCTGTAGTTTTTTTTGATGGGCTAATTTCTTGCTTTTTAGCTTCTGTTTTAGGAGTTTCTTTTTTTTCAGTAGATGCACCTTGAGAAACATCAGTTGTTATCTCATCTTTTACTTCAACTTCTATTCCAATATTTTTTTTTATTTTTTCAGCAATTCTTGCTGATTTTCCTTTTCTATCTCTTAAATAATAAAGCTTCGCTCTTTTAACTTTACCAGATCTGATTACTCTTATTGAGCTTACAACAGGACTATAGAGTGCAAATGTTCTTTCAACTCCTTCTCCAAAAGAAATTTTTCTTACAGTGAATGAAGAGTTTATGCTTCTATTCTTTTTTGAGATACAAACTCCTTCAAAATTTTGAACTCTTTCTCTTTTTCCTTCAATAATTCTGACACCAACACGTATTGTGTCCCCAGGAAAAAACTCTGTTATTTTCTTTTTAGAAAGAAGTTTTTCTAGATTGGCTTTATTTATATCTTCTATATTTTTCATTTTTTTTCTTTATCTAAATGTTTTTTCCACAAATCAGGTCTTCGGCGTCGTGTTATATCCTTAGATTGTGATAAACGCCAGTCCTTAATTTTAGCATGATCTCCTGATAATAAGACTTCTGGAACACTTTGTTTTTCCCAAATTTGAGGTTTTGTATATTGAGGATATTCTAACAATCCGTTTTCAAAACTTTCCTCATCTTTTGATATTTCGTTTCCCAAAACACCAGGCAATAATCTTAGAACCGCATCAATTACTACAAAAGAAGCTGACTCTCCTCCAGATAAAATATAGTCTCCAATACTAATTTCTTCTATATTCCTTGTGTTCAAAATACGCTCATCAACTCCTTCGAAATGACCGCATATTAAATTAATAGTTTTTTCATTGGCTATTTCTTTTGCAATTTTTTGATCAAATTTTTTTCCTTTTGGAGAAAGATAAAAAATCCTTTCACCTTTTTTTATATTGCTATCTATAGATCTTCCTAAAACATCTGGTTTTAAAAGCATTCCACTGCCTCCACCAAAAGGTGTATCGTCAACAGTTTTGTGTTTATCTTCTGTAGCGTCTCGAATATTTACAACCTCTAGACTCCAGGCTTTTTTTTGCAAAGCCTTTCCATACAGACCTTTATTTAAAGGTCCCGGAAAAATTTCTGGATATAAAGTAAATACTCGAGCTGTCCACATTATTTTTTTGGTATTTTGGTTGCGCCTGTCTCTTGACGAATTACTTTTCCATCTTTGAATTTAAAATAACTCATAACAGCTTCTGTATTGCCGTCTTTAAATGTTACAATGGAGTGTTTAAACCCGACTTCATCGTTTTCAAAAAGAATTCTCACATTCTTTTCGCTCACATCTCCAGATTTAAGCCAATTAATGACATCTTGTTTACTAAGTGTCTTGCCTGAAGCGTGCATTAAAAATTTAAAATCATCATGAATAACTTCTTTAGCAAGATTTCCATTGCGGTCGGCTATAGCTCTGGTCAGTTTGTTTATTATAGACATTATTTTTTCTCCTCTTTTTTAGGTTCTTCTTTTTTAGCTTCCTGTTTAGGAGCTTCTTTTTTAGGTTCTTCTTTTTTAGCTTCCTGTTTAGGAGCTTCTTTTTTAGGTTCTTCTTTTTTAACTTCCTGTTTAGGAGCTTCTTTTTTAGGTTCTTCCTTACCATCTTTTTTTCTATCTTTTTTTGGAATTGCTTTTTGAGGATTGTTACCAGCTTTAGGCATAGGCATAATCTGGGCTTCTCCGAGAATTCTAGAAACTCTTACAGTTGGTTTTGCTCCTTTGCTTAACCAATGCTTAACTCTTTCTGTTTCTATTTTAATTCTTTCCTTTTTTTCTTTCGGAAGAAGAGGATTAAATAATCCTACTTTCTCTATAAATCTTCCGTCTCTTGGAAATCGACTGTCCGCTATAACAATTTTATATATTGGTCTTTTTTTTGCGCCAATCATTGATAATCTAATTTTAAGCATATTTTCCTTTCATTTATTTTAGTTGATTTAAAAGCTCTGGAGGCAATCCTCCCTTTGGCCCACCTTTGGACATTTTTTTCATCATTTTTGACATCATTTTAAATTGTTTCAGTAGTTTATTTATCATTTGAACATCTGTTCCAGATCCCAAAGAAATTCTTTTTCTTCTTGATCCGCTTATAATGTCTGGATTTTCCCTTTCTTTTTTTGTCATTGATAAAATTATTGCTTCATTTATGGATAATAATTTTTCATCAATATTCGCATTTTCCATTTGTTCTTTTGCTTTGCTGACTCCAGGTAAAAGAGAGAGCACACCTTCCATGCCTCCCATCTTTTTCATCTGTCTCAATTGCATTAAATAGTCATCAAAAGTAAAAGAACCTTTTTTAATTTTTTCTTCTGTTAATTTAATTTTTTCCTCATCTAAATCTTGTGAAGCTTTTTCTACTAGAGAAACAATATCTCCCATACCAAGAATTCTGTTTGCCAATCTGTCGGGATAGAAAGATTCAAGATCATCTATTTTTTCTCCTACGCCCATAAATTTTATAGGTTTTCCCGTGATTTGTTTCATGCTTAAGGCGGCACCACCACGGCCGTCTCCGTCAACTCTTGTTAAAATAATACTGGTTAGTTGGACAGCCTTATCAAATTCAGAGGCTAATTTAACAGCAATTTGACCTGTTAAAGAATCTGCTACTAACATTGTTTCTACAGGTTTAACTGCTGCTTTAATATTTTTTATTTCTGACATCATATTTAAATCAATCTGAGTACGGCCAGCAGTATCAAAAATTATAATATCTGAGCCTCCAAGATTGGCTGCATTGATTGCTCTTTGAGCAATATCTGTTGGAAGCTGATCTTTGATAATTGGAAGAACATTTAATTGATTTTTCTCAGATAAAACTTTTAATTGTTCCTGTGCAGCTGGTCTGTAAACATCTAAACTAACTAGTAAAATTTTTTTCTTGAATTTTTTTTCTATATTTTTTGCTAGTTTTACCGCTGTTGTTGTTTTTCCAGATCCTTGTAAGCCAACTAATAATATAGATACTGGTGGAACAGCTTTTAGATTTATTTCTTCACCTTTTCCACCTAACACTTCAACTAGTTGATCATAAACAATCTTAACTAGCATTTGACCTGGTGATGTTGAACGGATAATTTCTTGGCCTATTGCTTTTGGTTTAATATCTTCTATAAATTTTTTAACTACTGGCAAAGCCACGTCGGCAGCTAATAATGCCTGTCTAATTTCTTTTAGACCAGCGTCTACCTGGGTCTCGTTAAGCGAAGGAGCTTTCTTTAGTTTGTTAAAGATTCCTTCTAATTTATTTGTTAAATTTTCAAACATTTTTTATTTATCCAACACCAATCGCACTAGTGGGCGAACCCTCGCTGACTAGTGTCGATCCCTTTATTTCTAAAGGCACCGCAAAATCTACTATTTGCGGAAGTGACGAGAAGCTACAATTAAGGGTTTTAAAAGTCAATGAATAAAGATACATATCAAAATATGGCGCTTATTAATGCTTACAGAATGGATGGTCTCGGAAATAATTTTTTAATTATAGATAAAAGACAAGATTCTTTAGAAATAAATAAAAACAAAATTATCGACTTGGTAAATAAAAAAATATTACCTTTTGATCAAATAATTACTTTAGAAAAAGTAGAAGAAAATATATATCCTATAAAAATTTTTAACCCAGATGGAATTGAAGTAACTGCCTGTGGAAATGGTGCCAGATGTATCGCATATTTAATTTCTCAAGAAAATAAACAAAAAAAGATTTTAATAAAAACAAAAGAAAGAATTTTAAATGCTGAAATAATTAACAAACAAAGTGTTAAAATAAATATGGGTAAACCAAAATTTGGTTGGGAAGAAATACCATTAAGTAAAAATATGAATACAAAACAGATTAGTATTGATTTATTGGATAAAGAGTATGGTTATGGATTTTGTCTAAATATTGGAAATCCCCATATTGTTTTTTTTGTAAAAGACTGTTCTAAAATTAACATAAAAGAATTGGGACCAAAAATTGAAAATTATAGATTCTTTCCAGAAAGAATCAATGTAACCTTCGCTCAAATTTTGAATAAAGAAAACATCAAAGTGAATGTTTGGGAAAGAGGAGCGGGTCAAACAAAAGCTTGCGGTACTGCTGCCTGTGCCACTGCAATTGCTGCTTCAGTAAAAGGTTTGGTAGACAAAAATTCAAACATTCATTTCGGGGAAGGAAACCTAAAAATTGAATATAAAGAGGAAATATTTATGTCCGGATCTGTTTCAGAAGTTAAAAAGATTAATCTAGATATCTGATGAAATTTTTTGAAAATTTTAAGTTTAACAATTTTTTTAGTAAAAAAAAGATAGATGAAGATTTATTAAATCAATTTGAAGAGCTCCTTATTGAATCTGATGTTGGCACAGAAATAGCAGCAGATTTAAAAGAAAAATTTAAAAAAGAAAAAATAGGAAAAGAAATCAAAGATGAAAGAGAAGTATTCAATTTTCTTGGAGAACAAATATCAAAAATACTAAATCCATATGAAAAAAAACTTGATAATCTTTATAAGAGCTCTCCTTCCATTATAGTTGTTGCAGGAGTAAATGGTGTTGGGAAAACAACTACTATAGGAAAGTTGGGAAAATTATTTAAAGATAATGGAAAAAAAATAGTTTTTGGCGCTGCAGATACCTTTAGAGCAGCAGCTATTGAACAGTTGGAACTTTGGTCTAAAAAAATTGGTGCTGATTTTGTAAAATCAGATATAGGAACTGACCCAGCATCTGTTGGGTATAAAACTGCAAAATTTGCTGAGGATAATAAATCAGATTTGGCTTTTATTGATACAGCAGGAAGACTACAAAATAAAAAAAATCTTATGGAGGAATATAAAAAAATATTTACTGTTCTTAAAAAAATAAATCCAGAATATCCCCACGAAACTATTTTAGTTTTAGATGCTACAACAGGTCAAAATGCTTTAAATCAAGTTGAAGAATTTAAAAAAATTTCTAAGCTAACTGGTTTAATAGTAACCAAATTAGACACTTCGGCAAAAGGAGGAATACTATTGGCTATATGCAAAAAATATGGGTTACCTATAATAGCAGTTGGTATGGGGGAAAAAGAAAGTGATTTACATTCTTTTAGTTCAAACCAATTTGCTAAAATGTTAGTTAAAAATTAAAAATGAAAATACCAAAAAAATTAGAACCAATAGCATCAGGAATATCGGCGGCATTAGTCATAGGGGTTCTTGCGTTTTTAACTTTAAGAACATCTTCTGGAATATGGTTAATGTTTTCTTTTGGAGCGACTGTTTTTATAGTTTTTGTCCTTTATAATTTAGAAACAGCACAACCAAAAAATATTTTTTTTGGACATTTAGTCTCCGTTATAGTTGGAATTATTTTTAATGAAACAATTGGATTTTCTTTTTATTCACTAGGTTTATCGGTTGGTGTGGCTGTGGCATTGATGGTCTATTTAAAAGTAATGCACCCACCTGCAGCATCTAATCCTCTGGTAGTGTTATTTACAGATGTGTCTTTTGATTTTATTTTATTTCCAGTTATTACTGGCACGATTATAATAATCTTGATGTCTTTTTTTATAAATAAAATTATTTTAAAACGAAATTACCCTACGAAATGGTTTTAAAAAATGTACTTAAAGTTTTTAAAAGATCTTCGTTATAATCCATCATGTGATCATCATTATCTGGAAAATAAAAAAATTTTGGATCATTAGCTTTTTCAAAAACTTGTTTACCCATATGAAAAGGAACTATTTTATCTTTTTTTCCATGCATAACTAAAATAGGACTGTTTATATTTTTTAATTTTTTTACATTTTCATATCTGTCTTTTAATAAGAGAGACACTGGCAAGTAAGGATAGTAAAATTTTCCTGCATCGACCATTGATGAAAATGGTGATTCTAAAATAATTCCAGCAAATTTTTTATTTTGCGCAACTTCAATCGACACTGCGGTTCCCAGAGATTCTCCATAAATTATAATTTGATTTTCCCTGATATTCTGCTTTGTTAACCAGTTTAATGCACTTTGAGCATCTTCGTATAAACCTGCCTCGGTAGGCTTACCTTTATTTCCACTAAATCCTCTATAGGCAACAATCAAAAAGTTAATATCAAAATCTTTTATTAAATTAAGTTTGTAAATTCTATTTCTTAAATCGCCAGCGTTTCCATGAAAAAAAACCAAGGTTTTTTTCTTGTTAAGGTCCTTTTTATGGAACCATCCTTTTAAATTATTTCCATTCAATACTGGTATAAAAACTTCTTCATAAGAAAAATTTGCTTGGTCAGTGGAATAATTGTTTTCGAATGGATGATAAAGAAGATTTCGTTGATAAAAAAACACGAAAACCAATATCAGCAAATAACATAGAATAATTGCTGTAATTGCTGTAAACATATATTTAATTTTTTTTTGCAAGATAAATACCGATAAAAACTAAAAAGGCTCCTATTAAATGATAATATTCCAAAGTTTCACCAAAAAATATTAACCCATAAAAAGCACCATAAACAGTAAATAAATACAATGTAAATCCAGTTATTGATGCGCCTAAATATTTTTGAACTTTAGCATAAAGAGTAAAAGCAATTATTGCAGGAGATATTGCGGCAAAAATTACCCAAAAAAGAAAGTTTAAATCAAAGACTGTACTCTGTCTTTGAAATTCCTCTAATAAATAAAAAGGAAATAGTGATATTGATCCAAACATTGCGATCAAAACAAATCTAGTTAATAAATCAAATTTTGATTTCCAATTTAATAAATAAACTGAGTAAAGAGCCCAGCTTATTGCAGCTCCTAACATCCAAATATCTCCTACAGTAAATTCTAGACTTGATAAAATTGAGGAATCACCTTTTGAAATGATTGAAAAAACTCCAAATAAACAAAGTACTAACCCAATAATTTGTATTGAATTTATTTTTTCTTTGTAAATAAAGCTAGATAATAAAATTATAAATATTGGTGAAGAAGTATATATCACCGCCATATTTACTACTGTAGTAGTTTGACCAGCTATAAATGGAAATGCCCCACATATTCCACAGCCGGTAAGACCAAGAAAGAAAAGTTTATAGAATTCTCCTTTAAAATTTTTTATCTTTTTTAATATAGGTTTGTAAAAAAAAGGTATGAGCAAAAGAAACACTGTTGTCCATCGCCAAAAAGCTAAAGAAATTGGTGGAACAAATTCTACACCACCTCTGGCAACTATTAAGTTACTAGCCATAAATACTGGTTGTAAAAACAATAGAAAATAGGGAAAAAATAAATTTTTATTTTTTTTCGACGAAGGCTTCATAAAGCATCATACAAATTACTAAGCCCATAAGGATATAAACAGGAAGAACATCTTTAAAACCGATCATCATTGATCTTGTTAAAGTTGTGGCTAATCCAATTAAGAAGGCTATTGCCAAACCACATCCTATTAGTGTTGTTATTCTATTCATCATCCTTGCAATTTTTTTCCAACCAATTAGCAACTCCCAAAAATTTTAGATCGTCAAGCTTGTTACCAACAAATTGAACACCTAATGGTAGGTTATTTTCCCCTGTAAGTAAAGGTAACGAAATTGATGGAAGACCCATGTAAGTCCAGATTGTGCAAAACTCTGGACTCCCCGTAAATTTTAATCCTTTTTCAGCTACGCCAGTTGACGATGGTGTGATTACACCATGATAATCTTCAAAAACTTCACTGTAAGATCTGTAGCTTTGTTCCATAAAATCTTTTGCTTCGGTGTATTGATTTGCAGAATACTTGAGACCGCGCTCAATAGCTTCAACAAGTTTTTTTCCAAGTTTATTTTTAGAATTCTTATAATATTTTTGAAAACTATTTGCCATGTCAGTTTCATGAACTACCTGATGATGTTTATGAATGTCTTTAAAATAAGACGGTTCATCAAAAACTTCTATATGTTTTTTAAACTTCTTTATCAAAAATTGGAAAGCTTTTTGTGATTCTTTATCTATATTTTTCCAATTTGAAGTTTTGTAAAATATAAATTTAGGATCAAAATGTGGTCCTTGCCTACATTCCTCTAACATTTTGTCAGCAGAATAATGAACAGTATCTTTGTCATATAAATCTTTTTTGATAAGACATTTAGATAGAAGAGCTACATCTTCAACTTTTTTTCCAAATACTCCAACCTGATCGAGTTTTGCTGATTGTCTTAAAATGCCATTCCTTGATATTAAACCAAAAGATGGCTTGTAACCCACAACGCCACAATAAGAAGCTGGTCTAATTACTGAGCCTTTTGTCTGGGTTCCAACAGATAAAGGAGTCATGTGTGCTGCAACTGCTGCTGCTGAGCCACTTGATGACCCCCCTGGAGTTCTTGATTTATCATGTGGATTGGTAGTTTTACCCGGATCGAAATATGCAAACTCAGTGGTAACTGTTTTCCCCATTATGATTGCTCCAGAAATTTTTAAAAGATTAACCACTTCAGCATCTGCGCTTTCGGACATTCCTTTTCTTAAAACTGTTCCACATTCTGTTGGCATATCTTGGGTTCCGATAATATCTTTTATTCCAATAGGTAAACCATGAAGTGGTCCTGTTGGTTTTCCGGATTTCCTGTATTCATCTTTTTCTTCAGCTTTTTCTAGTAAAAGTTTTTTATCTAAAAAGGCCCAGGCTTTTACATCCTTTTCAAACTTGTCCACTCTTTTAAGATATTCTTTACAGACATCCACACATGAAACTTCGCCACTTTTTAATTTTTCAACTAGCTCAACAGCTGAAATTGAAAGAATATTACTCATCGTTTATTTATTAGTTAGCAAATAATGCTTCAGGTAACCAAAGTGCTATTCCAGGAAACATATACATTAAAAACATAGCAAAAATAACAATTAATAAAAACGGCATAATACCTTTAAAGATATCAAGTAGTTCAACATTTTTAGATTGCACACCTTTTAAATAATATGCGGACATGGCCATCGGTGGTGTTAAAAATGAAGTTTGTAAATTTAATGCAATTAACATTGCAAAGAAATATGGATTAACACCAAAAAACTCGACTAATGGTAAGAATATTGGAACAAATATAATTAAAATTTCAGTCCACTCAAGAGGCCAGCCCAATAAAAAGATAATTATTTGAGTAATAACCAAAAATTGCCAAGGCTGTAGATCCATAGATTTAAAGAAATGCTCAAATACTTCATGGCCGCCTAGGTAAGAAAAGACCGACGCAAATGTCCATGATCCTACAAAAAGCCACATAATCATTGCAGTTGTTTTTGCTGTTAGAAATACTGATTCTTTAAAATTTTTCCATTTTAAAGTTTTATAAAAAACGGATAAAACAATTGCTCCGAAAGCACCAACTGCTGCAGCCTCCGCCGGTGTAGCTAATCCTGCTAGGATTGTTCCAAGAACAAGAATGATTAAAGAAAATAATGGAAGAAATGAAACCATCACTTCACGAATAATTTCTGCTCTTGGGGGTATATCTTCTTCTTTAGGTTTTGGTGCCAATTCTGGTTTAAAATAAGCTAAAACCACAACATAAATAATGTAAAGTCCTGCTAACATTAGTCCTGGAAAAATAGCGGCAGCAAATAATCTTAACGGTGATAGTTGTGCGATAACGGCATAAACAATCAACATAATGCTTGGTGGAATTAAAATACCAAGACAACCGCCTGAACATATTACTCCTGATGCAAATTTTTTATCATACCCGGCTCTTATCATTGCGGGCCAAGCTAATAAACCCATCAGAGTTACAACCGCACCAATTATACCTGTTGCTGTTGAAAATAGTGCACAAGTTACTAAAGCAGCTACTGCCATTGAAGCAGGTAATTTATGAGAGGCAAGCCTAATTGCAAAAAATAAACGCGAAACTATACCAGCACGTTCAACTAAGTAGCCCATAAATAAAAATAATGGCACTGCAGTTAACACATTATTATCCATTATTGTATAAGTATTAGAAACTAACAGTGTAAAAATTCTATTATCGAACAGATGCTCCATCTGTGAAGGATCGTAATAAGCGTAATAACCAAAACCCACTCCCATTGCCAACAATGTAAATGCAATTGGAAATCCTAGTAGAACAGCAAAAAGAAAAACTCCCATCATCATTATTGCTATTTCAGGATTTGTTAAACTAAATAACATCTTTTTGATCCTCGTCTTGTGAAGTTCTCATTAACATTTTTTCTGTTTCTTCTGCTGCAACAACTGCTCTTGCGGGCCAATGACCAGTTTGTATACAAATAATACATCTAAAAACTTCACTTACACCTTGAATGACCAGAGACACACCTGATAGAGGTATAAAAGTTTTGGCCATATAAATATTAATTTGTGCAGGACTATTCCAGCTGGTTTCTTTGATTTTCCAAGCTAAAGCCGCATACTCGTAACCATAAAAAACCAATGCAATAATACCAGGAAAGAAAAAAATAAAATAAAGAATTAAATCAATCCAAGCTTGGGTACGTGGCTTAAAAAGTCTATAAATTACATCTCCCCTCACATGGGCTTCTGTAGATAAAGTATATGCAGCCGCCATCATAAAAATTCCTGCGTACATTTGTAAACTAAAATCAAAATTCCAAAGTGTCGGAGCATTGAAAGCATAGGCCATAATAACTTCATAACAAGTTCCGCCCATAAGTATAACTATGCACCAAGAAAATGCTTTACCTAGTGAAGTGCTTAATGTATCTGCAAAGTGTATGTATCCCCTCATCATCCTTCTAATAAGTTAGTCTAATTCCTTTTGAATTGCCATAAAAAAAGGGGGCTACGAGAGCCCCCCTTTAATTTTTTAAAATCTATTAAATTTTAACTTTTGCTAAATTACCGAACTCATTTTCATAAGCCAGTCTGTAATTAGGCTGATTCATCAGCAAGTACTTCATTACTCTTTTAGCGTAAGCTTTTTGTGAGTCTACAACTTTTTTAAAGAAAGGATCTTTTTTATTGAAGTCTCCAATAACCTTGTCCCATCCTTTTAATTGTTGAGCTAAGATCTCATCTGAAGTTTGATAAACGTTCACTTTGTGTTGGTTCATCAACTTAGATAAGTCAGCTGAGTATCTCACTAATGCTTTAAAGTAGTTGTCTGTATTCGCAGCATAAGCAGCATTTTTCAGAATAGCCTGATGTTTAGGCTCTAATCCGTTAAATGTTTTCTTATTGATTGGAATTTCAAACATCTCTTGAGATTGGTGAAAGCTACCTAAGTGATAATGCTTAGATACGTCTTGCATACCAAACTGTGAGTCTGAAGTTGGGTTGTTAAACTCCGCGGCTTCAATCAAACCTGTTTTCATCGCAGGTTGGATTTCTCCACCAGGAAGCTGTCTTACAACCATTCCCATTGCTGTTAAAACGTTAGTCGCAAGACCAACTGTTCTATACTTCATACCTTTAACATCAGACACTTTGGTTACATTCTTTTTGAACCAACCAAATGGCTGAGCAGGCATTGGCATATGAAAGAAACCTACGTAGTTAAAGCCAACCTTTGAGATTACTTCTTCATATAGTTTTCTTCCTCCACCGTACTCCATCCATCCCATAACTTCTTGTGATGACATTCCGTACGAAGGACCAGTACCAAATAATGATGCTGCTGGGTTTTTTCCATACCAGTACGCAGTTACCCAGTGTCCCATATCTAGAACTCCAGAGCTTACTGCTTGACCGATTTCAGATGTTTTAACAACTGCGCCAACTGGTTGAAGATCAATCTTCAGTTCTCCACCTGACATGTCGCTAACCATCTTTGCATAGTCGCCTGCCATTTCGAAGAATATATTAGCTCCAGATGGCCAAGCTGCTTGCATCTTTAAAGTTTTAGGAGCACCAAATGCTACATTCGGCATTGCAATTGTTGCTGCCGCTGCTGCACCGGTTGCTGCTGCTGCTTTAAAGAACTTACGTCTAGAAAGAGTTTTTGCTCTTTTTAACGTTTTTTCTTTTTTAGACATTATTGTCCCCCTTAGTTAATTAACTAGTTGAATTATTTAAGCACAAATGAGTTTGAGAGTCTCCAAGATTTAAAACAAAATTTTTATAGATTCAATTTTAGATTGTATCAATTAATACTGTTTTTACACTTGCCAGTGCGAAAAAACTCATCAATATTCTCTATTGCAAGGTTTGCCATTGCCGTACGAGTTTTTTTAGTTGCACTCCCAAGATGGGGTAGAATAAATGCTGTAGGCTGATTTAAATAACCCTGATAAATTTTTGGTTCTCCCTTGTAAACATCTAAACCTATTGCGTATATTTTTCTGTTTATTAAAGCCTGAACCATGGCCTCATCATCAATCATATCTCCTCTTGCTACATTTGTGATAATTGAACCAGTTGGAAAATATTCTAAAGTTTCTTTGTTAATAATATCTTTAGTTTCTTTTGTTGCAGGACAACAAATAGATAATACGTCAGAAACGGAAAATAAACTTTTTATATCTTCGTGATATTTTGCACCCATTTCAAGTTCTGGGCCTAACCTTGATCTATTTCTGTAATGAATTTCCATACCAAAACTTTTAGCTATTTTTGCTAAGGCTCTTCCAATTCTTCCCATTCCTAAAATACCAAGTCTAGATCCGGTTAACTGTTTGCCAATTAAAAAATCTGCTGACCACTTCCAATTTTCTTTTTTTGCATAATTAATACCTTCGTTGGCTCTTCTACATGCCCCAAGAATTAAAAGCATTGCTATTTCAGCTGTAGCATCTGTAAGAACATCCGGGGTATTAGTAACAGTAATATTTCTTTTTTTTGCTGCTTCATGATCAATATTTCCAAAGCCAACTGCAAAATTAGAAATAATTTTGATACTTGAAGGCAAACTATTTATAACTTGTTCATCAATTTTATCTGTTAAAGAGCTTAGAATTCCATCAAATCCTTCGCTCAATTTAATTAATTTTTCTTTAGAATAAACTTCATCATTCAAATTTAGTTTAACATCCCAAAGTTTAGTCGCTTTTTCCTCGTTTGATCTCAATAATTTTCTGGTAATTAAAATTTTTTTTTTCATATTTTATTTAAACTTTTAGGTTTCGGTCCGCCGGTATACCAATCAATTAACTCCACTGTATGAACTATTGGGATATTAATTCCATTAGCTATTTGCATGATACATCCAATATTTCCCGTGGAAATTAAATCTGGCTCGACCTTTTTAATATTGTTTACTTTTTGTTTTAATAACTCTTTTGCAATGTCTGTATGTAAAATATTATAGGTCCCGGCTGAACCACAGCAAATATGTCCATCTGGTATATCTAAAATTTTGTTCCCAGTTTTTTTTAATAGATTTATTGGTTGTTTATGAATTTTTTGACCATGCTGCATAGAGCAAGCAGAATGGTACGCAATATTATAATTTTTTTTTGTTTTCTCCTTTTTAAAGTTGAGCTTTAAATTTTCATCAAGAAATTCACTTACATCCTTTGTTAGTTCTGATATTTTTTTGGCTTTCTTTTTTAGTTCTTTATCTTCTCTAAAGATAAATCCATAATCTTTTAAAGTTGTTCCACATCCTGAGGTATTAGAAATAATGGCGTCTAGTCCATTTTTTAAATATTCATCATACCATAAGTTAATATTTTTTTTGAAAGTCTCTTTTGCAATGTCTTCTTTACCGAGATGATGATTTAAAGATCCACAACATTCTACTTCTGGCATTGTAATCACTTCTACTCCATGCCTAGTTAATATTCTTATAGTAGATTCATTAATTTGAGGTGAAACGACTCTTTGAACACATCCAATTAATAATGCCACTCTTGCAGTAGGTTTTTTCTTTTCAGCTTTGTATATGTTTTGAAACTTCAGAGTCTTTCTATATATTTTTTTGGGAGCTAGATTTAGCATGCTTTTAAAACTTTTTGGCATTAAAAATGTAAAAATTTTTCCAAACTTTGATAGTAATATTAAAAATTTAAAAATGTTGGGCTTTGGTAGAGTTTTTGAAAGAAAATCCCTAAATATTCTTTCTGAAAAAGGTCTTTTATATTTTCTTTCTATATAATTCCTGCCGTGATCAATTAAATGCATATAATTAACTCCAGAAGGACAGGTTGTCATACAAGCATAACATGATAGACATTTGTCAATATGTGATACTACTTTTTTAGTTGGAGTTTTTTTCTTCTCTATCATTTCTTTTATTAAATATATTCTGCCCCTTGGACCATCTAATTCGTCTCCTAAAATATTGAAAGTAGGGCATGTCGCATTACACATTCCGCAATGCACACATTTTCTTAATATTTTTTCTGAAGATTTATTGTCTTTATCTTTTAATTGATCTATTGAAAAGTTTGTTTGCATTTATATTCCTGTATACATTCTGCCTGGATTAAAAATTCTTTTGGGATCAAAGCTTTTTTTTAAATTTTGAGAAATTTTAAATTTAATTGGATCAATAGTAAATATTTCAGAAGAAGATTTGATATTTGACGGGGATTTAATTACTGTTAGATAGCCACCTACATCTAAAATTCTTTTTCTTATTTGCTCAATCTTTTGATGGGACAAATAATCTAGTTCTAGCCAAATCAGTGACCCACCCCAATCAATAAAATAGCTAGGGTGAAAGGGTTTTAGCCTACTTATTAAATTTACCGCTTCTGACGGTGGTATTACAGCTCTTAGAATATTTTTTTCATTTTTTGAAAAAACTTTAAGAGCTCTTGTGTCTTCCCAAAAAATTTCTGATTGTGTGCTATCTAAAATTGTTGTTTTTTTATCTCTCAAAACTAAATCTTCAAACAAATTATTTGCCCTTTGTTCCGTTGACACCTTTGATCCTTCAATTCTTATTGCGGTTATAGAGCCAGGATGAGTGAGGTCATTAAATACAAAATTATTTCTTAAACTTCCCGGGTAAAATACTACACCTGATGGGTCATTTGATGAAGATATAGCAGATCCCATAATTCCCACAGCATGTTCTAATGCCAAATCACTAATTGCAATAGTTTTTGTATCAGTTTGTAATGGCAAAACTTTTAAAGTGATTTCGCTTAATACCAAAAGAGTTCCAAAAGAACCTGTGACCAATTTAGATAAATCATATCCTGTTACATTTTTTACAACTGTTCCGCCTGATTTGATTTTTTCTCCTTTGCCATTATACCCCTTGAAGCCAAGAATGTGATCTCTTGCACTACCAACTTTAAATCTTCTAGATCCAGAAAAATTACATGATAAAGTTCCGCCTATAGT
>CACIPQ010000005.1 GCA_902588585.1 uncultured Pelagibacteraceae bacterium | reverse complement strand
ACAGTTTGCACAGTGATAGAAGCCTTCTCTTTTTTCATGGTTTAAAGGGCTTGAAAAAGGTCGTTCAGTATCTTCCTCAAACATGATGCTTTTTTGTTCATTAGTTAAATTTTTATTTATAATTTTTTTTGTTGCTGAGTGAAGTATGCTGAAAGGTATAATTAGAACAGAAAAAAAGGAAAAACCTAAAATTTTTAGAAATTTTCTTCTCATCTAACTTTTAATTAATTTGTCTAATTCGCCGTTTTTATTTGCTGCTTGGAGTTCTGCATTTCCACCAACATGATGATCACCAATAAAAATTTGAGGTACAGATGTTGCTCCGCCACTTTTTTTCAACATTTCTTGTCTTTTAACATCATTTTCCCAAATATTAATTTCTTCGTAAGGTATATTTTTTGAGTCGAGCAATGCTTTTGCATAGACACAGTAAGGACATGGGTTTCCAATATACATGACAACTTTTTTCATAATTAATATATATCACTTATTCTAATTTTTTCTCTCATTTTTTTTCTGGAAAGTTTAAATTTTTTTCTATGTTTTATGCTGGTGTTGTGAACTCTTTTTCTCCAAAGCCTGAATGAACCAGGTCTTAGATTCCTTCTCATTATTTTAATTACTTGAGATTCATTTTTACCAGTTTTTTTTTCTATTTCTTCAAAAGTTATTCTATCTGCCCAAGCAGCCCAAATAATCCAATCAGTATCCTTTTTTTTGGGTTCAGGATTCTTAACTCTTGTTTCAGGAATTAGACTTCTTTTCTTCATTAAAAAATATATAATCTTTATATGTTCCCAGAAAATTACTTCATATATGTTCAGTTGTTGCTGTTTCTTTTTATCACACCTGGCCCTCCCAGAGTTGTAATTGTTTCGCACACTATAAATTATGGTTTAAAAAGATCTGTATGGACAGCTGTAGGAGATGTTTCAGCTAATGCTCTCCAAGCAACCTTGGTTACTTTTGTTATTGGATCTTTGTTAATTGATAATCCTGAGTTTTTTACCTATTTAAAATGGATCGGAATTCTATACATATTATATCTCGCTTATGAAACTTTCACATTAAAAACTAAAAAAATAGGGTCAGAAAACAAAACATCAAAGAGTATATTTTCTTTTTTTCGTGATGGATTTTTAGTAGCAGGATTAAGCCCCAAAGCCCTACTTGTTTTTGCAACGATTTTTATTCAGTTTATAAATTTTAATGAAAATGTATTTGCTCAATTTTTAGTTTTAACTCTTACTTGGGTAATTTTAGATTTTACAAGTTTAATGGCCTATGGTTTTGCAGCTGGGAAAATTGCAAATTGGTTAAAAGGAAATCCTAGATTTTTAAATACAATTTCTGCGTGTGTTCTAATTATCATCGCCATTATTGTGGCAATAAGAACTTAAAATAATTTTTTATCCTGTTGTTAAAAAAGTCAAAAGTTGCTTTAATAAATTTAAATTAATTAATTAATTTAAAGGGGGAAAAATGAATAAATTAGCAAAACTATTTATTACATTTATTTCAGCTATTGCTTTAGCAGCAGTTAGTATCTCTTCTTCTTTCGCGAAAGTGGAAAACGGATACATTGTGCTAGGCTCTGCGATATCTCTTACAGGTAAATATTCTTCTAACGGAGTACACACTCAAAATGGCTACAACTTAGCTGTTGATAGAATTAACTCAATGGGTGGCGTAAAAGTTGGTGGAAAAAGTTATAAATTTGAGATCATTTACTATGATGATGAATCAAATCCTAAAAGAGCTGCTCAGTTAGCTGAGAGACTAATCAAACAAGACGGCGTTCATTATATGCTTGGACCTTATAGTTCAGGTTTAACGAAGGCCATTGCACCAGTAACCGAGAAATATAAAATTCCTATGGTTGAAGCAAACGGTGCATCAAGATCTTTATTTACAAAAGGTTACAAATATTTGTTCGCGGTGTTATCACCAGCTAACCAATACCTTGAAGTAGCAATTGATCTTGCAGTCGAAAAAAATGGTGGTAAGCCAGTTAAAATTGCACAAGCATTTGAACAAGACGCTTTCTCACAAGACGTGAGACTTGGTATCTTAGATGCTGCAAAAAGAACTGGTTCTAAAATTATCATTGATGACAAATTACCAAAAGAGCTAAATGATATGGCTGCTACATTGGCAAAAGTAAAAGCTACTAAGCCAGATGTACTAGTAGTATCAGGGCACACAAAAGGTGCATTAACTGCAATCAGACAAATTTCTGAAATGAAAGTTGATGTTCCTATGTTAGCTATGACACACTGTGATGCTGCAAAACTTTCTAAACAACATGGAAAGAAAGCAGAATATGCATTGTGTGCTTCTCAGTGGCATAAAAACTTAAGCTACAAAGATAGTTTCTTTGGCGGTGGTAAGAAGTATGACAAGGACTTTAAAAAAGAGTTCGGTTATGCTCCTCCATACCAATCTGCTGAATCATCTGCAGCTTTATTAGTGTTTAAAGATGCGTTCGAAAGAGCAAATTCTTTTGACAGAGATAAAGTAAGAGATGCGCTTAAAGCTACTGACATGCAAACTTTCTATGGAAACATTAAATTTGGTCCAGGCGGTCAAAACATTGCTAAACCAATGATCTTGTTCCAAGTAAGATGCAAAGGTGATACGTGTGAGAATAAAGTTGTTGCTCCAACTAAATGGGCTTCAGACAAATTCTTCCACCCAATACCACCTTGGTCTAAGAGAGGCTAAACTTTTTTATTAATGTCCCCTAAATTTATAATTTAGGGGGCATTTTTTTTATGGATTTTTTGATTTTTCAAGCTCCTATTTTAATGGTCCAAGCTTCCTTGGATGGAATCTTGTTAGGAATTTTATTTGCTCTAATTGCTTATGGGATGGCACTTCAATGGGGCGTTATGAATATTATTAATATTGCTCAAGGAGATTTAGTAATCTTGGGCGGTTACATAGCATACACCATGTATCTTGCAGGCATTCATCCAGGCTGGGGTGTAATTGTTTCACCGATCATAATGTTTTTTGTGGGATGGGGACTTTATAAACTAGTTATTAATAAAGTAGTCGACCGAGATCTTTTTATTTCCATTTTAGCAACATTTGGTATTGCAATTGTATTTCAACAATTAATGAATTTTATATTTGGTGCAGATGTTGTGGTTGCACAATCAGAATATGGAACAACAATGTTATTTGATAATTCTGTTACCTTGCCGAATTCAAAAATATTTTCAGCTTTTATAAGTTTACTATATGCAGTGATATTAGTCATTTACATGAAGAAATCAAAATTAGGCAGAGCTATAAGAGCTACAGCTCAAAATGCTAGAGCAGCAAAAATTTTAGGCGTTGATACTGAAAAAGTTTATGCAGCAACTTTCGGAATAAATGCTGCGCTTTGTGGGGTTGCTGGTGCTTTAATTGCAATCACATTTACTTTGCACCCTTATGTTGGATTACCGTATACGGTTAGATCTTTTATGATTGTAATTGTTGCTGGATTAGGAAATTTACCAGCAGTTGCAATATCAGGTATGGGTCTTGGAATGTTCGAAGAATTTGCTGACTATATTTTAGGAACAGAATTTAGAATTGGATCAGTATTTATGTTGCTGGTTTTCATCCTTGTTTATAGAAGATTTAAACTATCAAGAAAAAGAGAGTATTTAAAATGAGCACAATGGTTTCATATTTATTTTTAGCTTTAGCTGTGGTTTTAGGAACAGCGGCAAATACTTTTGCAAAAAGTGCCGAAGGTTTTACATTATGGTTGCCTAGTATTCTCACGGCAATCACAATTGTTGCATGCATGTATTCTTTATCTCAAGTTATGAAAACTATACCAGTTGGTATTACCTACGCTTCTTTTGCAGGGATAACGATTATTGCCACAACAGTTATCGGAGTTATAAAATTTAGTCAGATGCCAAATCTTTACACCATTATAGGATTGGCATTGATTATTGCAGGAGTTTTAATGGTTAATTTAATGGGAAAAACTAATATTTAAAATGAAACAAAAAGATTTAATTTTATATACTGGTTTAATTATTTTAGGTTTAGCAGCACCCTATTTATTTCCTGCATTTAAAGTTCAGCTAACAATACTTTGCGTTCTGATTGTATTGGCAATGACATGGAACCTACAAGGTGGAGAAATGGGTTATAATTCTTTTGGAAACATTCTTTTCTATGGTCTTGGAATGTATTTATGTGCTTCAGTACAGGTCGGTATGTTTTTTCCGTTAGCTGAATGGACAGAAAGTGGTGGTGAAAAAACATTTGAGCATACTACAACACAGTTTTTTCAAGGTATGGGTTTTGGTTTATTAGTTGCCGCCGTCATACCAACTATTATTGCAGGTCTAATTGGCTATTCAATTTTAGGTTTGAGAGGGCATTACTTTGCGATTTGTACTTTAGGTTTAGGTATCGCAGCAGGTGAAATTGCTGGAGGAATAGAAATCATTGGAGCTGGCCAAGGCTTTACTACTCCACCATTTCCTAAAGATATAGTTGACCCTGAAGCTAGAGGAAAGTTTTTTTATTTTCTAAGTTTTATAATGCTAATCGGAACTTTCATTTTTGTTAAATGGATTTATGGATCAAGATTTAAATTAATTCTAAACGCAATAAGAGATAATGAAGACAAAGCTGAAGCAATGGGTATTCAGACAATGAAATATAAAATTGTTGGTTGGATGGTATCAGCATTTTTCTGTGGTCTTGCCGGAGGAATTATGGGCGGACTAATTGGTTATATTGACTCAACCGATGTTGCTTTTGATGGAAGAGAGATGGGAGTGTTCATGGTTTTAATGGCAATTCTTGGAGGTAAAGGAACTTTATGGGGGCCAGTCATTGGAGCAACTTTATTTCATTTTTTAAAAGAGGGTTTCTGGACTTTTATATTAGGCTGGCAGTATGTTGCGTTAGGAGTTTTGATTGTTGTAATAGTAATTTATTTCCCGGAAGGATTAATGGGTTGGTTAAGAGAAAAATATCCTAACAGATTTGGCGAAGTTATAGATGAGAAGGATCGAAAAGCTCAGGTGGAATTGAAATGAGTATTTTAGAAGTAAAAAATGTAAGTAAATCTTTTGGTGGAGTTAAAGCCAATGTTGATATCTCATTAAATGTTGAGCAAGGATCTATCGTTGGTTTAATAGGACCAAACGGATCTGGGAAAACTACTTTATTTAACTCTATCGTGGGAACACATCCAATTGATCAAGGTTCAATTAAATTTGATAATAAAGAAGTTTCTGAATTACCAGTTCCTGTAGTTGCTAAACTAGGATTATTAAGAACTTTCCAACAAACAAGAATTTATAGCAAATTAAACTGTGTAGAAAATATGCTTATAAGTCACAAAGCAAGCGACGAAGGTTTCTCAAAAATATTTTCAAAAATTCCAGCTGAGTTGACAGAAAGATCAGAAAACCTTCTAAATTTTGTAGGCTTATATCAAAAAAGAAAACTTAGAGCAGGAGATCTTTCTTTTGGTCAACAGAAGCTTTTAGAATTAGCAATGGCTCTTATGAATGAACCAAAAATGCTTTTATTAGACGAGCCTACAGCTGGAATAAATCCAACATTAATAAATGGAATTATTGATAGATTAATTAAAATAAATAAAGATTACGGTATTACTTTATTAGTTATAGAACACAACATGAAAGTAATTATGAGCTTAGCACAAAGTATTTTTTGCTTAGCTCACGGCAAACTTTTAGCTGAAGGCTCACCCGATCAAATTAAAAATGATAAGCGGGTTGTGGACGCTTATCTAGGAGCACAATAATGGCAAATCAATATGAAGTTTTAGGAAAAGCTCCAGAGGTTAAGGATTTACAAAAACTTTCTGGATCTAATCTGCATCTACAAATTAAAAATTTAAATGCTGGTTATGGAAAAATGGAAATACTCCATAATTTCAATTTGCTTGTAGATAAAGCTCAATCTTTATGTCTTATTGGACCAAATGGTGCTGGAAAATCTACGATACTTCACTCTATTTATGGTTTTACAAATATTTTTTCTGGACAAATTGAAATTGATGGAAATGAGATTACCAATCTTACACCAGCTCAAAAATTAAAAAGTTGTGGAATTGCTTATATTCTTCAAGATAATTCAGTATTTCCAGATATGACTGTTGAAGAAAATTTATTAATGGGCGGATATATTAAAGATAAAACAGAAGAATCGTATGCAGAAGCAAAAAGAGTTTTAGAAAAGTATGAAAGATTAAATAAAAGAAGAAGTCAGCCTGCAAAAGTTTTATCAGGAGGAGAAAGAAGACTTCTCGAGATTTCAAGAGCATTAGTAATGCGTCCATCTATACTTTTAGTTGACGAACCTTCCATTGGATTAGAACCAAGGTATATAGAGATGGTTTTTGAAATTTTATATGACCTTCAAAAAAATGAAAAGAAAACAATTATTATGGTTGAGCAAAACGCAAAAAAAGGTCTTGAGTTTGCAGACATTGGTTACGTATTAGTTTCTGGACAAACTGCCATTGTTGGAAAAGGAAATGACCTATTAAAGAATCCTGATGTGGGGAGACTGTTCCTTGGCGGTTAATGATAAATTCAGGATATTTTCTTTTAGGTTTTAAGTCTGTTCGTTCAGCCGATAGTCCAGCTATTGCTTTAGGATGTAGTTTTTTAGCTATTGGAGCATTGCTAAAAAACATTGGTTTTAATTTTCAACAAAGTTTCTTTTCTACTTTCTTTACTTATGCCTTGCCTGGCCAACTTGTTATGGCGGAGTCTTTTTTGATTGGAGCATCTTTAATAAATATCTTTATTGGCGTTTGGTTAGTCAATGCCCGTCTATTTCCCATGGCAGTTTCAATGTTTCCGTTACTCAAAAGTCATAATCAACCTAAATGGAAATACTATTTGTCATGTCATTTTCTTGCAGTTTCTTCTTGGTTAATAATGAAGAAAGATTATAGAACGATTGATGAAGATTATAGAATAGATTTTTGGATCGGCATTGGAACCGCTACGTGGTCCATTGCTATTTTTTCAACGGTTCTAGGATTTGTAGTTTCTGATTATCTAAGCAAAGATATGATGATTGGTCTTGCTATTGTAAATCCTGTTTATTTTTTTTGTATGTTGCTAGGTTCGATGAAGAATATTGTTATTGCAACCTCAGTTATTCTAGGAACAATCCTTGGCCCTGTTTTTTATTTAGTGTCACCTGAATGGTGTATTTTATACGGGGGAGTAACCGCAGGTGTAATTGCGTTTTTAGTTGGAGAGTTTAATGACTGATTTATCTTCAAATATTATTTTAGTTATAGCCGTCACATCAATTGCAACTTATTTTTCAAGGTCTTTAGGTGTTTTATTTTCAGAAAGAATTGATGAGAATTCTAAAATATTTAGACTATTTGACTGTATAGCTTATTCTACTTTGGCAGCCTTAATTTCTAAAGTTGTAGTTTTCCCCGCAGGAGATTTAGTAGAAGCAAGCAATTTAATAAGACTAATAGTGGTTTTAGTATGTGTGGGTGTGTTTTTTATTGCAAAAAGAAACCTTGTCTACCCCACGGTACTATCTGCTATACTTTTAACAACTTTAATTAAATTTGTATGAAGATAGAAATAGAAAATCACCCAACATCAAAAAGAATTAAATTAATAAAAATCAAAGAACAGGAATTAGATAAAGTAATTTTTCCATTTAATAAACACACTATCCAAACACTAGAATACAAACCGTTCTCAAGGTTTTCTTTAGCTAAAAGTGTAGACGATGTTTTTTCTGGAGAATTAAGTAAGGCTTTAAACATAATTTTAAAAGATAGAAATACTGGCACAGCAATTATTGAGCCAGATATTAAAAACGCAAAATTTGATAAAGATTTCCTTGTGAAATTATCTACAGCATTAGCTTATTTGGTAGGACTTCCAAATTTCGATTCTATGTCAGATAAATATTACGCACGCTTTCATGTTAAACACTCAGATTCAAGCGACTCTTATTTAAGAAAAGCTTATAACAATATGGATCTTCATACAGATGGAACTTATGTAAAAGAAAAGACAGACTGGTTATTAATGACAAAAATGGAAGAAATTAACGTTAAAGGTGGAGAAAGCGTTTTATTGCATTTAGATGATTGGGAACATTGTGAAGAATTTAGTAATAATCCAGTGGGAAAACAGAACTTTATTTGGGGTTCTCCAAAAAGCAAAAATGTAGAGTACAAAGTTGAACACCCGGTATTTTCTAAGGACAAAGAAGGAAAGCCAACCATTTCCTATATTGACCAATTTCCAGAACCAAAAAATATGGAGCAGGGACTATTTTTACAAAAATTATCTGACGCATTGGAAGAAAGTAAAAACAAATTAGCCCTGCCTTTAAAACCTGGATCTACAATTTTTTCTAATAATTACTTTTGGCTTCATGGCAGAAAGCCATTTAAAAAAGACGTCAATTTAAGCAGGGAACTTTTAAGAATTAGGGGCATTTTTTCTGATTCTCACTAGACATTAACCATCCTAAATTAGGTCTTATAAAATTAAAAAGTGTATCAAATTTACAACACAAAAATGCTTATTTTGCTTGGTTTTTGGTGTTTTTAAGAAAATTATAATAAATAACAGGGGGCTTAAAATTAGAGACACCAAAGGGATATTCTGCTAGGAATCTAACCAGTTTTATAAAACTAATTTTTGGGAGAATTTATGAAAAAATTATTTAGCATATTCAGCGTAATAGCAATTTTATTTGCTGTCCCAGCAAATGCGGATATTACGGGTGGATTTACTTTGCACATCGGTAACTATGATACTTCTGGTACAGAAACTGAGAAGACAGTAAGTGGAGTTACTTCAGAAACAAACTCTGCTTCTAAGAGTGAAAACTTTTACGGCGCTTCTGTTTTTGCTGAGTGGAACAATGACGCTGGCTACGCGATTGGTGTCGACTACGTTCCTATAGATATTAATCTAGGTTCAGGATCAAGAACGGACTCTTCTACTGGAGCTGATGATACAGCAGAAGCTGATACCGGTGATCGTAGTGCTGAAGCTGAGATCAACGATTTAATAACTATTTACACGCACATACCGATTGGTTCATATTATGCATTAATTGGATATCATGATGCTGATGTAAGAACTAAAGAAACACTTGTTAATTCTACATACCCAGACGCAAGTATTAACGGCTGGCAATATGGTCTTGGAATGAAGAGAGGCAATATGAGATTTGAAGTTGCTTACTCTGACTTTGACGAGATTAAGCTAACATCTGATAATTCAGACACAGTATCTGCAGATGCAGATGCTTTGGCTGCTAGATTTTCTGTAGCGTTTTAACTAATTAATAAATTTATTAATACTAAACCCGCTTGAATTTAATTTAAGCGGGTTTTTTATTTCTATAAAGAAATTTCAATATTACCGGCACGACAAACAAAATCATAAGCAATCTTATAATATGATGAAAAGAAACGAATTCTGGATCTAAATCAAAGAAGATAGCTATAACTGCAACCTCATAAATTCCACCAGGACAATATGAAAGTAATAAAGTAAAAAAATTCTTATCAATTACTAGTCCCGCAACAAAAGCTGCTACCAAACCAAGCAAAACCAGAAGTAATGTAGCCACAAAACTATGAACGGTATTTTTTGCTACTTCCTTAAAAGTTTTATCTGCAAATCTACATCCAACCGATGCTCCCAGTATTAATAAACAATAATCAATTATATTTGCTGGCAGTTTGTAAGAAGCTATTTCTGTTATTTGTAAAAAACCACTGGCAACCAAAGTTCCAGCCAATAATGCTGCGGGAATTTTCAATTTATCGAAAAGAATGATCAAGATTATTGACAGCACAATAAGTATTAATAAATGACCGATATTTTGATCTTCGTTTATTGTTTCAACAATCTGAATACTTTCTGTATCGTAAAAGCTATTAACAATGAAAGGAAAGACGGTAATAATAATTATTAATCTTATTAGGTGTGCGGTTGCAACTTGACTTAAGTCTGATTTTTCATCTTCAGCTAAAATTAATAGAGGTCCTAGAGCTCCAGGAGCAGCTGAAAATACCGATGTTTTTTTTTCGTAACCAGAAAAATTTTGCAAATACTTTGAAACCAACAAAACGCTAATAATAATGTAAGCAAGCATAATCAAAGAAGTCCAAGCCCACTGATGGATTTGTGAGAACAAACTTTTGTCTACATAATTTCCTATATAAAGACCTAAAAAAATCAAAACTGTGCTTAAAACCAACCTAGGCATTTTTGTTCTAAGCCCTCCTAGAGTTACAATAGATGTAATCAACATAGGGCCTAAAAACCAAGCCAGAGGAACATTAAAGTAATCAGCAATAAAGGCGCCAGGTATTGACACAATAATGACCCATGCAAATTCCTTAGACAAGATTTGCTTAAAATTTTCTTTATTAAATGGAATTGCTTGTTTATTCTGCATAATTAATGAAAATAGGTTTTTTGGGGACAGGGCATATTACCTCTTCGGTTATTGAGGGTATTTTTAAATCAAAATTAAAAATCAAAAAAATTTATATCTCTCCTCGCAATAGATTAATATCAAAAAAATTAACTAGAAAGTTCAAAAAAATTACCGTTTCAAAGAATAATCAACACTTGATAGATGCATCTAATTGGGTGTTTTTAGCTATTACTCCCAAGGTAGGACATAAAATTTTAAAAAAGCTCAATTTTAGACGAAATCAAAAGATTGTAAGCTTTATCTCAACTATTAATTTAGAAAAATTAAAAAAATATACAAAAAATAAAAATATCACTCGAGTTATTCCTATGCCATTCATTGGAATTAAAAAAGGCCCTGTAATTGTTTGCCCAAGAGATAAGAAAGTCAAAAAATTTTTTGATAAATTAGGAAAGAGTATAGAGATAAAAAATGAAAAAATTTCTAAGAATTTTTGGACAACATCTTCTTTTATGGCTCCATTTTATCATCTGATGGCGGCTACTAGTGATTGGCTTGTTAGGAAAGGGGTTGATAGAAAATCTGCAGAAGATTACACAAGAGAATTTTTTTTGGCTCTCTCGCAGGACTCAGTATTTAAAAATAAACTGTCTTTAAAACAACTTACAAGTGAATCTCAAACACCAGGGGGCATTAATGCCCAAGCATTGAAAGAATTAAAAAAAAAGAAATTTTACAAAATCCAACAAAAAGTTTTAAATAGCGTCTTTAAAAGATTTTAAAATTTTTACGGGGGACATGGAGTATTTTCTACAGCAGTTAATAAACGGCTTAACCTTAGGTTCTGTTTATGGCCTAATCGCTATTGGTTATACAATGGTTTACGGAATTATTGGTATGATTAATTTTGCCCACGGTGATATTTTTATGGTGGGAGCATTTGTTGCTTTAATTGCATTTATCCTTTTTGCACTGACGTCAATTGCATTGCCAATAATATTAATATTAGTTTTGTTGATAGCTATGGTTTTTACAGCATGTTATGGATGGACAGTTGAAAAATTGGCTTACAAGCCTTTAAGAAAATCTTTTAGATTAGCTCCACTAATTTCTGCATTAGGAATGTCAATAGTACTTCAAAATTACGTTCAAGCAGCTCAAGGCGCTAGAATAAAAACTTTGCAGCCTGTAATTCAAGGCGGATTTAATTTCTTCAAGGATTCAAGCTTTGTTGTCACATTAAGTTATCTACAAATTTTTATAGTTTTAGTAACTATAGTTTTAATGGCGGTCTTTACTTTATTAATTACTAGAACAGCTTTAGGTCGAGCTCAACGTGCATGTGAACAGGATAGAACAATGACTGCACTAATGGGAATAAATGTAGACAGAACAATCTCCATGACATTTATTATTGGATCGTCACTTGCATCAGTTGCTGGTGTGATGTTCGTTATGTACTACGGTGTTATCGATTTCTATATTGGTTTCTTGGCCGGGATTAAAGCTTTTACTGCTGCAGTATTAGGCGGAATTGGATCTATACCAGGGGCAATGCTTGGTGGGTTATTAATTGGATTAATTGAAACTTTTTGGTCAGGATATATTTCAATTGAATATAAAGATATTGCGGCCTTCACTACTTTAGTTATTGTTTTAATATTTTTCCCAACAGGTTTTCTAGGAAAGCCAGATATCGAAAAAGTATAAAAATGGGAAAAGATTTAATTCAAAAATCAGTTAAAGACAGTTTGTTTACAGGAATTATAGCGCTTGCTTTATTCGGTCCTATTGTTGGACTTAGAACGGTCGCTAAAAACGAAGTATTAGTTGTTGAACCAAAATGGCTTGTTGTTTTACTTATTGTTATTTTTTGTGCCGTAGGTAGATTTTTTATCAATATTTATACTTTTAAAAAAGAACAAAGAAGAGGAGAATCATCATCGTTAGGAAAAGCAATCGCTCATTTTTTAGATGAAAAAGGAGCTCAGATAGCAATAGGAGCAATTGCTTTCTCAATTATTTTCCCTTTCATGCCATTTGCTGATCGTTATTGGATGGATATAGCCATCATGATGATGACTTATATTATGCTAGGCTGGGGTTTAAATATTGTTATTGGTTTAGCTGGACTTTTAGACTTAGGGTACGTAGCTTTTTATGCTGTAGGAGCTTATTCTTATGCTCTTTTTGCTATTCATTTTGGTTGGTCTTTTTGGATCTGTCTTCCAATCGCTGGTCTTTTTGCAGGTATGTTTGGAATTTTATTAGGTTTTCCAGTTTTAAGATTAAGGGGGGATTATCTAGCAATTGTTACCCTTGCCTTTGGTGAAATGATAAGAATTCTTTTATTAAATTGGTATGAATTAACAAAAGGCCCAGATGGTCTTACAGGAATTCCAAGACCTTCTTTTTTTGGTTTACCATTTAAACGCTATCCCGATGAGGGAGTAGAAACTTTCCACACTTTTTTTGGACTAGAATATGATCCCATGCAAAGAATTATTTTTCTTTATTATCTAATTCTTATTCTAGCTCTAATAACAAACGCTTTTACGATAAAGATAAGAAAATTACCCGTTGGCAGAGCTTGGGAAGCATTACGAGAAGATGAAATAGCTTGCAAGTCCTTAGGAGTTAATCCAAGAAACACCAAACTAACAGCCTTTGCTGTTGGAGCCATGTTCGGTGGTTTTGCAGGATCATTTTTTGCAACTCGTCAGGCTTTTATTAGTCCTGAAAGTTTTACATTTATTGAATCAGCTATAATAGTTGCGATTGTTGTTTTAGGAGGAATGGGTTCGCAAACAGGCGTAGTTCTGTCTACAATTTTTTTAATTGGTCTTATAGAAGTTTTTAGAGATTTTGAATCCTATCGAATGGTTGCTTTTGGTGGAGCCATGGTTCTCATAATGATTTTTCGACCAAGAGGAATATTAGCGAAAAGAAAACCAACTATAACAATGGGTAAACACGGATAATTTATGAGCAATACATTACTTGATGTTCAAAATTTAACAATGAAATTTGGTGGTCTTGTCGCTATAGACGATCTTTCTTTTTCTGCAAAAAAAGATCAAATCACATCTATTATAGGTCCGAACGGAGCTGGAAAAACTACAGTATTTAATTGTTTAACTGGGTTTTATAAAGCTACAGCAGGCTCAATGTACCTGAATAAAGATAATAACAAAATGGATTTAAAGAAGTTTTCTGATTTTAAAGTTGCTCAAAAAGCAGGAGTAGCTAGAACCTTTCAAAACATAAGATTATTTCCACAAATGTCAGTGTTAGAAAATATGATGGTAGCCCAACACAATAAACTCATGGTGGCATCTGGTTTTAGTATTCTAGGTTTAATTAATTCTCGTTCTTTTTTACAAAAAGAAAAAGAAGCCGTAAAAATCTCAAAATATTGGTTAGATATTATTGGGTTAACAAATAGAGCAGACGACAATGCAGGAGATCTTCCTTATGGAGACCAAAGAAAATTAGAAATTGTGAGAGCAATGTGTATAGATCCACACCTTTTATGTCTAGATGAACCAGCCGCGGGGTTAAATGCAAAGGAGTCAGCTGAATTAAATAAATTACTTAAATTTATAAAAAACGATAAAAAAACAGGAATTTTATTAATTGAACATGACATGAGTGTTGTTATGGGAATTTCAGATCACGTTGTCGTTTTAAATTATGGTAAAAAAATTTTTGAAGGAACAGCAAAAGAAACAAAAAATAGCCCTGAAGTTATAGAAGCTTATTTGGGAACGGAAGATTAGACATGCTAAATATTTCTAAAGTTGAAACTTTTTACGGTAACATTCAAGCTCTTAGAGGAGTGGACGTTAAAGTGAATGACGGAGAAATCGTTGCATTAATAGGATCAAATGGTGCTGGAAAATCAACTCTATTAATGACAATAAGCGGCGTTAATAAAGCAGCTACAGGGGAAATACTTTTTGAAAGCAAAAGCATAGCAAATTTACCTCCACATGATATCGTTAATCTTGGTATCTCCCAAGTTCCCGAAGGAAGAAGAATCTTTTCAAGACTAACCGTAGAAGATAACTTAAGATTAGGTGCATCTGTAAATGAAAAAGGTAAAAATTTTGATCAAGATTCAAAAGATGTCTATGATCTTTTTCCCGTTTTAAAAGATCGACTATCACAAAGGGGAGGAACTTTATCGGGAGGAGAACAACAAATGTTGGCTATCGGCAGAGCCATGATGGCTAGACCACGAATGTTATTATTGGACGAGCCTTCGTTAGGTATAGCACCTAAATTGGTTAACCAAATATTTTCATCTATTAAAAATATAAATAAAGAGAAAAAAGTTACAGTTTTTCTAGTAGAACAGAACGCTAAAAAAGCATTGGAGCTTGCAGACCGAGGATATGTTTTAGTTAATGGAAAAATTTCCTTAGAAGGAGCAGGCAAAGATCTTCTTAACAACCCAGACGTGCAAGCAGCTTACCTAGAGGGCGGAAAATAATAATTTTTTGGACAGTTTTGCTGTTTACACAAACTTACAGTTGTAGTTCAATAACGCAATTTAATTAATTAATTAATATAAAGGGGAGTAAAAATGATTAGATCAATAAAATATCTAGTTTCTGTATTTGCTGCTTTTTTAATGTTTGGTTCGTTCTCAGCGAAAGCCGATGTAATAGTCGCAAGCGCTGGACCTATGAGCGGACAGTACGCATCTTTTGGTGCTCAGCTTAAAGCTGGTGCTGAAATGTGGGTAAAAGACGTTAATGCAAAAGGCGGTATAAACGGAGAAAAAGTTAAATTAGTAATCGGTGATGATGCTTGTGATCCAAAACAAGCTGTTGCAGTTGCTAACAAATTTGTATCACAGAAAGTTGCTTACGTTGCAGGCCACTTCTGCTCTGGATCTTCAATACCAGCTTCTAAAGTTTACACTGAAGAAGGTATTATCCAAGTTTCTCCAGCTTCAACAAATCCGGCATTTACGGATGAAGGTGGACCAAACGTATTCAGAGTTTGCGGTAGAGATGACCAACAAGGAGAAGTTGCTGGAGCATTTTTAGCAAAAGAATACAAAGGAAAAAAAGTTGCGATTATTCATGACAAAACTGCTTACGGAAAAGGTTTAGCAGATGCTACTAAAATGAATATGAATAAAGCTGGCTTAAAAGAAACTATGTACGAAGCATTTACAGCAGGTGAAAAGGATTACTCTGCTTTAGTTTCTAAACTTAAGTCGAAAGGCATTGATGCAGTTTATCTTGGTGGTTACCACACAGAAGGTGGTTTGATCGTAAGACAAATGAGAGATCAAGGTATGAAAACTAAATTAATTAGTGGTGATGCGTTAGTTACAGCTGAATACTGGCAAATTACTGGTGATGCTGGCGAAGGTACGTTAATGACTTTCAGCCCGGATCCTAGAAATAATCCACAAGCTGCTCCATTAGTTAAGAAGTTCAAAGCTGCAGGCATTGAACCTGAAGGTTATGTGCTTTACTCATATGCTGCACTTGAAGTGTTCGAACAAGCTGCGAAAGCTGCTGGTTCAACAGATAGCAAAAAAGTTTTGAAAGCTATGAAAAAAGGCAAATTTAATACTGTGCTTGGAACTTTAAGCTTCGATAAAAAAGGAGATGTAAGTTTACCAGGTTATGTATGGTATGAGTGGAGCAAAGGAAATTACAAACAACTGTAATTTTTTTTAATTCATAAAATTAAGAAGGGGGCTTCTTAGCCCCCTTTTTTTTAGGAGGCAAAATGGAAATAACATATGATGATTTTAAAAAAGTTCAAATTAAACTAGGAACAGTTTTATCAGTTAAAAAAAACGAAAAAGCTAGAAAACCTTCTCTGGTAGTAAAAGTTGATTTTGGAAAAGAGGTTGGAATTAAAGAATCTTCTGCTCAAATTTCACACTACTATTCAGAAGAAAATCTTGTAGGAAAGCAAGTTATTGGTGTATGTAATTTTCCAAAAAAAAATATCGCAGGAATAGTTTCAGAAGTTTTAATTCTTGGAGCTATTGAAAAAGATGGCAAAGTGGTTTTAGTACATCCGTCACAAAAAGCAGAGAACGGTTTAGACATTGCTTAAATTATGTATCCTGATTTACTAAACCTCATAATATTTGGTTTTGTTACGGCATTTACGCCTGGACCCAATAATATCACAGCATCTTATTCTGGATTTAACTTTGGTTTCAGAAAAACATTGCCTTTAATACTAGCTGTTATCTCTGGTTGGACATCATTATTAATTTTAATGGACACAGGTCTAATCTTAATTTTTAGACAATATCCTTTTCTTCAAGATATTATTCGAGTTTTAGGTTCCATATTTCTTATTTATCTGGCTTATTTGATTTCTTTTAGCAAAAGCTCGATAGATGCTTTAACCAAAAATCCTATAACTTTTGGCAAAGCATTTATTTTACAATTTATTAATCCAAAAAGCATAGTCGTTTCTATGACAAGCGTTTCTATTTTTATTGATGCAGGAACTAACTACTTAAGAGATTCAATTATAGTTATATCGTTTTTTTTCCTTATGGCCGTCTTAAGCATTAACGGTTGGTGTTTATTAGGCATGTACTTAAGAAATTTTGCTACAAGTGAAAAATTTATAAGAAATTTTAACTATATAATGTCTTTTTTGCTTATCGTTTGCGTAATTATGTTTTATGTATAAGGCATGGAATTTAAAAGTAAAAATTCATTCCAATCATTGGATAAATTAATAGTTTCAGGCAAAACGTATCATTTCTATAGTCTAGCAAAAGCAGAAAAGAACGGATTAAAAGATATTAAAAAATTGCCAAAATCTTTAAAAGTTCTACTTGAAAACTTATTACGATTTGAGGACGGCACAACAGTAGATAAAAAACAAATAGAATCCGTTGGAGAATGGTTAAAAACAAAAAAATCTAAATCCGAAATAGCTTACAGACCTGCAAGAATTTTATTGCAGGATTATACAGGAATTCCAGCAGTAGCAGACCTAGCAGCAATGAGAGACGCAGTAAAATCAAAAAATAAAGATCCAAAGAAAATTAATCCATTATCTACGGTTGATTTGGTTATAGACCATTCAGTCATGGTTGATAATTATGCAAAAAAAGATTCTTTTATAAAAAATGTTGAAAGAGAATTTGATAGAAACGGAGAAAGGTATTCTTTTTTAAAATGGGGACAAAATGCTTTTAATAACTTTAGAGTTGTCCCTCCTGGTACAGGAATTTGTCATCAAGTTAATTTAGAGTATTTGTCAAAAGTAGTTTGGTCTTCCAAAAGCAAAGGAGAAACTTTTGCTTATCCTGACACATTAGTGGGAACCGATAGTCATACTACAATGGTTAATGGATTGTCAGTTTTGGGTTGGGGCGTTGGCGGAATAGAAGCAGAAGCAGCTATGTTAGGACAGCCAATTTCAATGTTGATACCGGAAGTGGTTGGTTTTGAAATTAATGGAAAACTTACCGAAGGAACAACTGCTAGCGATTTAGTTTTAACAATCGTACAAATGTTAAGAAAAAAAGGTGTCGTAGGTAAATTTGTAGAATTTTATGGCAAAGGATTAAAAAATTTATCTTTAGCTGATAGAGCAACAATAGCAAATATGGCCCCAGAGTATGGAGCAACTTGTGGTTTTTTTCCTATCGATGACGAAACAATAAAATATTTAAAATTTTCTGGAAGAGATGAAAAAACAATATCTCTAGTAGAAAAGTATTCTAAAGAACAAGGTTTATGGTCCAGTGAAGATATAGAATTCACTAGCACTATCTCACTAGATCTGAGCTCGGTTGTGCCTAGTATTTCAGGACCTAAAAGACCGCAAGACAAGGTTTTACTTACCGAGGCAGCAAGAGATTTTGACAAAGCTTTTAGAGAAAATACTAAAAGAAAGGTTCCTCAAGAAGCAAAAGTTGGAAAAAAAGATTTTAAAATTAAAGATGGAGATATTGTGATAGCCGCAATAACTTCTTGTACGAATACTTCAAATCCTAGCGTAATGATAGGAGCGGGTTTGTTAGCAAAAAAAGCTTTTGAAAAGGGTTTAAAAGTAAAACCATGGGTAAAAACTTCTTTAGCTCCAGGCTCTCAAGTAGTGACTGACTATTTAGAAAAAGCTGGATTAAACAAATATTTAGACGAACTAGGTTTTAATCTCGTAGGATACGGGTGTACAACTTGTATTGGAAATTCCGGACCTCTTGATCAAGAAATTTCAGATTCTATTCATAAAGAAAATTTATATGCAGTTTCAGTTCTATCAGGCAATAGAAATTTTGAAGGAAGAATAAACCCAGATGTAAAAGCAAATTATTTGGCTTCACCACCACTGGTCGTTGCTTACGCTTTGGCTGGGAACATGCATCATGATTTATATAAAACTTCCCTAGGAAAAGATCAAAAAGGAAAAGATGTTTTTTTAAAAGATATTTGGCCAAGCAATAAAGAAATCGAAGAGTTAATATTGAAGTCTATAAGCGCAGATATGTTTGTTAAGCGTTACTCTAATATTTCAGAAGGCCCAAAAGAATGGAGTTCAATTAAAACAGATCAGAGCAGCATTTATAATTGGGAAGAAAGTTCTACATACGTAAAAAGACCACCTTTTTTTGATAATTTACCAGACAAGCCTGAAGGATTTAAAAAAATTAAAGATGCAAGACCACTTTTGATACTTGGGGATACAGTAACAACCGATCATATCTCACCGGCTGGCTCTATAAAAAAAGATAGCCCTACAGGTGATTATTTTATGAAACATCAGATACAACAAAAAGATTTTAATTCGTACGGAGCTAGAAGAGGTAACCACGAGGTAATGTTGAGAGGAACTTTTGGAAATATTAGAATAAGAAATGAAATGGCGCCTGGTACCGAAGGTGGTTTTACAATTTTACAACCAGATGGAAAGCAAATGAGCGTTTACAATGCAGCTATGGAATATAAAAAAAGAGGCACTGATCTTGTAGTTATTGCCGGGAAAGAGTATGGAACAGGATCTTCTCGGGACTGGGCTGCAAAGGGAACTAAATTATTAGGAATCAAAGCTGTTATTGCAGAAAGTTTTGAGAGAATTCATAGATCAAATTTGGTGGGAATGGGAATTTTACCACTTCAATTTAAAGAGAGTTTTGACAGAAAAAAATTGAATATTAAAGGCACTGAATTATTTACTATTATTGATATTGAAAAAGGAATTAACCCAAGAGCAGAAGTAAGCTGTGAAATTAAATATGTAGATGGTTCTAGCAAAACTATAAAAGTTTTATCAAGAATAGATACTGAAAATGAAATTGAATATTATAAAAACGGAGGGATTCTTCAATTTGTTTTGAGAAATATGTTGAATTAAATTAATGAGAAATATTAAAGTTAAAGTTTATCCATCTGCATCGAAATTAAAAAAAAAAGAACAGCTAGCATGGAAAATTGCTGAAATAGCATCTGACAAGGCCCCTCTTAATGAAGAGGCGATAGATATGGTTATTAATAGAATTATAGATAATGCGTCTGTTGCCATAGCTTCTTTTAATAGAAGACCTGTAATTTCAGCAAGAGAGATGGTTTTGGCACATCCAAGAAAAAATGGAGCTACTGTTTTTGGAATTAATTCAAAAAAGAAATTTGACTGCGAATGGGCTGCCTGGGCGAATGGTACTGCTGTAAGGGAACTAGATTTTCATGATACTTTTTTAGCTGCAGATTATAGCCATCCAGGGGACAACATTCCCGCTATCTTAGCTGTAGGACAGCAAAAGAAAATGTCAGGTAGAGATTTAATTAGAGGAATAATAACTGGCTATGAAGTTCAGGTTAACCTTGTTAAAGGTATTTGTTTACACGAACATAAAATAGATCATATTGCCCATTTAGGTCCAAGTGTGGCTGCAGGTTTGGGTTCTCTTCTAAAATTAAATACAGATATAATTTATCAATCAGTTCAACAGGCTTTACACACAACAATTTCAACAAGGCAGTCAAGAAAGGGAGAAATTTCTAGCTGGAAAGCTTTTGCCCCAGCTCACGCAGGTAAATTAGCCATTGAAGCTGTTGACAGATGTATGAGAGGAGAAGGAGCACCAAGTCCAATTTATGAAGGAGAAGATAGTGTGATTGCATACGTTCTTTCTGGTCCAAAAGCAAAATACAATGTTCCTCTTCCAAACATTAATGAGGAAAAGAAAGCAATTTTAGAAACTTATACGAAAGAACATTCAGCAGAATATCAATCACAAGCGCTTATAGATTTAGCTAGAAGAATGAATGAAAGGATTGATAATATCTCAAAGATTAAATCAATCGAAATACATACCAGTCATCATACTCATTATGTAATTGGAACTGGTGCAAAAGATCCACAAAAAATGGATCCTAACGCTAGCAGAGAAACTTTGGATCACTCAATTATGTATATTTTTGCTGTCGCATTGGAAGATGGAAAATGGCATCATGTAAATTCATATACCCCTAGAAGAGCTAACAAAAAAAGTACAGTTCAGCTATGGAGAAAAATTAAAACTTTTGAAGATAAAAAATGGACAAAAAGATATCACGATCCTGATCCTAGCAGGAAGTGTTTTGGAGGTAGAGTTATTATTAAAATGAAAGATGGTTCAAAATTTAAAGATGAAATATTTGTTGCAGATGCACATCCAAGTGGCGATAGACCTTTTGAGAGATCCAATTATATAGAAAAATTTCAAACTTTAACCGAAGGAATTATTACACTAAAAGAGTCTGAGAGATTTTTAAACTCTGTACAAAACTTAAGAAAACTCAAATCGGGCGAACTCACCAAGCTTAACGTTGAAGTTAAGGGAAAATTAGCAAGAAGAAGAGACAAGAAGTCTATTTTCTAATTGACTCTTTAACTAATTCAAAATCTAATAAGGCATTAATAAAAGGGAGGAAAAAATGACAAATATAAGAAAATTTATAAGCTTATTATTTGCTGCTGTTCTTTTCTCGTCAATTTCAACACAATCATTTGCAATTGATAAACTTCACTTCTTAATCGGTGGTGGAGCTGGTGGTGGCTGGGATGGTACCGCTAGAGGAACAGGAGAAGCATTAACAAAAGCAGGCATGCTTAAAAGCGCGTCTTTTGAAAACATGTCTGGTGGTGGTGGAGGTAAAGCTCTGTCATTTTTAATTAATACTAAACCTGCAGGAACTGTACTGGTTCAATCTACTCCTCTGGTTTTAAGATCAATAACTAGACATAAAGGTTATGTTAAAGGTAGCGGCGTTCTTTCATACAAAGATGTTGTTCCAATAGCAGGAGTAATCGGTGACTACGGCGCAATCGCTGTAGCAAAGAACTCACCTTTCAAAAATTTCGCAGATGTTGTTGCAGCTTACAAAGCTAATCCAAAATCTGTAAAAATGGCTGGCGGATCTGTAAGAGGAAGTATGGACCACTTAATTGGAGCACTTGCGTTTCAAGAAGCAGGAGCTGATCCAAATCAAGTAGTTTATGTTCCTTACGATGCTGGAGGAAAAGCTTTAGCAGGATTGTTATCTGGAGAAACTCAAATTCTTTCAACTGGTTTGGGAGAAGTAATGGGAGCAAGAGACCAAGTAAATATTATTGGTATTACTGCGCCGAAAAGAGTTTCAGATGCACCTGATGTTCCAACATTGAAAGAACAAGGTTTTGATGTTCAGTTTGTAAACTGGAGAGGATTTTTTGGACCTCCTGGCATGAGCAATGGGGACAAAAAGAAAATTGCTAAAATGTTAGGTGATGTTCAGAAAACTCCTGAGTGGGAAGCTGTTAGAAAAAGAAATGCTTGGGTTAATATTTATAATCCAGACAAGAAGTTTGTGAAGTTTTTAAAAACACAAACTAAAGAAATGACAGCTCTTATGAAAAAATTAGGAGTAATTTAATCCATTAGGATTTAAAGGAGGAGCGGTGAAGATAAGTTCAGTTAAAATTATCTCGCTGCTCTTCTTTGTTTTATCGGCTTTTTATCTTTATACAGCATACCAAATACAAGTTTTCTCTTTTGATGAAAATGCACCTTTTAACGCTAAAACATTTCCAATTTATCTTGGTTATGTCGGAATGTTTCTTGCTGGATTAAAAATTATTTTACCAGAAAAGGTCAAAGAGGAAGTAGATCACACAGTTTTAGATTATAAAAAAGTAATTTTTCTTGTTATCATTATGATTTTTTATGGTCTAACTATACTTAGAGCAGGATTCTTTTTATCAACTTCATTCTTTTTATTGTTTGCTTACTATTTTCTTGGAGAACGAAGATGGAAATTGATGCTAACATTTTCTTTTCCATTTGTTGCTTTGTTCGTTTTCTTACTTCATGGGCTTTTGGATATTTATCTTAGAGATCCATTTTTAAAATTATTGGGGATTATTGGATGATAGAAGGTATTCTAATAGGTCTAAATACAGCTTTATCACTCAAAAATATTTTAATGGTGGTGATGGGTTGTTTCTTTGGAACCATTATAGGAATGCTCCCTGGTTTAGGTCCTATGACTGCAATTGCTTTAATGATTCCTATAACATGGGGGTTTGATCCTGCGACAGGATTAATTTTAATGGCAGGAGTTTATTATGGAGCTGTTTTCGGCGGATCAACTTCTTCAATTTTAATTAATGCTCCCGGAGTTCCAGGAACGGTCGCAACTTCTTTTGATGGTTATCCTATGGCTCAACAAGGAAAAGCAGGTAAGGCTCTCGCCATTGCTGCTTATAGTTCTTTTGCTGGAGGAACGCTTGCAGCCATCTTCTTATTATTCGCGGCTCCAAGCTTGTCAAAAGTAAGTTTAGCTTTTAGATCGCCAGACTATTTTGCTTTAATGGTTCTTGGTTTAACTGCTGTGTCTGCATTTTCTTCAAAAGGACAATTTTTAAAAGCAATGATGATGGTCGTTTTAGGGTTAATGCTAGCATCAGTAGGACAAGACACTTTGTCTGATATTCCTCGTTTTGTTTTTAATAACATGAATTTATCTGACGGAATAAGTTTCGTTTTAGTTGTTATGGCAACTTTTGCAATGAGTGAAGCTTTAACAATTATCTTGAAAGGAACAGATCCATCACGAGCTTCAAAGGCTATTTCTCTTACTGAACTTGGTTCAATTAAACTCGACAAGAATGAAACAAAAAAAATGTTAAAAACTATACCTCGATCTTCGGTTTTAGGATTTTTGATAGGTGTATTGCCAGGAGCAGGTGCCACTATTGCTTCTTTTTTAGCATACGGAATGGAAAGAAATTATGTTAATGACGAAGAAAAGCAAAAATTTGGAAAAGGAAGCGTGCATGGTTTGTCAGCACCAGAAACTGCAAATAATGCAGCATGCTCTGGAGCTTTTGTACCTTTATTAACTTTAGGAATTCCAGGAAGTGGAACAACGGCTGTTATGCTTGGAGCTTTATTGGGATTTGGAATACAGCCTGGACCAAGATTATACATGACGAACCCTGAAATTTTTTGGTCTGTAATTATGTCAATGTATATTGGAATGGTTGTACTTTTAATACTAAACCTACCTTTAATTCCTTATATTGCAAGGATACTTGCGGTACCGAGAACATTTTTAATCCCAATGATTTTATTTTTCTCGGTAACTGGAATCTATCTAATGTCCTTTAACACATTTGACATCTTTCTAATGATAGGAATTGCTGTTGTTGCGACAGTTTTAAGACTTTATAAGTTTCCTATGCCACCTTTAATTTTAGCTTTTGTACTCGGGGGGTTAATGGAAGAAAATTTAAGAAGATCGTTATTAATTAGCGATGGTTCATTCAGTTTTCTTTGGGATAGACCCTTGACCGCAATCATACTTGCATTTACGATACTAATAGTTTCTTGGCAGGCTTACTTAAGTATAAAAAGGAGTTAATAATTAATGTCGAAACAAAATCAAACTAACGTTAAATTATTTAGACCTTTTGGTCCAACAATTATGGAAATGGAAATGCCAGAAGAAGTAGTAAACAATGTAAATAATTATGTTGAGAAAATAATAAAAGACAAAGAAAAATCTAGAAAACTAGATGCAGGTGGACAGCTAGTAGGACAAGTTACTCAAGAAATTTCTCTAGAAAAAGATTTTTATGAAAGTCACTTTAAAGATTTCTTATTTAAAGCTGTTGAAACTTATATATTTGGCTCATCAAGAAAAAAAATAAAAAATTTTAAACTTAGAGACTGTTGGGTAGTTAGGCAGTATGAAAATGAATATAATCCTAATCATTACCACTCCGGACACTTGTCTGGAGTTGGATATCTTAAGGTACCAAAAAGTTTTGGAGATCAGAAACAAAAGTCTGTTAAAGAAGTAAATAAAAACGGACATATAGAATTTGTTCATGGTTCAAAAATGTTTTTGTCTAATTCACAGATGTTTGTAAAACCAGAGGTAGGTAAATTTTATGTTTTTCCACATTATCTAATGCATTTAGTTTATCCGTTTAAAGGAAAAGGAGAAAGAAGATCTATATCTTTTAACGGAGAAATTGACGAAACAGTATTCTTAGAAACGTACGGTGCTGTAAAGGTTGAATAAATTTAAATTATTTTGATTAAAAATTCAGGCAAAACATTAGGGTAAATTTCATTTGTACCACCTAGTATTAATTGAACAGCAACAATCAAGATAACAACTAATCCTAAAACACCAACCCATTTGTGTCCCTTAATATAATTTGCAAAGTATGTTGCGACTGTTCCAACAAGTAGAACCGATAATAATAGTCCAAAAATCAACAAACCTATTTCATTCTTTGCAGCCGCTGCTACTCCTAGGACATTATCAAAACTTAAAGTTACGTCTGCAATTATTACAGAGTAAACCGCAGAAGTAAATGAAGGTGGCTTTTTTGGTTTGGTGGGAGTTTGTTGTTTTGTTGTTTTGAGTGAATCAATAAGTTCTAGATCTTTAATTAATTTAATTATGATCCAAATTAATAAAGTTCCACCTATTATTTTTAAAATAGGAAATTGTAATAGCTGAACAGTTATTGCAGCAAAAATTACTCTAAAAATGAAAGCTCCAAAAACTCCAAGTAATATTATTTTATTTCTATCTGTTTTTGCAAAAGATGAAGCTATTAGACCAATTATAATTGCATTATCTGCAGCCATAACTATATCGATAAATACAATTTGAAAAAAAATTATTATTTTTGGGTAGAGTATTTCCATTTAGATTGGCATTTATATTAGTTTATTGGGTTTCTATAAAGAAATATTTACTAAAATATCTCTTGCAATTTCTTAAATGGGAATGTGAAATAGCTCATTATTAATTATAGGGGGACACATGAACATAATTAAAAAGATTAGTATAATACTAACCTCTTTACTTATCAGTATAGGAGCTGCTCACGCTGAGACATGGAACATGGCTTTAGCTTATGGAGCAGGTAACTTCCACTCACAAAATGCTACGGCATTTGCAGAAGCAGTTACTAAAAAATCTGGTGGTAAACTTACAATCAAGACTCACCCAGGTGGTTCTTTATTTAAGGGAGGAGCTATTTTAAGAGCTGTGCAAACTGGACAAACACAAATCGGTGAAAGATTTATGTCTGCTCATGGAAGCTTTGATCCGTTATTAGAAGTGGACTCAATTCCTTTTGTAGCGCAAACTTATCCTGATGCTCAGAAACTTTATAAAGCTTCAAAAGCAGAATTAGTAAAAGGACTTGACGAAAAGGGATTAGTTTTCCTTTACGCAGTTCCTTGGCCAGCACAAGGGTTATATAGTAAAAAAGCTATTAACTCTGTAAGCGATCTTAAAGGACTTAAGTTTAGAGCTTACAACTCTGCAACAATTAGAATTGCAGAATTGACTGGTATGAAACCAACTAAGTTAGAAGCAGTTGCGATCAGCCAAGCATTTTCAACTGGAATGGTTGAAAGTATGATTACGTCACCAACAACTGGTAAGAACAGTAAAATTTGGGAAAATGGTGTTAAATATTTTTATGATATTGCAGCATGGTTTCCAAAAAACATGGTTGTTGTAAACAAAAAAGCTTGGAACAAACTTGATAGCAAAACTCAAAAACTTGTTATGAAGCAAGCCGCTGTAGCTGAAAGAAAAGGTTGGTCTTTATCTAAAAAAGGTAATGTTGCCGACAAAAAAGCATTGGCTGCTGCTGGTATGGAAGTTGGAAAAGTAAATGCAGCTTTACAAAGTCACTTTGAAAAAGTTGGTGCTACTATGGCCAAAGAATGGGCGGGTAGAGCCGGTTCAAGAGGACAAGCTGTTTTATCAGCATATAAATAAATTTTATTTAGTCAAAAAGGCCGTATAATAGGATACGGCCTTTATGCTTTGTAAATTAGATAAATTTCTAAATTCTCTTTATAGATATTCAGGATACGTCGCATCCTTTTTTTTAATTCTCATATTAGTTTCTATAGTTATAGGTATAACATCTAGAATTTTTGGATTTTATATTCGTGGTTTAACAGAATATTCTGGTTATAGCTTAGCTACTGCTTCTTTCTTAGCGCTTGCTTATACATTTAATGAAAATGGTCATATCAGAATAACTTTATTTCTTGAAAGAGCCAAAGGAAAGTTATTAAGATTTTTAACTATTTGGTCTTTAGCTGTCTCTACTTTCTTTTCAGGCTTTTTAGCTTTTTATTTTATTAAAATGTGGATCGTATCTATCCAGCTTGCCGAGAGAAGCCAAGGGGCAGATGAGATTTTACTTTGGATACCACAAACTGGAGTTGCCATAGGTTCTATAATATTTTTTATTTGTATTTCACATAACTTTATAAAACTATTTTTTAAACAAAATGCTTGAAGTTTATTTAACGATATTTTTTATCAGTGTTTTATTAATTTTCCTAGGATCAGGAGTTTGGGTTGGGATCAGCATGATTGGAGTCTCAACTATTGGAATGATAATGTTCACATCAAGACCTGTTGGTGATGCAATGGCAACAACAATGTGGAGCATGGGTTCATCTTGGTCATTAACAGCTCTACCTCTTTTTGTTTGGATGGGTGAAATTTTATTTAGGACAAAATTATCAGAGAATTTATTTAAAGGTTTATCACCCTGGCTTGCAAAATTACCCGGAGGTTTAATTCACGTTAATATTTTAGGTTGCGCTATTTTTGCAGCAATTTCTGGTTCTTCAGCTGCTACAGTAGCAACAGTTGGAAAAATGTCGATACCTGAGCTTAGAAAAAGAAATTATCCTGAAAGGTTTCTTCTAGGTACGTTAGCAGGATCGGGAACTTTAGGTCTTTTAATTCCCCCATCAATTATTTTGATTATCTATGGCGTTACCGTTGAAGAATCTATAGCAAAACTTTTTATTGCCGGCATTATTCCAGGTATTGGATTAGCTCTATTATTTATGACTTATGTTGTTGCTTGGTCTCTTAAAAATAAAAAGATTATGCCCATAATAAGTGAAGATTTTTCTTTTTTAGAAAAAATTAAACAATCTGGACAACTGTTACCTGTTATACTTTTAATACTTGCAGTAATTGGATCTATTTACGCTGGTATTGCTACAGCTACTGAAGCGGCTTCCCTGGGAGTTTTAGGTGCATTAGTTTTATCTTATTTCCAAAAAAGTTTAACAAAAGAATCTTTTACCAAATCATTATTAGGTGCAACAAAAACATCTTGTATGATTGCTTTTATATTAGCAGGGTCTTCTTTTTTAACCCTGGCAATGGCTTTCACTGGTCTTCCAAAAAATTTAGCAGTTTTTATTGATACACTGCAGTTGTCACCATATATGTTGCTTCTAGTTTTGACACTGTTCTATATAATTCTTGGCATGTTTTTAGACGGAATATCTGCTGTGGTTTTAACTATGGCAATCATTGAACCCATGATACGTCAAGCAGGCTTCGACATGATTTGGTTTGGTATTTATTTAGTTATAGTTGTTGAAATGGCTCAGATTACACCACCAGTTGGATTTAACTTATTTGTTCTTCAAGGGATGGCAAAAAGAGATATGGGATTTATTGCAAGAAGCGCTTTTCCACTTTTTCTTTTAATGATTTTGGCTGTAATTATAATTATAGCTTTTCCACAATTAGCTCTCTGGTTACCAGAACAAATGATTCAGCCTCTTAAATAAAAGGATCGTAGGCCCATTGAAGTATTGCTTGTCTTTGTCTTCTTCTGCAAAATAAGTCACCCTCTTCACAATTTTTCTTTATCGCTTTTACATGTCGCGTAAAATTTATCCACCTTTGTATTTGAATTTCATCAATATTTTGAATTCGTCTCCCATTTGTATATCTACAGTACCACTGAAACCATCCAAGCGGGTCCTCTTTAAAAATCCATCCTTTTTTAATCCATTCTTGTCTAGATAAACCAGATTTAACTTTAAACCTGTTCAACTTAACATCAAACTTTTCACTTAATTTTGCTTTTTGAAACCAAGACTTTGGAAATTCTTTTATTTGTTTTTTATTAAAATAGGAACCACCAAACACACCTAGATCTAACATTTCTTTTGGAGTTAATTGAGGTTTAAATAATTTATAAATCTTCTCTTTTTCTTTTGGCAAAATTAATTACCTTTTTTTGACTGTAAATAATAATCAAAACTACAAATTTGAGGTTTGTTTGCAATCACAATTAACAATCCGCCAATTATAGAAATATTTTTTAAAAATATGGTTAATTGCATGCCATCACCTAATATATGATGAGTATGAAAAATTAAAGTAACTGCGAAAACAAATAAAGCTAATAAGGTAGCGACAATTTTTGTTTTATATCCTGCAATTAAAATTAAAGGCAGAATTATTTCAAAAGCTATAGACGGATAAAAAAGAAACTCAGGAACACCATGATCTGACATATACATCATGCTTTCATCTGGATTTAAAAACTTTCTTACTGCCTCTACCAAAAAAAGAGCAGATATTAATATTCTTCCAAATACTTCAACTATGTGCATTTATTTTTTTTCTATAACTTCTTTTAATTCAGTGTACTCTTCGCAATTGCAGTTTTTTAAAACATTTAGTCTTTCTTTGGCCAAATCCATTCGGCCAGTTTTTACGTAAAGTTCACCCAAATACTCATTTATACCGTTATGGTCAGGTTTAATTTTTAAACCTGCTAAATAGTATTTTTCAGCCTCTTCTAACTTGCCAGTTTTTCTTAATGTAAAACCAAGATAATTTAAAATGTCAGGATTAGTTTTGTCAGTTTTATAAGCTTGTTCCAATTTTTTTAGAGCTTTAGAATATAATTTTGTAGCTCTATCTATTTTATTTTTTTCTTCTAATTTTTTTGCTCTTAATACAAATTTTTTTGCATCAGAATAAAGATCTAAATAATTATCACTGCTTCCACTATCACTGCTGGCACCATAGGATACCCCAAAATATTGAGCTAAAATAAACCCTGATACCAATATAATAAAAATTTTTTTAAACATTGGTTCTTTAAGCAAATTTTTTCAATTGATCCAATGGTCTAAGAGTCACACCAGTTTTTATAAGACCATCCCTTATTTCTTTTGCTGTTCCCACTGCATTTTTACCATCTCCATGTACACAAACGGAGTCAATGTCGCAGGGAATTTGTTTTCCAGAAAAACAGTTTAAAGCTTGGTTTTTTACCATTTTAATTACGTGATTTTTTGCAACTTCAGGATCTGTAATCAAAGCATTTAATTTAGATCTGGAAACTAAATTACCATCATCCTCATAATTTCTATCAGCAAATATTTCGGCCGCCACTTTCATTTTAAGTTTTTTTCCTGCTTTTTCCATTTCAGACCCAGTTGGTACTAAGAAAATCAAATCTTTGTTTGCTTGTATAATTGATTTTGCAATAACACTCGCTAATTCAAAATTTTCACACGCCATATTATTCAATGCACCATGAGGTTTAACGTGAGTTACTTTCATAGAATTTTTTTTTGCAATTTCAGTCAATATATTAATCTGATCAATAATTAACTTGGTAATTTCCTCTGGCTGCAAGTTTAATCTTTTTCGTCCAAAGTTTTCTGGATCATTAAAGGAAGGATGAGCCCCAATACTCACACCATTTTTTTTTGAAATCTCAACCGTTTTATTCATAGTAGGTTCATCACCGGCATGATAACCACAGGCAACATTTGCAGAATTAACTATACCTAACAATAAAGGGTCATTTTCCGTAGAACAGAACTTTGAAGTTTCTCCAAGATCGCAATTAATATTAATTTCCATATTTTAAACCATTATATAATATCTATTATAACAACTTATGCTAAAAAAAATAAGCAATATCGGAGACTGCGGCATCACATGTGATTTTGGTGACGAAGTTAACAAAAAAACTAATAAAGAAGTAATTAAGCTTTTTAATTTTATACAAGAATCTGTAAATAGTAAAAAAATCAAAGGAATTTTAAATTATACCCCTTCTTATAACAAACTCATTATAAATTTTGAATTAGGAAAAATAAAGTCTAAAGAAATAATAGAATTTATTAAGGTTAGCGATTATTCCAAAACAACTTTGTCTGAAAAAAACAAAATTGTGGAAATACCAATCTGTTATGATGAGGAATTCGCTTTAGACATAAAAAGATTGGAAGAAAAAACTAAATTGAGTTTTAAAGAAATAGTAAATGATCATCTTAATACAGACTTTTTTGTTTACATGATAGGATTTGTTCCTGGACAACCTTTTCTTGGAGATCTAAATAAAAAGTTGTATCATGATCGGTTAGATACACCCCGAGTAAAAATCAACAAAGGATCTGTTGGTATAGTAGAAAAGTTCTGTACCATTTATACTTTTGAAAGTCCAGGTGGTTGGAATATTGTTGGAAGAACTCCTCTTGATTTATTTAATATTAATAAAAAAAATACAAGCATGTTGTCACCTGGAGACACAGTAAAATTTAAATCTATAACAAAGAAGGACTTATCATCTTTTAAAAATGAGTAACTACTTTAAAGTATTAAGACCTGGCATTAATTCTACTTTTCAAGATCTAGGAAGATTTGGTTTACAACATCTTGGAATTGTAGCAAGCGGATGTATGGATCAATTATTATTCTATATTTCAAATAAATTAGTTGGTAACAAAGTTTCAGAAGGAGCTTTAGAATTTGCTTACCAAGGACCATTACTGGAACTCGTAGGAGAGTCTGCGCTGGTAGCCGTATCAGGAAAAGTTAATTTTAATATCATTGATAAAAATGGTGAGACAAAGAAGGGCATGTCGAATGAAAGTTTTGTTGTTTCCAATGGAGACAAGATCGATATTCTCTCAACAATAAATTCTGTTTATGGTTACCTTTCAATTTTGGGAGGTTTTAAATTAAAAGAAATAAAAGGAAGTGTTTCTACTTTGGTTAAAGCAAAAATTGGCCCAAATAATGGTGACAAATTAAAGATTGATGACAAAATATTTTTTACCAAATCTAATTCAGCAGGTGAAACAAAAAAAATTGAATTTGAATTTGATGCAGATAATACAATTAGAGTAATGAAAGGATCGCAGTTTGGTTATTTTTCAAAAAAAAGCCAACAATATTTTTTTTCAAAGGAATATAAAGTTACAAGATTAACCGATCGAATGGGAATGAGATTGGAGGGAGAAAAACTAGAAAACATGGTAAGTAAAAATATAAAATCAGAGGGAATTACCAAAGGTTCAATCCAAATACCAGGCGACGGACAACCAATAGTACTTTTATCTGACCACCCAACGATTGGAGGTTATCCTAAAATAGCTAATGTTATTACTGCAGATTATGACAAATTGGTTCAGAAAATACAGGGTTCAAAAATAAAATTTAAATTGGTTGATTTAGTTGTGGCAGAAAGTGCATTTCAAGATTACATTGCCAAGTTTAATAAATTTTAATGCAATTTGTTTATAAAATTCCAGGGTACATTTTGTGCCTGCTTGCAGGGTTCTGCCTAAGTTTTGGTGGACCTTTAATTAGAGAATTTGAAGGAGCTGGTCCTTGGCAAATTCTTTTTTGGCGATCTTTATTTTTTATATTAGCTATAGTTGCATTTTTAGTTCTAACCTACAAAAAACAAGCTTTTATTATAATAAAAAAGTCTGGATCTGCGGGAGTCCTTGGTGGATTTTTTTTATCAACCAGTTTTGTAGGATACATTTTTTCTATGACAGAAACTACAATAGCTAATGTAGTTTTTATTATTAGTTCTCAAACCTTATTCTTAGCTGTTTTTGGCTACTTTTTTCTTAAAGAAAAAATTTCATTAAGAAGTTTTTTAGCAATTACTCTAGCTGTATCAGGCGTAATTCTGATGGTAGGAGATTCTATTTCGGGAGGATCATTAATTGGAAACTTAGCTGCTCTTTTAATACCGATTAATTTTTCAATTTTAATAATAATAATAAGAAAACACCCTGATTTAGATATGGTACCTGCAATTTTCTATTCAGGAATTTTTAGTGCTATATATGGTTTTATTTTATCTGAAAATTTAATTATATCTCAAAAAGATTTAGGTCTTTCATTCCTTTTAGGAGTGCCACAATTAGCTTTTGGATTTATTTTTGTAACCATTGGTTCTAGAACAACACCGGCAGCAACAGTTGGATTATTAATGTTAACCGAAAGTATATTTGGTCCTATTTGGGGATGGTTATTTTTCAATGAGATACCACCAACAAGTGTGTTTATTGCTGGAGGAATGATAATTACTGCAGTTATTATTAGAAGTTTGGAAAAAAACAAACCAGTCGCAACTTAATTGCAATTGACTTCTTTCCTAAATTAAAAGAAAATTAACATATAACGGGAGAGACCAATTTTGGCGCCGAAGGAGCAACAACCCAGGAAACTCTCAGGCAAAAGGACCGTTAACATAATAATTCTGGAAAGCAGGCAGTAGCCTCACCGAAGGAGTAAATCTCTCAGGTAACTAGACAGATCGGGTTTGTTAAGAGTTATTATGAATACACAAAAAACAGCTTTATACGATTATCACAAAAGTCTTGGAGCAAAATTTGTTCCGTTCGCTGGATATGAAATGCCTGTCCAATATTCTTCCGGCATAGTCGAAGAGCATAAAATCACAAGGAGGAACGCAGGTTTATTTGATGTTTCGCATATGGGGCAGTTACTAATAGAAGACAATGAAAACTTATCAAAAGAATTAGAAAAAATTATTCCTATAGATTTAAAAAAAATAAAACTTAATCAATCCAAATACTCTTTTCTTATGAATGAACAAGGTGGGATTTATGACGATTTAATTATAACCAAGGTTGAAAAAGGATTTATTATTATTCTAAATGCAGCTTGTAAAAATAACGATTTTAAAATTATTAAAAGCGCACTTGGAAGTAAATCTAAATTAACTTTATACAAAAATTTATCTTTGGTTGCTTTGCAAGGACCTAAGTCTTCAGAAATATTAGAAAAAACAATAAATGGAGTTTCTTCACTTAAATTTATGAATGGAAATAAATATTCTTATAACGGCAAAGAAATTTACATAACAAGATCTGGTTATACAGGTGAAGATGGATTTGAAATTTCCATACCAAATGAACTTGTCGAGGATTTTGCAAAAAAACTAATTTCACAAGGAGTAAAACCAATTGGTTTAGGGGCTAGAGATACTTTAAGATTAGAAGCCGGATTATGTCTTTATGGACATGATATTAATGAATCAACAAGTCCAATAGAAGCAAATCTTAAGTGGGCAATTTCCAAACGAAGAAGAGAAGAAGGTGGTTTTGTTGGTTATGGCAAAATTAAATCAGACATGAATGGAAGTTTAACTCGATTAAGAGTAGGTGTTAAACCCGAAGGAAAAGTCATAGCAAGAGAAGGAGTTAAAATTTTTTCTAAGGACAATAATGAGATTGGATTAGTTACAAGTGGTACTTTTGGTCCAAGTGTTAATCAGCCTATTGCGATGGGTTATGTAAAATTAAATTTTTCAGAACCAGGAACAAAAGTTCTACTGGAAGTTAGAGGAAAAAAATACGAAGCAAATATATCTGAACTTCCTTTTTACAAAAAAAACTATGTGAGGTGAAAAATGAGTGAGAAAAAATATTCAAAACAACATGAGTGGGTTACTATTGAAGGAGACGTGGCGACAGTTGGTATTACAAAGCACGCCGCGGAACTATTGGGAGATATAGTTTTTGTTGAATTACCTGATAAAGGAAAAAATGTTGAAAAAGAAGGACAGGCCGGAGTAGTAGAATCAACAAAGGCAGCAAGCGATGTTTATACACCAGTTACTGGAGAAATTACCGAAACCAACCAATCAATAGTAGACGATCCAGCTATAGTGAACAAAGATCCAGAGGGCACATCTTGGTTTTTTAAAGTTAAAGTAAAAAATAAATCAGAATTGGACGGATTAATGAACAAAGCTGATTATGAAAAATTTGCAAAGGAAAATACAAATTAAATGTTAAAAAACGCTCAGAAAGATTTTATCCAAAGACATATAGGGCCTTCTAAAGAAGAACAAAAAGCTATGCTTAAAGAATTGGGATATAATAGTTTAGATGACCTGATTGAAAAAACAGTTCCGAAAAAAATTCTTTCAAAGGAAAATTTAAGCATTGGTGACCCCAATTCAGAATACAAAGCACTTAGAAAATTAAAAGATATCTCTCAAAAGAATAAAGTTTACTCAAATTTTATGGGAATGGGATATTACGGAAATTATACCCCGTATGTAATACTAAGAAATATTTTGGAAAATCCAGGATGGTATACTTCTTATACCCCGTACCAACCTGAGGTGGCTCAGGGAAGGCTCGAGATGTTATTAAATTTTCAACAGATGGTGATTGATTTTACCGGTATGGATATTGCGAACGCATCTCTTTTAGATGAGGGCACAGCAGCGGCCGAAGCTATGGGCTTAAGTTATAGAATTTGTAAAAGTGAAACAAAAAAAGTCTTTGTCTCGAAAAATTGTCACCCTCAAACTATTGATGTGATTAAAACAAGAGCTGAGCCATTGGGTTTAAAAGTAATATTAGGAGATGAAGATAAAGATATTAAAGAGAATATTGTTTGTGGGATTATACAATACCCAGGTACTTTAGGTGATATCAAGGATCCTAGCGAAGCTATTAGCAAAATACACAAACAGAATGGAAAAGCAGTATTGGTTTGTGATTTATTAGCTCTTGCTAAAATTAAAACACCTGCCGAACTAGGAGCCGATATAGCAGTGGGAAGTGCCCAACGTTTCGGAATTCCAATGGGTTATGGAGGCCCTCATGCTGCATTCTTTGCCACCAAAGACGAATATAAAAGATCAATGCCAGGAAGAATAGTTGGTGTTTCATTAGATAGACATGGTAACAAAGCTTACAGGTTGGCGCTACAAACAAGAGAACAACATATAAGAAGAGATAAAGCTACAAGCAATATTTGTACCGCTCAGGCTTTACTTGCAATAGTTTCAGCTGCCTATGCCGTGTATCATGGCCCAAAAGGAATTAAAAAAATAGCAGATACTGTTTCACAATTGACCAAAAGTTTTGCGGACAAATTAAAACAGTCAGGGTACGAACTTTATTCAAACTATTTTTTTGATACTGTTACTGTAAAAACATTGGATAAAACAGATAAAATTTATAAAAATGCGTTACGGCAACAAGTCAATATCAGAAAAGTAAATTCTGAAATGTTAGCGGTTTCTTTTGATGAAAGAAAAAATCTTTATAGAGCTAATCAGTTGTTAAAAATTTTTAATTGTTCAGAGACAATTAAAGAAACAACTAAGGAAACAACCAACACAAGTTTATCAAACCTACCAAAAAATTTATTAAGAACCTCAACATATTTAGATCATCCAGTTTTTAACAGCTATCATTCTGAGACAGAAATGCTTAGATATTTAAAAAAATTGGAAGATTCTGATATTGCATTGAATAGGTCAATGATAGCTTTGGGTTCATGTACAATGAAATTAAATTCAGTTTCTGAAATGATACCCGTAACATGGAAAGAATTTTCGCATCCACATCCGTATTCCCCTGTAGAACAAATGGATGGTTACAGAGAATTGTTCACTGATTTAAAAAATTGGTTAAGAACAATAACAGGTTTTTCCGGTGTTTCTTTGCAGCCAAATGCCGGAGCGCAAGGAGAATTTGCTGGCTTAATGGTTATTAGAAAATTTCACGAAAAAAATGGTCAAAAAAATAGAAATGTTTGTCTAATACCAAGTTCTGCACATGGAACTAATCCAGCCAGCGCACAAATGGCCGGCATGAAAGTCGTTGTTGTTAATTGCGACTCATATGGAAATGTAGATTATGAAGATTTAAAGAAAAAGACCGAAGAACACTCAGATACTTTGTCTGCATTAATGGTAACCTATCCGTCAACTCATGGAGTTTTTGAGGAAAAAATAACGGATATTTGTGATTTAATCCACAAACATGGTGGTCAAGTTTATATGGATGGCGCAAATTTAAATGCACTAGTTGGTATTGCAAAGCCAGGAAATTTTGGACCTGATGTTTGTCATATTAATTTACACAAAACATTTTGTATACCTCATGGCGGAGGAGGACCAGGCATGGGACCAATCGCTTGTAAAAAACATTTGGAAGCTTACTTGCCAAACCATCCTATAATAAGTGACTGTGGGCCAAAAACTGGAATAGGTGCAATTTCAGCAGCACCCTGGGGAAGCTCCAGCATTCTTTCAATATCGTGGATGTACATTAAAATGATGGGCTCCGAAGGTTTGAAACTTGCTACTCAAAATGCAATTTTGAATGCTAATTACATAGCCAATAAACTTAAAGATCATTTCCCAATTTTATATAAAGGAAAAAACGGAAATGTAGCTCACGAGTGCATTATAGACATTAGAAAAATTAAAAATGAAACAGGAATAACAGAAGAGGATATTGCAAAAAGGTTAATAGATTTTGGTTTCCACGCACCCACAATGTCTTGGCCCGTTCCAGGAACAATAATGATAGAACCAACTGAAAGTGAAAGCTTATCTGAAATTAATCGTTTTTGTGAAACTCTAATAAAAATTAAAGAAGAAATTAATAAAGTAAAGAGCGGAGAATTTGATAAAATTGACAATCCTTTAAAGAACGCGCCCCACACTCATGTAGAACTTACCGCCAACGAATGGAAACACAAATATGATAGAGAAACTGCCGCATACCCTTCGGCAATTTTAAAATCTTATAAATACTGGCCTCCAGTTGCTAGAGTAGACAATGTTTATGGAGATAAAAATCTTGTCTGTTCTTGTCCTTCAATGGACGAGTATAAAGAAACAGCAGCTTAATGAAAATTGCAGTAATTGGTTCGGGAATTTCAGGTTTATCTGCAGCATATCATTTGTCAAAAAAATACCATGTTGATTTATTCGAGAAGGACGATCATTTTGGAGGACACTCTTATACTTACGACATAAATGAAACAAAAGTCGCTGTTGATTTAGGCTTTATAGTTTTTAACGAGTTAACTTATCCAAATTTAATAAAATTTTTTAAAGAATTAAAAGTTCCATACGAAAAAAGCGACATGTCCTTTTCAGTTTCAGTAAAAAATTCAGAGATAGAATATGGAGGTAAAGGTTTTAACTCCTTATTTGCAAAAAAGAACAATTTATTTAATTTAAACTTTATAAAAATGATTTATGAGATTATATCTTTTTATAAAACAGCCCCTATTTTACTTAAAAAAGACTTAAAAAATTTAACTTTAGGAAATTATTTAGACAACTCTAAGCTTTCAAAATATTTTGTAAATTACCATATCATTCCAATGGTTGCTGCGATTTGGTCAATGCCATTTTCAAAGGCTAAAGACATACCGTTAGAACTATTTTTAAATTTTTTTAATAATCATGGTCTTTTTAAACTTAAAAATAGACCTCAGTGGTATACTGTTACAAATAGAAGTAAAACATATGTTTCTAAAATTTTAGAAAAGATTAACGGAGACTACTTAAAAAATTATAAAATAAAAAAAATTATAAGAAACCAACATAACGTTAGACTTTTTATGGAATCATCAGAAGATTATAGAGATTACGATCACGTTGTACTATCATGTCATGCCGATCAAAGTTTAAAACTTCTTGATGAACCAACTGTTTTAGAAAAGGAAATCCTTAAAGAATTTACTTATATTTCTAATAATGCATATTTACATACAGATACCAACTTAATGCCAAATAAAATGAATGCGTGGTCAAGTTGGAATTCTATATCTAAAAAAGATTTGTCACAAACATGCGTTACTTACTGGCTTAATAAACTTCAGAATTTAGAAACAAAAAAAAATTATTTTTTAACTCTTAATCCAATTTGTGAAATTAAAAAAAATACAATTATAAAAAAAATTAATTTTACCCATCCCTATTTGAATATTAAAAGTTTTGAAATGCAGAAAAAACTAAACAGTTTGCAGGGTAAAAGAAGAACATGGTTTTCAGGAAGTTATTTTGGTTATGGGTTTCATGAAGATGGATTAAAATCTTCTCTGGAAATGTTAAAACAATTTGAAGGGAAAGATGGAGACTTGCATATACAAAGGCATAGTTACGCATCGAAGATTTAAGCCAAAAAGGCACTTTTTTTCTTATAAAACCTTTTCTATTTTCTTTGATCTAGATGAACTTAAGGACTTGGAGAAGAATGTTTCAATATTCTCTATAAATAAATTTAATTTGTTTAGTTTTTATAATAAAGATCATGGCGACAGAGATGGAAAAGATTTAAAAGACTGGGTCAAATATACTTTAAGAAAATTTGATATTAATTCTAAAATTTTAAAAATAAAACTTTTGTGTTTTCCTAGAATTTTTGGCTATGCGTTTAATCCATTAAGTATTTTCTACTGCTACAATGAAAATAATGAATTAAAAGCAATTCTTTATGAAGTGAAAAATACTTTCAACGAACAACATACTTATGTTTTTCCAGTGGAAAAAGATTCTAAAATTATTACACAAAATTGTAATAAAAAATTTTATGTTTCACCATTTATTGAAATGGAAACACATTACAACTTCAGATTGGCTGAACCAAAAGAAACATTGAGCATATTTATTAAACAGACAGATTCAGATGGAATATTGCTTTCAGCTTGTCAGGTAGGAAAAAAAGAAGAAATATCCACAAAACAATTAGTAATTAACTTCTTAAAACATCCTATGATGACAATTAAAATTATTATGGCGATACATTTTGAAGCATTAAGATTATGGAAAAAAGGTGTTAAATTGGTCAAAAGAAAAAAGAAAATAAAAAATAATCTTTCTTTAGAAAAATGATTTTAAATCCATACAAAATATCAGAAAAATTTGTTCTAAAAAAACTTAAGTTTATTAGCAATGGAAATTTGTCCTTAAGTAATTATGATGGGAAATTATATAATTTTGGAGATCAAAGTAGTAATTTAAAATCTGAAATAAAAATTCATGATCCAAAATTTTATTTTAATATAATTAGAGGTGGAAGCTCAGCTTTAGCAGAAAGCTATATAAAAAATGATTTTGAAACTAAAAATTTATCTTCTCTTATAGAATTAACAGCGAAGAATATTAATCTTACACATAAGTTTGCGGGAGTTTTAAATATTTCAAGCTTAAAAAATATTTTTAGAAAAATTTTTCTTTCTAATACTAAAAAAAAAAGCGAGGAATATATTTCTAAACATTATGATCTCGGAAACGAATTTTTTTCAATATGGCTTGATAAAACTTTAACTTATTCCTGCGGCATATTTGAAAAACCCGATCAAGAATTAGAAAATGCTCAAATAAATAAATACAATAAACTTATCAAGCTTATAGAACCAAAATCAGGTGACAAAATTTTAGAAATAGGATGCGGCTGGGGAGGTTTTGCCGAACATCTTGCAAAAAATTATGATGTCGAATTGGATTGTATTACTATTTCAAAAAAACAGTATGAATATACAAAAAAAAGAATACATAATCTTGGTTTAAACGATAAGGTTAATGTAAAATTTTTAGACTACAGAGATTTGAAAGATAAATATGATGCAATTGCTTCTATTGAAATGATAGAAGCTGTTGGGGAAAAATATCTAGATCAATATTTCTCTACAATAAAAAATAATTTAAAGCCTAATGGAGTAGGAGCAATTCAAGCAATTATTATTAAAGACGAACTATTTAAAAGATATAGAAAAAACCAAGATTTTATTCAAAACTATATTTTTCCAGGAGGTTTTCTACCATCTTTAGAATCGCTACAAAATTATTCTAAAAGAACAGGGCTTGTTCTCAAAGATTATAATTCTTATGGCAAACATTATTCTAAAACATTAAGTAAGTGGAGAAAAAATTTTATTAATTCATGGAGTCAGATTTCTGATCAAGGTTTTGATAATTCTTTTAAAAAGATCTGGGACTTTTACTTTTCGTATTGTGAAGCTGGATTTAATTCTAAGAACATCGATTTAATTCAGTTTTCTGTTAGAAATAAATAAAAAATGAGATATATTTTAACTTTATTTCTAACTTTTTTTTTAACAAACTGTGTAGCAGGTATGAAACCAGAAGACTTTAAAGATCAAAAACCCAGATTAATTATTGAGGAATTTTTAAAAGGAAACGTTAAAGCTTATGGGATTTTACAAAATAGAAGTGGAAAAGTAACAAGACAATTTTCCGCAGATTTGAATGGTAAATGGGATGGGTCACAATTAATTTTAGATGAAAAATTTAATTGGTCAGATGGTGAGGTCCAAACACGCCAATGGAAAATTATTAAAAAGAACAATAATTATTATGAAGGTACAGCTGCAGATGTGGTCGGAACAGCAAAAGGTTATTCATATGGTCCGGCATTTAAATTTGAATATGTTTTGTTAGTTCCTGTAAAAGGCAGAGAAATTAAAATTACTTTTGATGATTGGATATTTAAACAGGACGAAAGAGTTGCAATCAATAGAGCAAAAATGACAAAGTTTGGATTAAAAGTTGCTGAACTTACCGTTGTTTTTTTTAAAGATTAACGTTTGACTAATTTTTTTATTAAAAATAAATAAATTCTATTAGGTAGAATTTTAAAAAATTTGAATATTATTGTTAATTGTTTTGGAAAAGTTATCTCAAAAGCATTACTTTTTACTAAACCATTGTATATTTTATCTGCAGCAAACTCTGGAGACTTAATAAATGGCATACGGAATTTATTTTTATCAGTCATAGGTGTTTTAATAAAACCTGGAGAGATTAAAGAAACTCTAACATTATGTTTTTTAAAATCAAAATATAAACTCTCAGTCAAATTAGACAATGCTGCTTTTGAAGGACCATAACCACTTGAATTTGGAAGACCACGATATCCTGCTATAGATGAAACAATTGAGATATGACCATTTTTTTTATTTTTAAAATATTCTTCAACAGTTTTAATACAGTTAACAACACCAAAAAAATTAACTTCAATAGTTTTTCTTATTTGTTTCTGACTAATTTCTTTTTCTAATTTAGGTTCATATGTTCCAGCACCAAAAATACATAGGTCTATATTTTTAAAATCTTCTAATATCTTTTTAAAAACTTCACCAACTTTTTTTTCATCGGTTACATCAAGAGGATAGTCAAAAATATTACTATCTTGAGCAATATTTTTTAACAATTCTTCTCTTCTAGCAGAAATTGCAACTTTCCATCCTTCTTTGGAAAATTTCTCAGCAACTGCTTTGCCTATCCCGGTGCTTGCACCTGTAATCCAAATTTTTTTCTGGTTTTCCGACATGATAAATTATATCTCATAATTATGACGAATAATAAATATATATCTTTAGCATTAATACTTTTAGTCACATTCACCGCATCTGGTATAGGAGGGTTTATAACTTCTTCCTTCAAAGAACCTTGGTATTCACAAATTGTTTTACCTACCTTTAATCCGCCAAGCTGGGTATTCGGGCCAGTTTGGACTGTTCTTTATATATTTATGTCAGTTGCTTTATGGATTGTCTGGAACAAGACAGCAGATAAAAAAGTTTTAAAAGTCTACTTTATTCATTTATTTTTTAACGCTATATGGAGCATTATTTTTTTTGGTTTTCATCAAATCTTTATTGCTTTAATCGATTTGGGGATAATATTAATTTTTATTATTTGGTTAATGAAAATTTATTACCAAGTTACCAAAATAAGTTTTTTACTAATGGTACCTTATTTGTTATGGTCTTCTTACGCTTTAATTCTTAATACAACTATTTTTTATTTAAATTAGTATGGATGATGTTGTTATAATTGGTGGTGGAATAATAGGTGCGGCTTCAGCCTATTTTTTGTCTAAAGAGGGCAGAAAGGTCAAGGTCGTAGAAAGAGACCCTACCTATAAAAAAGCTTCATTTCCTTTATCTCTTGGAGGGTTTAGGAGGCAGTTTTTTCAAAAAGAAAATATTTTACTAGGCAAGTTTGCCAGAGAGTTTATTTTTCAAATACCAGAGCTGCTCAAAACCGCAAAAAACCCTAAGCCCACGGCAAGCGTAGTTCCAAACGGATATTTATTTTTATTTGGTTCTGAACATGCGCCCGAACAGTATGAAGCTTTAAAAAACCACAAAGCTTGTGAGGCTGGCACAAAAAACATTAAAGGAAGTGAATTAAAAAAAATATTTCCTTATGTAAATGATGAAGGAATTGAAACCGTAACCTATACAGATAATCAAATGGAAGGCTGGATGGACCCACACATGTTTCATGCCGCTCTTAAAAATAAAGCTATGGAATTAGGTGCTAGGTTTGTTAAAGGAGAGATAAAGAATATATCAGAAGTTAAGGCAAAAATTGTTATTTCAGCCGTAGGATATTGCACAAATGAATTATTAAAGGATATACCGGTGTTTCCACAAAAACACACTGTCTTCAGAGTTAGTTGTCCGAAACACATTCCAGAAATGCCTCTTACATCTGATTTTACCACAGGAGTTTATTGGAGACCTGAAGGAAAAGAGTATTTAGCAGGCTCTCCTATATCAAAATTTGATGCAAAAGATTTAGAACCAGAATGGAATGATTTCGAAGAACTGGTATGGCCAGCTCTTGCAAAAAGGATTCCTGTTTTTGAAAAATTAAAATTAACTGGAGGTTGGGCAGGATATTACGACTGCAATAAATTAGACAATAATGCTGTTATAGGAAAACATCCTAAATATGAAAATTTATACATTGCTTCAGGTTTTACTGGCAGAGGTCTAATGCAGGCACCTGGAGTTGGAAGAGCATTAACGGAATTAATAACTACAGGCTCATATCAATCTATTGATTTAAGTGGACTTGCCGTTGAAAGAGTACTAGAAAATAAAAAATCTCCAGAACCTTATGTGTTATAGATGAAATCAAGTTTTTTAAATAGAATTTACAGAGCAATCAAAATAGATCCCAATCTATATGAAGAAGTAGAAAATGATAAATCCGCTACAATTCAAGCTGCTTCGGTTGTTATTTTATCAAGTTTAGCAGCTGGCATAGGTGCAATACATTTGGGAGTTTCGAATTTTATTTTAGGACCATTACTTTCTTTAGTGAGCTGGTATTTTTGGGCTTTCCTGATTTTTATAGTTGGTACAAAACTATTTCCTGATAACGAAACAAAAAGTGATCACGGTGAATTATTAAGAACAATTGGTTTTTCAAGTGCACCAGGATTAATAAGAGTTTTTGGTTTTACCCCAGAGTTAATGACCGTAACTTTTATTGGGTCGTCTTTATGGATGCTTGCATGTATGGTTGTTGGAGTAAGACAAGCTCTTGATTATAAAAGTTTATGGAAAGCTTTTGGCGTAGTGGTGGTATGTTGGTTTATCCAGGCCTTCTTATTACTTTTAATTGTAATGTTGTTTAGTAAGTAAAATTTTATATTTTTGTAGGATTTGGTTTACCTTTATAAACAATATTTGGATCAAATTTCTTTTTTTTATCTTTAAATTCCATTGCTACTTTTTCAGAATCTTTAATTTTTCCAAGTGGAATAGATCTGTAAAAACAAGATTTATATCCAACGTGACAGCTAGCTCCATCACCAATATCTACACTTATCCAAATAGAGTCTTGATCATCGTCAATTCTAATTTCAATAACTTTTTGTATAAATCCACTTGTTTTACCTTTGTGCCAAACTTCTTCCCTTGATCTACTCCAATAGTATGCTTCTTTAGTTTCGATCGTTTTTTTTAGCGCATCTGAATTCATATAACCATGCATTAATACTTCTCCAGTTTTACAATCCGTGGTTATAACAGGTATAAGTCCATTCTTGTCAAATTTAGGAGATAGTAATTTTCCCTCTTCTATAGCAGCGACATTTTCTCTTTTTTTAAACATTTGATTAAACTAATAAAAAAATAGTAGAATAGCAATTTGCAATAACAAAAATTCTTGTGTATTAAGGGTCAAATTATGAAAATTGTGAAAAATACTGAAAAAGTTAATGAAAGTATATCTAGAGTCTCTGATAAAGAAGCCGAAGAAGCTTTTAAAAAAATTATTAAATGGATTGGCGAAGATCCAAACAGAGAAGGTTTAATCGAAACTCCCCGAAGGGTTTTAAAAGCTTTTAAGGAATATTTTAAAGGATACAGCCAAGATCCTACATCAGAATTACAAAAAACATTTGGAGATGTCGATGGTTATGACGATATGGTATTACAAAAAAACATATCCATATCAAGTCACTGCGAACATCATATGGCACCAATTATGGGCGTAGCACATGTTGCTTATTTGCCCAATAAAAGAATAGTTGGGTTAAGTAAACTTGCAAGAACGGTAGAAGTTTTTTCAAAAAGACTTCAAACACAAGAAAGACTAACAATGCAGATTGCCAATACTTTGATGAAAGGTTTAGACGCACATGGTGTTGCAGTTACAATTGATGCAACACATCAATGTATGACTATGAGAGGAGTTAAAAAAGAAAAAGCTACCACTGTAACTAATTATTTTATGGGTAAATTTAAAAATGATCTAAGCTATCAAAATAGATTTTTAAGATATATTGCTGATAAAAATTAGTTATTAATGTCCAAGAAATTTAAAGCTATTGTTATTAATAATCAGAATGAAAATTTTACTAGAGAAGTAAAAGAGCTAGGAACCGATGTTTTTAAAGATGGAAACGTTTTGGTCAAGATTGATTACTCGGGCCTAAATTATAAAGATGCTCTAATATTAAATAACGGTGGTAGAATTGTAAAAAATTACCCTTTTGTTCCGGGCATTGATTTTTCAGGAACCGTTGAAGAAAGTGAAGACGGTAAATTTAAAAAAGGCGATAGAATAATTTTAACCGGTTTTAGAGTAGGTGAGGTTTATTTTGGTGGTTTTGCGGGATACGCTAAAGTTAATTCTTCTTTTCTAGTTAAAGCCCCTAAAGAGCTAACAAATTTACAAACAATGATGATGGGCACAGCTGGATTTACAGCACTCCTATGTTCTTTTGCAATAAAAGCTAGGGAAGAACTTTTGATGGGAGAAAAAGTAAAAGACGTTCTTGTTACGGGCGCAACAGGAGGAGTAGGAAGTATTGCCGTGATGGTTTTATCAAAAATGGGTTATGAAGTTCACGCAGTTACTGGAAAAAAAGATAAACATGACTACCTAAAAGATTTAGGGGCAAAAAATATTATAGATAGAAAAGAATTTCATGGTGAAAGTAAATTATTAGAAAAAGGAATATGGGATGGAGTGGTTGATACTGTCGGGGGAGAATCTTTAACCAAAATTTTAGCGCAAACAAAACCTAACGGAATTGTTGCTGCATGCGGAAATGCTGGCGGGATCAAATTAAACACAAGCGTTATGCCCTTTATAATTAGAGGAGTTAAATTGTGGGGAATAGACTCTTCGGCATCAAGTATAAAGCGTAGAGAATTTGTATGGAATGAGGCTAAAAATTTAGTAGATTTCAACAAGTTAAAAAACTTAACAAAAGAACACTCTCTAGAAGATTTAATTAAAATTTATCCAAAAATGTTAAAAGGTGAAATTTTTGGAAGAGTTGTAGTTAATCCAAACAAGTAATTTATGGATTGGGATAAATTAAAAATTTTTCATACAGTAGCAGAGGCAGGAAGCTTTACAAATGCATCAACTATATTGAATTTGAGTCAATCTGCGATTAGTCGTCAAATACAATCTCTAGAATCAGAATTAAAAATCCACTTGTTCGAAAGACATGCTAGAGGTTTGGTTCTTACAACTAATGGTGAATATTTATACAAAACTGCAAACGAAGTTATTTCTAAACTTAAAGATGTAGAAGCGACTCTAAGTGACGAAAAAGATAAAATTCATGGAAAATTAACGGTAACCACAGTTGTAAGCTTTGGAACAACATGGCTTACACCAAGAATTCAGGAGTTTATGACTCTACACCCTGAAATTGAAATTGAATTAATTTTTGATGATAAAGAATTAGATCTAAGTACCAGACAAGCAGATATTGGTATTTTTATGAGGAGGCCGAAACAATTAAACTATATACAGAAAAAATTAATTGATCTTCACTATCATATTTACGGATCTACAAAATATTTAGAAAAAAATGGACATCCAAAAAAATTGTCAGATTTGAACAAGCATAGATTTATAACTTATGGAAGAGGTGCGCCCTCACCTGTTTTTAATCCTGACTGGGCTCTTAAACTTGGATCAAAAGATAATAAAAAAAGAAAACCTGTCATGAGGGTAAACAGTGTTTACGGTTTACTTCTTGCCGTACAAAGCGGAGTTGGTTTAGCTGCCTTACCAGATTATATTACTGTTAATGTTCCAAATATCACAAAAGTTCTTCCGGATACAGAAGGCCCTTTGACAGAGACACATTTTGTTTATCCCCAATCTTTAAGAAATGTTGGAAAAGTAAAAGCTTTTAGAAATTTTTTATTTAGTAAAGTAAGTGAATGGAAATTTTAAGTTAGTAAGTCTCAGCTTTTATTTTTAATTTTGCGCCATCTTCTATAGAAAGATTTTTTTGATTTAAAACTCCATCAACTTCAGCGGTCGATTTAATTCTAACTTTATCAGAATTTATATTTCCTTTTAATGTTCCCCCAAGACTGACGGTTTGTGAACTGATATTTCCAGTTATCTTTGAGCCTTCATAAGTTTGCAAATTATCTGCAGTTATATCCCCCTCAATTTTTGAGTCGGTCATTAACTTTTCTTTTTCTACTATGTTACCCTTTATCGTAACATCAGATAATAAAACTGTAGTTTTCTCAGCCATGCAATAATTGTACAATTATAGGTTGATAAAATCAAACGATTAAAATATGGATTTATGGGGTAAAAAAGGCATACATAATTATAAAAATGATACCTCTTAAAGATGACAACCCAACCAACTCAAAACCCATAGTTAGTTATGGTATTATAGGTTTTTGTGTCCTTATATTTTTAGCTCAGCTTGGATTAAGTCAAAGTGAATTAAGAGATTTTACTTATTCGTATGGATTAATACCTTCGGTCTTGATGGGAATTGATCAGTTACCAAACGATCTTTTTAAAATTTCTCCAATAGGCACCATTTTCACCTCAATGTTTATGCACGGTGGATGGATGCATTTAATCGGAAACATGTTGTATTTATGGATATTTGCAGACAACATTGAAGATGATTTGGGAACTCTAAATTTTGTTATTTTTTATTTTGTTTGTGGAGTAGGGGCAGCAATGTCACAAGTTTTAATGGATATTAATTCTCAAATTCCCATGATAGGTGCAAGTGGAGCAATAGGAGGAGTTCTAGGCGCATACTTAATAAACTATCCTAATGCAAAGGTTTTAGTTTTAATTCCATTTGGTTTTTTTAGCCAATTAATAAAGATTAGAGCTTTATACGTTCTTGGATTCTGGTTTATTTTACAATTTATAAATTCCTTTATGTCTTCTTCATCTGGAGGAGGAGTTGCGTATGCCGCACATATAGGGGGTTTTATTTCTGGTATAATTTTGATATTATTTTTTAACAAAAAAACTGTAAAAAAAATTCACAAAAAAATAACTAAAAAAGTAAACAAAAACAAAAAAGGACCTTGGGAACAGTGAGTTTTATTATACCTTTTATAATTCTTATTACCGTAGTTGTTTTCATTCATGAATACGGACACTATTATTTTGCCAAAAGATATGGTGTTGGTGTTACTGATTTTTCAATAGGTTTTGGTAAAGAAATATTTGGTTTTAACGATAAAAGCGGAACGAGGTGGAAATTTTGCATTATACCTCTAGGTGGCTATGTCAAGTTTTTTGGCGATAGGAATGTTTTTAGTCAGGCAGAGCAAGCTGAAATTTTAAAAAAATATAATAAAAACGATCAAGAAAGATTGTTTACAATAAAACCCCTATATCAGCGAGCTCTCATTGTATTTGGTGGCCCATTAGCAAATTTCTTACTAGCGATTGTGATCTTTTCATGCATTTATATGTTTGTTGGAAAAGATTTTACGCCAGCAAAAATAGCACAAGTATCTGTAGATAGTCCTGCTGAAAAAGCCGGCTTACAAAAAAATGATGTTATAGTTGCGATAAATGATAACAAGGTTTTAAGCATTAGAGAAGTATCAACTTTTATAAATACTGCTTCATCAAATAGTATCGACATAACTGTTTTAAGAAATGATAGCGAAATTGTATTTAAAACAAATAGTAAATTTATCGAGTCAAAAGATGTTTTCGGAAATTTGGTTAATAAAAGAATAATAGGTATTTCAATTGCCCCAGCAACAAGTGAAATTAATCAAAAAAAACTTGGACCTGTTACAGCCATATATTATTCAATTAAAGAGATTTGGTTTGTGTCTAAAACTACATTAAGTTATGTGGGATCATTAATTCTAGGTCAGGCTGATACCTCTCAACTTGGAGGACCTATAAAAATAGCTAAAATTTCGGGACAGGTAGCCGAGTTTGGTTTGTTAGCATTCATCAGTACAATTGCCTATATATCGATAAGCTTAGGACTTATTAATCTATTTCCCATACCATTATTAGATGGTGGGCATTTAATGTTTTTCTTATTTGAAAAAATATTGGGCCGTCCTTTGTCTCAAAAAACTCAAGAGGGTTTTTTTCGAATCGGTCTTTTTCTCTTAATTTCGTTAATGGTTTTCACTACCTTTAACGATATAAATACTTGGTAATTTTATATAAATTCTTTTTAAATCTTAAAAAAACCAATAAAATCAACGTTTTTTGTGTATATACAATATATTGTGTTAATATGTAGTAAAAGCACCAAATTATTGTTGATTTTGTTGAATTTTTATAGAAATTCAAAATATCAATAAAAAGGGGCATAAATGAACAAAAAACAACTAATCAATAAGATTGCTTCTACTTTAAGCCAGAGCAAAGCTGATGCAGAAAGAACCTTTGATACAATCACTCAAATTATACTAGATTGTTTAAAGAGTGACGAAGCTGTGAAAATAGCAGGTTTTGGTACATATAAAGTGGCTAAAAGAAAGGCTAGAATAGGTAGAAATCCTAGAACTGGCGAGCAAATTCAAATCAGCGCTTCTCAGAAGGTAAAATTCCTTCCAGCAAAGGGTTTGAAAGACATGTTCAACAAATAACTGAATTTAAACAATCCCTAAATAATTTTAGGGATTGTTTGAAAGTATTGGTTTACAACTGCAAAAAATTCATAACTAAATTTCCTTTATAGCACTACTCATTCACCCGCATTCTAAATACAAAAACCACATGGATATGGAGGATTTATGAAAAAAATATTCGGTTACTTTTTTGCAGGTACAGCACTTTATTTCAGTTTTGCTGGTTTAGGGTACGCTAATACGACTGTGTCAGCAGAAGTACAATACATATTTAATACAATCTTATTTTTAATGTCAGGTTTTCTGGTTATGTGGATGGCAGCAGGTTTTGCTATGCTGGAATCAGGGTTGGTTACATCTAAAAGTGTATCAGCAATCTGTGCAAAAAATATAGGTTTATATTCAATTGCCGGAATAATGTTTTGGTTAGTTGGATACAATTTAGCTTACGGTATACCTGAAGGTGGATGGATAGGTTCATTCTCTTCTTGGAGCGACGCATCATCATTAGAAACAGGTTATTCTGATGGTTCAGATTGGTTTTTCCAAATGGTATTCTGTGCAACAACGATGTCAATCGTATCAGGAACATTGGCTGAAAGAATTAAAATTTGGCCATTCTTCTTATTTGCAGCTGTTTTAACTGGATTTATTTATCCAATTGAAATGGGATGGCAGTGGGGTGGTGGTTGGTTATCAGCCGCTGGTTTCTCTGATTTTGCAGGTTCAACATTAGTACATGCTGCTGGAGGAGCTGCTGCTCTTGCAGGCGCAATAGTGCTAGGTGCTAGATCTGGAAGATTTACTTCAGGAGGTGGTGTAAAAGCTATGGCACCTTTTGCTGCTTCTTCAATCCCATTAGCAACACTTGGAGTATTTATACTTTGGTTAGGTTGGTTTGGATTCAATGGTGGCTCACAGTTAGCTGCTGGAACTCTTGAAGACGTTAGCTCTGTTGCAACAATATATATTAATACAAACTTAGCTGCTGCTGGTGGTGTATTAGCTGCTGCTACAGTATCACGACTTGCCGGTGGAAAAACCGATGTAGTCATGATGCTTAACGGTGCGATAGCTGGTTTAGTTGGTATAACAGCTGAACCTTTAACGCCAAGTCCTCTTGCTGCAATCGTAATTGGAGCAATAGCTGGTATATTAATGTATTACTCAACAAAATTATTATACAAAATGAAGATTGATGACGTTGTTGGTGCTATTCCTGCACACTTGGTTGCTGGAATATGGGGTACGTTAGCAGTTCCGTTTACAAATACAGAAGTAGGTTTTGGTTCACAATTCCTAGGAACAATTTCGGTAGTAATTTTTGTTTTCGTAGTGTCATACATTGTATGGTCGATTATGAAAATGACTATTGGAATTAGAATCAGTAAACAAGCTGAGAAGCTAGGTACTGATAAGTCCGAAGTTGGTGTAATCGCTTACGGAATAAGAGATTAATTAAGAATTACCTTCCCTTAACATTTGGTAATATAAAGGCCCGAGAAATCGGGCCTTTTTATTTTATAGATTTTATAAAATTCAGAACATCTTGTGCGTGCCCTTTTACTCTAACATTTGGCCAAATTTTTATAACTTTTCCTCTATTAATAACAATCGTTGATCTTATTGTTCCCATAAATTTATTACCCATGAATGATTTCATTCCCCAGACACCATATTTTTTTTGAACCTGAACTTTTTCGTCTGACAACAGATGGAAAGGGACTTTATATTTATTTTTAAAACTAAAATGGCTTTTTATATTATCTTTAGAAATTCCAACAATTTCGTATTTTAAGTTTTTAAAATTTTTGTATAGTTTGGAAAAATCCTTAGTTTCCAAAGTGCATCCCGGAGTATTGTCTTTTGGATAAAAATAAATAATCAAACCACTTTTTACTTTTGATAGATCAAAAGGTTTCGAAGATGTTGAATTTAGCTTAAAAATTGGAGCTTTTTTATTTATTTTGATTTTCATTTTCATCCCACAGCTTCTTCCAGTTTACATTTGGAGACAAGCCATAAATTGAATTAATATTTGTAAAATGTACCGCTAATGACGGGATTGGAGAAATACATAGTTCTTTCTTATAGATATTGTGGAGTGGTTTTTCGAAAGGATAATGTTCAAATTTACACATACTAATCAATTGTTCCCAGTGCTTTTCAACTATATTTTTGCTTGTTAAAAAAGTACATAGAGTTTGGTCTATCTGACGCCAGTGTCTATTTTCTCCTAAAAAAATTTTTGTATTTTCGCTCTGTGTGTACAAATATGGATAATCTGTAGGACAAACAATCAATTCTTTTTTTGTAAGTGACGATATTCTTTCGTAGGTGTACAACATTTCAGCTAAACTAATTTTTTCGTGAATGTAATCATCTTCAACAAAATAAGTTAAATCATCGCTTTTTTCTCTAGATAGCGTAAGTGAGTGATGAATATTCGACATATTTGACTTTTGATTTGATGTTACTTCTTTATTTTCCTCATTGATTTTTTTTATTTGATTAGAAAATTCTTTGAAATTTAAATTTAAAATTTCAAAATTAATATTAGAATTATTTAATATACTTTTCATATCATCAATTTGATTTTTATTTGAATTATGATCGATAACAAAAATTTTAAATTTTATATTTTTGAATATACTTTTTGCATGTTCTATGCTTTTAATAATAGATATGAGAGTTCTGATAGTGTATTCCTCTTTATCTTTTTCAAACATTCTTTTCTTCGATTGAGTTAACATATTGACTGACATGCAGGTTCTTAAAATAATATCTAATGATCTAACCGGTCTTGTTATTTCAACTCTACCTAGCGGTAAAACTACAGAGTTTTTTCCTGGAACACTTATACTTTCATTTACGTATTTATTTGATGTTGGAATAGTAAAATTACTTTGATCAACAACCTCAAAACCAAAAATTCTACATATTTTAATAAATATTTTTTTTAATGGATTTTTTTTATTTGACTTGATTTCTCTCATTATTTTTTAACCTCATCTACAGCATAAAGCAATCTATCTTGACCCCAAAAATTTTTTTTATTAATGGAAAAAGTTGGGGCTCCAAATATACCTTTCTTGAAAGCATCATCAGTCAATTTTTTTAACTTTTCCTTAATTTTTTCATTGGTAGCTTTTGTCAAAAATGTTTCAGGATTTAAATCTATATTTTTTAGAACTTTGTTTATTACTATTGAATCATTCATATTTAAGCCATCTTTCCAAATAGCATCAAAAATTTTTTCAATATAAATTTTTTCAAAATTATCCTCTATCGCAACAATAACTCCACGCATGAAGTTTACAGTTTTAATTGGAAAATAGGAATTAAAACTAAACTTAATATTTTTTTTGTCAGCGACTAACTTTGTATCCTTGACCATGTATTTTGATTTAATATCTATAAAAGCCGCAGGTGTTATACCTGCAGATTTATGCAATCCACCTAAGAAGATAGGCATAAATTTAATTTTAAAAGGATTTTTTTTTTCTAATTTTTTAATTTCTTTGTAACCAAGGTAAGCATAAGGGCTACTAAAGTCGAAATAAAATTCTATGGATTTAGTCATAATAATTAATTTTTTTAGAATAAAAGACTCTAATTATCCAATAAAATACCAATCCTAAAGGACCTGTAAAATAAGTTACAATCAAAGAAACAGTTACAAAAAATTTCGAGACAGAATATAATTGGGCATCGCTTGCTATCCAGCTTCCTACAAAGAGACTTATTGATAAAAAGTGTAGCCAAAAAATCAATAAAAAAGCTTCATTAGAAAACAGGGTGTAAAGTTCGTCCAACCCCAAATAAAGATTAAAAATATCAAAAATATTTTCAGTTATATAAACTTGGTAAACTACAAAAATATAGGCTGTGGACAATAAAAGTGGGATTATTACAGACTTTACAAAAAATTTAGTGATTATGTGGATTGGAAAAAAAATTAACAATAACCAGCAAGGGACCACACCTATATTTGCTATATTGTAAATATTTTCATAAGTTAAGTATTGTAGAAGGCCATTAATCATAGAATCTTGTATAATATAAAAGCAATGGATCCAATATCAAACAAAAAAGAATTTGATGATTTAACTACAAATCTTAGAGATTTAGCCTATTCATATATTGAGAAATATAGTCCATCAAGACAGCAAACCAAAACTTATCTATTAAAAAAATATTTGAAAAAATTTCAAGGATCTAGAAGCAAAAAAGAAGTTTCAGAAATAATAGAAAATATTGTTATGAATTTGGAAAAAAATCATTTTTTAAATGACGCTTTATATTCAGACTCTAAAGCAAGAGTTATGTTTCGAAGGGGTTACTCTCTCAATAAAATAAGTTACTCTTTAAAAAGCAAAGGTTTAGATGAGAAATATATTAAACTTAGTATAGAAAAAATAAAAAATGATAAATCAGATCCAGATTTTTTATCTGCAATTAAAATATGTAAAAGAAAAAGGATAGGACCAATGCGACCAGAAAGTAACAGGGAGCTTTTTTATAAAAAGGATCTGGGAATTTTAGCAAGGTCTGGATTTAGTTACGATATTTCAAAAAAAATTTTATCTATGAGTAATAAAGAATTTAAAAAGTTTTTTAACTTGATTTAGTTTTTTTCTTTCTTTTTTCATTTAATTTTAAATAATAATCAATTCTTTTTTTCATAGAATTTTTTACAGCAACGAAAAGAATTAAACCAAATATTGAAACAGAAACTATAATTATAGCTATTGTTTTAAACATCTAAAATTTTGTTACGTTTTATCATCAGACTTAAATTTTTATAATCATCTTTTCCGTATTTAAAAGAATTATTTTCTAAAGTTGTAATTATAGCTCCAGCATTTTCCGCGACAGCATGTCCGGCAGCATAATCCCACTCATAAGCCCTTTCCTTGGCTGCATAAAAATCAAATTCTCCTGTAGCAATTACACAAAATTTATAAGAACTATGCATTGGCGTATAAGATGTTACTTTGTATTTGTTCAAAATATCCAGTATCATAGTAGAAGGTTTGGAACTACCAGTTACTGCAGTAATTTTTCCTTTAGGTGTTTTTTTCTTACAATCTAATTTTATAGTTTTATTATTTTCTATTAGATATGAATTGTCTTTTCCATAAGAATAAAATAATCTGTTTTTTTTTGGAGCTCCCACTAGTCCGATAGTAGGTATATAGTTGACAATTAGTGCAGCGTTAATTGTATATTCATCCTGACCTATAATATATTCTTTAGTTCCATCAATTGGATCAATGAGCCAAAAAGTATTTAATGTATTCTTTTTTTTTAAATCAACAGTTTCTTCAGATATGATGGGAATATTTGGAGTTAATTTCTTAATTTTTTCTGTAAGTATTTTATTAACTTCAAGATCTCCATTAGTTACTGGTGAGTTATCTGGCTTTATAATTTTTTTTAATCCTTTTTTATAAAGTTCCATAGATTTTTTACCTGCAATTTCTGTGGTTTCTATTAAATTTTCTGCAATATTTTTTAATTCACTTTTGTTCATTATGGACCTTTTCCAATTTTATGTTGTCTAGATTGACAACTTGTTTTCCAACGTTTTGAAAATTTATTGTAGCTTTATTTTTAATGATTGATTGCACTTGACCGATTCCCCATTCTTTTTCTAAAGGATTTATCACAAAATTACCAGGTTCTAAATCATATTGCATAATGGAAAGTTCCGTTTTTTTATATTATATAACAGTTTATGATTAACTCACTAGGTATAAAAAAGTCGCCGAAAAATACCAGGGTAGTTGTTGCAATGTCTGGAGGGGTAGATTCCTCAGTTGTTGCAGGTCTTATGAAAGAAGAAGGATACAATGTTACCGGAATAACATTGAAGTTGTATGATGATGCAAAGGTATCAAGCAATGGAAGACAATGTTGTGCCGGACAGGATATTGTTGATGCTAAAAGAGTATCTGAAAATTTAGATATTGATCATAAAATTTTATACTACCAAAAGAAGTTTAAAGCAGAAGTCATCGATTCTTTTATTGATAGTTATGTGGCAGGCGAAACACCAATACCTTGCGTTCAGTGTAATCAAACTGTCAAATTTAGAGATCTGTTTAAATTTTCTAAAGAATTAAAAGCCGATGCTTTGGTTACAGGTCATTATGTTTTAAGACATGACAACAAAGGAGAAGGAGCAATGTATCGGGCTGAAGATAAAGACCGTGATCAAAGTTACTTTCTGTTTAGCACAACCCAGAAACAACTTGATTATTTGAGATTTCCACTAGGCTCTATAAATAAGTCTGAAACTAGAAAGATTGCGAGCAAATTGAAACTCAATGTAGCTTTAAAACCTGATAGTCAGGATATCTGTTTTGTTCCCAATGGAAATTATGCTTCTGTTATAGAAAAATATAGACCACAATCATTTAAAAAAGGAAATATTTTAGATTTAGAGGGAAAAAAACTAGGTTTTCATGATGGAATTATAAATTACACTATTGGACAAAGAAGAGGAATTAAAATTTCAAGTGCTGAACCTCTCTATGTTATTGATATAAGAGCCAAAGATAATTCTATTATTGTGGGACCACAAGATTGCCTAAATATAAATAAATTATATTTAAGGAACATAAATCTCTTATCAAATATTGAAAATTTTGAAAAAGATATTTTTATAAAAGTAAGATCTACAGGTAAACTACTAAAAGCCAAAACTACTATTCAAAAAAATTCAGCAGTTGTAGAAATATTACAAGATGAAAAGGGAATTTCACCAGGACAAGCCTGTGTGTTTTACTGTAGGGATAATCTTGGAGAAAGAGTTTTAGGTGGCGGCTGGATTAATAAAACCGTTAACAAAAATCTATCCACAGAATCAACAGACCATTAAATAAAACAACCAAAAAGTGATGTTATTTTTTTTTGGTTGTGATTAAATGATAATTGAATTGAGGGGCAACTCTCAACTGGCCAGTTAGGGAAAGGCCGAGAGGTTCAAGCTTAACGGGCAGAAAGTTTCACTGAGTAGCGCTAAAATAGTGAAACGGGAGGCTTGGCGGTAGCGCATAAACGACGAGCCAAAACTAAAGTCTGCGCACCGAAAGGTGTGTAGACGGAGGTTTTTTTTAATTCTTAACTATTTTTTTTCCAGAACAGAAAAGTTAAAAAGTAAAACATGATTACTCCAACAAAGTAATTCCATTCTAGCGCATGTTTAAAATGAACATTTCCACTTGTCACTACTATTGGAAAGCTGCCTATTGCAACAATTACCAAAATAGTAACTAGAATAATTTTTAGTATCAAAACGTAATTATTAATATGTTTGTATATAATTGTTTTTAATTTAATAAATCTGTAAACTAAAAGTGATTGTGCAACTATTTCAAAAATAATAAAAGCCAATAAAACAAATCTTCTGAACAATTTGTATAAGTCGTAGTCAAATTTTATTCCTAAAAATATAGAATGAATAATTAGAAATATTGCTGATAATATCCCAAAAGTTTTAAAGAGATTGTTTTTATCACCCAAATCTTGAAATGAATTTATTACTCTATTGGTTTTTACCCAATACATCACTAACAATATAGAGGCAAAAATCATTGAAGGCTTAAATATTAAATATGTAGGAAAAGTTCTCGCTGTTCTACTTATAGAAACCCCACCATCAAAATACGGAAAAGTAGGGTTGGTTCTACCAATTTGATCAACAGATAGAAAAGTATTGTCAAAAATTTGGTAATTAACAGAAATAAAAAGACAAAGATTTATAGCTACAAAAGGAATTATAAATATCCATAAACTCAACTTTTTAATTTGAGTTATTGATTCCATTAACGGACCAGACTATCTTTTCTTGTTTCTTCTTCTGGCTCGTCTTTTTTTTGAACCAATTTTACGTCTTCCTCTATGTTTTTTTGGGTATCCCATATTTTTATTTTAATATCATTTAAAATATTAATTTTCAATTCAAATAATTATCCTAATAAAATCTTTCTTTTGAGAGCCAATTTGTATCAAAATCAGATGTAACAAATTTTTCGTGAGAGAGTATTTTTTTCTGTAAATCTATGGTGGTTGTAATACCTTCGATGACAAATTCATTGAGAGATCTCAAGGTTCTTTGTATAGCCTCGGTTCTGTTTCTTCCCTTACATATCAATTTACATATTAAACTATCATAATACGGGGTTATTTTGCATCCTTGGAATATTGCACCATCCACTCTCGTTCTAAATCCAGAAGGTTGATGACATACGGAAATTATTCCAGGGCTAGGTTGAAAATTTTTAGACGGATCTTCAGCATTAATTCTGCACTCTATAGAATGTCCTCGTGCACTAATGTCACTTTGTTTTAATGCAGTTTCACCTGAATGAGCAATCCATATCTGCTCTTTCACAATATCAATACCTGTTTGGACTTCAGTTACAGGGTGTTCGACCTGTACCCTGGTATTCATTTCTAAAAAATAAAATTTTCCATTTTCATAAATATACTCAACAGTTCCAGCTCCCTCATAACCTATGGTTTCAACCATTTTAGTAGTTCTTTCGAGCAAATCAGATCTTGTCTTTTCATCTAATACTGGGCTTGGAGTTTCTTCTATTAGTTTTTGATGCTTTCTTTGAACACTGCAATCTCTTTCGTTTAAATGCACAGTTTTATTTTTACCAGATAAAACTTGAACTTCAATGTGTCTAGGATATTTAAAATATTTTTCGATATAAACTTCGTCATTTCCAAAATATTTTTTTGCTTCCAAACGAGCTAATGAATAAAGCTCTTCTAATTTATTTTCGCTTTCTACTATTTTCATTCCCTTACCTCCGCCCCCGCCAGAAGCTTTAATTAAAATTGGGTAACCAATTTTTTTACATATAGACTTTGCTTGTTTTACATCTTTAACTGCACCATCTGATCCTTCTATTATTGGTAAACCATTTTTTTTAGCAATTTTCTTTGCTTCAATTTTATCTCCCATTTTTTTTATGATATCAGCCTTGGGGCCAATAAATTTAATTTTATGTTTTTCAACTATTTCTGCAAATTTATAATTTTCTGATAAAAAACCATAACCAGGATGAATTGCTTCGGCTCCAGTTACATCAACCGCTGACATTATTGCTGCAATATTTAAGTAACTATTTTGTGGCTGATGTGATCCTATACAAACACTCTCGTCAGCTAAACGTACATGCATTGAATCTGCATCTACATCTGAGTGTACGGCCACAGTTCCAATTCCCCATTCTTTACAAGCTCTTATAATTCTAACAGCAATCTCTCCTCTATTGGCTATTAAAACTTTTTTAAACATTAATTATTTAAGAAGAATTAAAGTTTGACCAAACTCTACAGCTTGACCATCTTGAACTAAAATTTTTTTTACAACACCATCCGAAGTAGCAGGAACATGATTCATTGTTTTCATTGCCTCAACAATCATAACAGTTTGACCTTTTTTTATTTGGTTTCCTATCTCGACAAATTTTTTCGCTCCTGGCTCAGGAGCTAAATATGCCGTACCAATAATAGGGGAGGTAATCTTAGTCCCGCTCTCTTCTTTGACTGAAGCTAAATTTGGTTTATGAACAGTTACGCTTGGTTGAGAAAGTTGATTTTTTGCTACTTTTATTTTTTTACTGCCGTCTTGGTACTCAATTTCAGATAAATCAAACTCCTCTAAGTAGTCTTTAAGTTCTTTTATTAATTTTTTGTCAATTTTCATTATTTATAATCTTTTTAATCCCATCAAGTGCCATAATATATCCATCAACACCCAAACCACAAATTATTCCGTTAGCAGCCTTGCTAATCAATGATTTATGCCTGAAATCCTCTCTTTTGTAAATGTTTGTTATATGTAATTCTATTGTTGGTTTTTTAACAGCTAGCAAAGCATCAAGTATAGCAACAGATGTGTGGGTATATCCTCCGGCATTAATAATAATTCCGCTATAGTTTTTTCTACTTTCCTGAATAAAATTCACTATTTCGCCTTCGACATTAGACTGTTTAAAATCTAACTCCAGACCTATTTTTTTAGAATGTGATTTACATTTATTTTTTATATCTTCAAGAGAAGATTGACCATATTTTTCCTTCTCTCTAGTTCCAAGCAGGTTTAAATTTGGACCATTAATAACAAGGATTTTTTGATTCATTTTGGTATAATAAAAAATTAAATTATCTCAATTATGGCAAAAATACAATTAAATGGAAAAAGAATAAAAATTCGCTTGAATTTAAGCATTAAAGATCTTTTAAAAAAGTATAAATTACATGAAGAAAAAATAGCAATTGAGCTTAACGGAACAATTTTACCAAAACAACAATATAGAAAAAGAAAGATTAAGAATAATGATAAAATCGAGATTGTTCAGTTTATTGGAGGAGGGTAGTGAAAAAAGATAGTTTTATAATAGGAAAGCATACACTTAAGTCACGTTTAATTGTAGGCACAGGAAAGTATAAAAGCTTTAAGCAAACAGCGGAAGCCATCAAAGCCTCTGGTGCAGATATGGTTACTGTAGCAGTAAGAAGAGTAAATATCTTAGATAAAAGCAAACCAGTTTTAATGGACTATTTAGATCCAAAAAAAATTATTTATTTACCAAACACAGCAGGATGTTTTACATCAAAAGATGCTTTACGAACATTAAGATTGGCTAGAGAAATGGGAGGATGGAAACTTGTAAAATTAGAAGTTCTTGGTGATAAAAAAACTCTGTATCCAAACATGATTGAAACTTTAAAGTCAACAGAAGTTCTTGTAAAAGAGGGATTTGAAGTCATGGTTTATTGTTCCGATGATCCAATCATTGCAAAAAAATTAGAAGAAATAGGAGCATCAGCGATCATGCCGCTGGCCTCACCCATTGGTTCTGGAAGAGGAATAAGAAATAAACTTAATTTATCTATTATAATTAATAATGCAAAAGTTCCAGTGATTGTAGATGCAGGTATAGGCACAGCATCAGACGCTTCAATTGCTATGGAGTTAGGTTGTGATGGAGTTTTAGTTAACACAGCTATTGCCAAAGCTAAAAATCCTATTTTGATGGCATCTTCTATGAAAAATGCTGTTGTCGCTGGAAGACAATCTTATCTTGCAGGAAGAATTGGTTTGCAAAATTACGGTTCACCAAGCAGTCCAAGCAAGGGATTAATTTAATTTACGTCTTTTTTTTCTAACCCATAAGATTTTACCAGAAGTTTCTTTTATCTTTTTATTTTTTAAAAGAGAACCTTTTCTGCTATCACTTATTGTACTATCATTAGATTTTACCAAAATATCTTTGGCATTTTCTATCTTGTCAATTATTTTCTTATTTTTATTCAAAAGATGAATTTTATATTCTGGAATAATTAAATTACTATCTGGCTGAATATTAATTTTAAATTTATATTTTTTTTCAAAAAAAGATAATTCTCTTTTATGCTGTAAATTTAAATAAACAGAAACTTTTTCGGGGACATAAGCCATAATAATTTTTGTTTTATTAGAGAATGCTAACATTTCAATTTTTTTTATAATTTTTAATCCAAAGGATTCTAGTGATAAATTGGTTTCCCACTTTACGGAACTTTCTCTGAGTCTTTGACGAGTCATTTCCATTAAACCAAAATTACTAATTCTTCCATTTTGTATTCTGGCTCTATCTAATTTTAATTTATCTCTAATCTTTCTCTCAACTATTCTTCTGTTATGGAAATTTATCATATCGATAAAATCTATTACGATTAAGCCAGATAAATCTCTTATCTTGATCTGTCTTGCTATTTCTTCAGCTGCTTCTACATTTGTATTTAAAGCAGTTTTTTCAATATTTACTTCTCTTGTTGATTGTCCAGAGTTAACATCAATTGCAACCAAAGCTTCTGTTGGATTGATAACTAAATAACCACCAGATTTTAATCTGACAACTGGTTCAAAAATTTTATTTAAATCTTTCTCAATATTTTCATTATGAAAAAGAGGTATTTTACCTTTATATTTTTTTACGAGTTTTGAATTTCTTGGCATAAACTGTTTCATAAACAGCCTGGCCTTTTGATATCCGTCATTGCCTTCTACATGGACATATTTTGTGTCATTGTCATATATATCTCTAAGAGCTCTTTTAATAATGTCTCCTTCTTCATGAATTAAAATTGGAGCGGCCGATTCCATGGCTTTATCTTTGATTTCTTCCCATACAGAGATTGTATTTTCCAAGTCATTTTGAATTTCTTTTTTACTTTTTCTTGAACCTGCTGTTCTAACAATAAGACCCATACTTTTAGGAATTTCTATTTCCCTCAACATTGTTCTGATTTGATTTCTTTCTTCGTGATTGATAATTTTTCTAGAGATGCCTCCTCCCTTCGCTGTGTTTGGCATTAAAACTATATATTTTCCAGCTAGCGAAATAAATGTAGTTAAGGCTGCTCCTTTTTGCCCTCTTTCTTCTTTAGCTATCTGTATGAGTATAACCTGTCCCGGTCTTATTACTTCTTGTATTCTATACCTTCTCACACCATATCTGTTTTTTAGTTTTTCTCTAATTTTATCAGGCTCATTTGACTTAGTACTTTTGTTTTCACCGTTACTATTTTCACTGTTACTGCTATCTTCCGTGCCGTTAAGGTTTTGTCCTTCTTCAGTTACAGTTCCCGTCTTTACTTCTGTATCTTTACTTTCTTCTTTAAGATCTTCTCTAATTTTTTCTTCAGCTCTTTGTAATTGTTCTTTGTCTTCAACAGGAATTTGGTAATAGTCAGACTGAATATCGTTGAAGGCTAAAAAACCATGTCTTTCTCTTCCGTAATTCACGAAAGCAGCCTGCAAAGAAGGTTCTACCCTGCTAATTTTACCTAAATAGATGTTACTTTTTAAGTTTAGATTGTTTTTGTTTTCATACTCATATTCTTCAATATGAGACTTTGATTTAAGTACAACCCTAGTTTCTTCTGGATGCGAAGCATCGATATATAAATTTTTTTCCATGATAAATAAATTCCGTTCATAAAATTTGATGTAATATTGTTATTAGTATTTGTGCCAAAGTTCATATCTTTATTATACATTCTTTTTTTTAAAAAATACAGTTTTTCTCAACGTAATAATGCCTTAAGATAGCCTAAATTAGGCATTTATTATTTAGTCAATAAAATTATGAAGAAAACACTCAGTCGTTTAATAAAAGTAGGAATTTTATTTTTATTCTCTATACTTTTTCTAGTTTTTTCAGCTTTTTGGTATTTTTCTTCAGGGTTACCAGATTACAAAAAACTAGCAAAATATGAACCGTCAGTTTCAAGCAGGGTCTACGGAGATTCGGGAGAATTAATAGCGGAGTATGCTATTGAAAAAAGACTTTTTATTCCGATAGGGTCAATACCAGAAGTGGTAATAAATTCTTTTTTATCTGCCGAAGACAAAAACTTCTTTGCACATCCAGGTGTGGATGCCAAAGGTATAACCAGAGCTTTTTTGAATAATATCCAAAATATTCTTCAAGGAAAAAGACTAGAAGGAGCATCAACTATCACTCAGCAGGTAGCAAAGAATTTTTTATTAACAAGTGAAGTATCACTTAGGAGAAAAATTAAAGAAGCTATTTTGGCTTTTAGGATAGAAAAAGCCTATTCAAAAAAAAGAATTCTTGAACTTTATTTAAATGAGATTTATTTGGGACAAGGGACATACGGCGTAGCTTCAGCAAGCCTTGAATATTTCGATAAATCTGTAAAAGAACTAAATTATAAAGAAGCCGCTCTTCTTGCTGCTTTGCCAAAGGCTCCCAGCAAATACAATCCTTATAAAAATAAAAAATTAGCTAAATTAAGAAGAAATATGGTTTTAAATAACCTCAAAGATAATGGGTATATATCTAAAGATGAATTTAAAAAATTTTCAAAAGAAAATATATTTTTGAAAAAAAGACAGGTTTTATTAGTCGAAGAAGCTCAGTCATACACAGAAGAAGTGAGAAGAATTATAAATACAGAGTATGGATTTGAAAAAGTTTATTCAGAAGGTTTATCGATTAGCACACCATTAAACGGAAAGTACCAAATAGCAGCACTAAATGCTTTAAGATCCGGGATAGAGTCCTACGATAGACGTCAGGGATGGAGAGGTCCAATTACCAACATTTTTCAAAATGAGAATTGGAATAGTAAGATAAAAAATATAAAGCTCGATAAAACTTTAAATTGGGAAATAGCACAAGTTACAAAAGTTGAAGATTATTCTTCAGAAATTAAATTATTAGATAAAAATATATCAGGTAAAATTATTTTCAAGAATCTTAAATGGACAAGAAAAAAAACTTTTAGAGAATTTTTGAAATTAGGTGATTTAGTATTTGTAAAAAAAGAATCAAAAGATATTTGGATCTTAAAACAATTGCCTCTTGTTAATGGCAGCATAGTTGTTATGGATCCTTACAGTGGAAAAGCAAAAGCTTTAGTTGGAGGATATAGTTTCGTGTCCAGCGAATTTAATAGAGCAACTCAAGCAAAGAGACAGCCCGGGTCAGCTTTTAAACCAATTGTTTATGCTGCTGCTTTAGAAAACGGTTTTTTACCTAATTCTTTAGTTCTAGACGCACCATTTGTTAGCAAGCAAGGAGAAGGTTTAAAAAATTGGAAGCCACAAAACTATGGAAAAAAATTCTATGGACCGTCAACTTTGAGAATGGGTGTTGAAAAGTCTAGAAACCTAATGACAGTAAGGGTGGCCCAAAAATTAGGTTTTGATAAAATTTCTAAAATTTCAAAAGAACTAGGTGTTTACGATAATGTTCCAGAACTTTTATCTGTATCGTTAGGTTCCAATGAAACTACACTTCTCAGATTAACAACCGCCTATTGTTCTTTTGTAAATGGAGGAAAAAAAGTAGAACCAATTCTGATCACTCGTATTCAGGATAGGAGAGGAAAAACAATTTTTAATTCTGATAAAAGAAAATGTGAAGGATGTGAAATTGTTAATTTTGATAAAGATTTCACACCAAAAATTATAGAAAAAAACAAACAGGTCATGACTAAAGAAACAGCCTATCAAATAACCTCAATTCTCGAAGGTGTTGTAACAAGAGGAACAGGAAAAAAACTTAAAGTTTTAAATGTTCCTTTGGCAGGTAAAACAGGCACTACAAATAAAAACTTTGATGCTTGGTTTATCGGATTTACATCTGACTTAGCAATAGGTGTTTACATAGGGTATGATGAACCAAGAACACTCGGTAAATACGAAACAGGATCAAAAGCTGCTCTACCAATATTTAAAAATTTTATTGAGAGAGCTTTATATAAAGAAGACATGAAGCCTTTTAAGATACCAGCTGATATTTATTTTTTTCCCGTGGACTATAATACTGGTAAAGGACTTAATTTTGGCAACTCTAAAGCAATAATTGAGGCTTTTAAAGAAAGTAGTGTAGAAGAGATAAAATCAAAAAATTTAAATCTTGGACAAAATTATGATAAATTAAGGAAGTTTAGGAGATTCTACTAATGAATGACTTTGAAAAAAATTGCCAACTATCTGAGAAGTCTTTGAAGAATATCAGGGGGTATCTTTGATAAAAATAATGTTAAAGATAAAATATCAAGCTTAAACCAAGAAATTCTAAAAAAAGATTTCTGGAAAGATGCTAATAAATCTAAAAAAGTTACAAAAGAAAAAAATTTTCTTGAAAGTATTCTTAATTTTTACACCAGTTCAGTTAATGAAATAAACAATCTTCAAGATTTAAATAAACTAGCGATAGAAGAAAAAGATTCAGCAATATTAAACGATTGTTCAAAAAAGATTTTTAGTATTCTAAAAGAAATCAAGGTTTTTGAAACAAAATGTTTTTTGTCTGGTGAAAATGATAGTTTAGATATTTACATGGAAATTCATGCTGGTGCTGGAGGCACAGAAAGCCAGGACTGGGCAGATATGTTAAGAAGAATGTATTTAAAATGGTTTGATAAAAAAAAGTTTGGTTATCAGATGATTAGTGAACACAAGGGAGAGGAAGCAGGTATTAAGTCTTCAACTTTAAAAGTAACTGGCGAAAATTTATATGGTTTAATGAAAAAAGAGTCAGGTGTACATCGTTTAGTTAGAATATCTCCTTTTGACTCAGGTGCAAGAAGACATACTAGTTTCGCAAGCATCTGGGTTTACCCATCGGTTGATGACAGTATAGATGTTGTTATCGATGAAAAAGATTTGAGAATAGATACTTACCGTTCTAGCGGAGCAGGCGGACAACATGTAAACACAACAGACAGTGCAGTTCGAATTACTCACATACCAACAAAAATTGTTGTCCAATGTCAGAACGAAAGATCTCAACATAAAAACAAAGAGACTTGCTACAAAATGTTGAAAGCTAGACTTTACGAATACGAAATTCAAAAAAGAGAGGAAAAAAACCAAAGTCAGATTGAAGCCAAAACAGATATTGGGTGGGGACACCAAATAAGATCGTACGTTTTACAGCCTTACAGGCTTGTAAAAGATTTAAGATACAAGATAGAAGATACAAACCCAGATCAGGTTTTAAATGGAAATATAGATAAATTTATTGAGGCTGGAATTTTTGGATCAAAAAAATAAATGAAAAAAGTTTTTCTTTCAATATTCTTATTACTTTTAATATCTTTTGCTGGTTTAATATTTTACTTGTCTTTCTACGGTTATGAAACAGATAGATTTAACAATATTATTAAGTCAGAAATTAAAAAAAGTGAAAAAAATATTGATTTAGATTTCAAAAAAGTTTCAATTTTACTAGACGTTAAGAAGTTAACTTTATTTATAAAGTTTATCGATCCCGAAGTTGAGTATGAGTCAGCAAAAATTCCTTTAGACATGTTGAGAGCGAATATTGATCTGGTTTCTACACTAAAAAAAGAGATAGGAATTAAAAAGATTATACTTGAAACTAAATATTTAGATTTTAATTCAATAAAACCATCAATGAGTCAACTTAAAATAAATGAATTTAACAAAAGTAGTTTTGAAAAAATTAAAAAATCTAAAATTAAAATAAAATCTGAATTTAGTTTTGATAAAAATTATGAATTGGGTGATGATTTTGTTTTAACCGGAATTGTTAAAGATACTGAGTTCATACACGATAAAAATCATAAGGTTTCAGAATTAAATTTTCACTTTTCTTTTAACAACAAGCAATTAAAGATTAAAAATTTATCCTCTAAGTATAACGAGATTGATATAAACAGTGGAAAAATAGAGTTTTATAAAACAAAAGGCGCAATTAGCTTTAGGGCAGATACAAAAATTAGTTTACAAAATAATAAAATAGGATTGCCTATAATTAACAAATCAACCAAGTTAGGTGAGAGTTTTTCTTTAAAAACTGATCTTTCATTTAATAAAAATAAAACTGTATTAATTAAACACTTAACTCTTAAAAACGAAGACAATTTATTAGAAATAGATCATCTGCTGTTAAATAAAAATTACAACCTTTCAGACTTTAAAAATGTAAAGGTAAGAACAACAGAAAATAAAAAAATTAATAATGATTTTACTATTAAAAACAATAAGAGATCAATAATTGTTGATGGAGAAATTTTTGACGCAACAATTTTATTAAAAGAATTGGACGAACCAGAAAAGAAAAATAATTTTTTAAAGAAAATATCAAAGAACATAGAGGCTGACTTTACTAAAGTTTTAACAGATACAGAGTTTCCATTTAATCAATTCAGAATGGTTGGATCACTTAAGAAAGGGAAGTTGGAAAAAATATCTGCAAAAAGTGAATTTGAAAAAGATAAATTTTTAGATATTTCTATAAAAAAAGAAAAAAAAACCAATATGAGTATCGTGGAGATCTACTCAGATATTGCTAGACCATTAGTGAATAGTTATGAATTTTTTGAAGGACTTGAAGGAGGTAATTTGACATATGCATCAAAATCTAATGACAAAAGCTCTTCAGGAGTTTTGGAAATAAAAAAATTTAAGTTAAACAAAGCTCCAGGTCTAGCGAAGTTATTAAGTTTAGCAGATCTAAAAGGTTTGACAGACGCTTTAAAAGGGGAAGGAATAAGTTTTGATAGTTTGATAATAAAATATGAAAGCAGTTCCACATGGATGGATATAAAAGAAATTTTCCTTATTGGACCGTCTATTTCTGTATTAGTCGAAGGGTATTTTGATAAGAAAAAAGATATTTTAAGTTTGCGAGGAACATTGGTTCCAGCAAAAACTTTAAACAGTATAGTCTCAAAAATTCCTATTGTGGGAGATATATTGATTGGAAAAAAAGTTGGAGAAGGAGTTTTTGGTTTAAGTTTTAAAATTAAGGGAACTACTGATAATTTAAAAACAACTGTAAATCCAGTAAAAACCATTACGCCTAGATTTATTACTCGGGCATTAGAAGAGATGAAGAAAAAACAAACTAAGTAATTGTAACTTTCAAATGATTTTTTTTACCTACAGATAATTTAATATAATCTTTACCTTCAAATTCATTAATTCCAACAATTTTTTTATCGTCCTCAATAACTTTGTCATTTATTTTGATCCCTTTATTTTTTAATATTCTTCTTGCTTCACTTTTTGAATTTGAAAGATTATTTTGAAAAATTAAATCTATAATATTAATACCTTTTGAAATTGAATCTTTAGATATTTTTTTCTCTGGAATATTTTTACCAATTCCACCTTGAACAAAAGTTGTTTTTGCAGTTTGCTCGCTATCTTTAGCAGCTTTAGAACCATGCATAATTGTAGTAGCTTCATTGGCTAAAAGTATTTTTAGTTTGTTAATATCTTTTTCATTATTAATTCTGTTCGATAATTTATCTGTTTCTATTTCAGTAAAATACTTTAAAAATTTATTCACATCTTCATCAGCAGTATTTCTCCAGAACTGCCAGTAGTCATACGGAGAGAACATTTTTTTATCTAACCAAACTGCTCCTTTTTCAGTTTTACCCATCTTAGCTCCAGAGGATAAAGTTATTAAAGGTGTGGTAAGTCCGAAAGACTCCTTTTGTAAAATTCTCCTAATTAGTTCAACACCATTAACTATATTTCCCCATTGATCTGAACCACCCATTTGTAAAATACAGCTATGCTCTTTAAATAGCTGATAAAAATCATAAGCCTGTAAAATCATATAGTTAAATTCCATATAACTAAGAGATTGTTCTCTATCCAATCGAAGTTTTACACTATCAAAAGTAAGCATTTTATTTATTGTAAAGTGTTTTCCTACATCTCTTAAAAAATCAATGTACTTTAATTTTCCTAACCAATTGTAATTATCTACAAAAATAGGTTTAGTTTTTTTGTTTTTAGAAGGCAAAAGTTTTTCAAAAATTTTTTTTATACTGGATATATTTTTTTTAATATCTTTGTGTTTTAAAATTTTTCTAGTGGAGTCTTTTCCAGAAGGATCTCCAATTAAAGTTGTTCCACCACCAAGTAAAACTATTGGTTGATGACCATATTTTTGAAGAAGTCTTAAGACCATTATTTGCATTAGACTTCCCACATGAAGGCTGGGGGCCGTGCTGTCGAATCCTATATAAGCTCTTATCGGCTTTTCCTTCGAAATTTTGCCTAGCTTTTCCAAATCAGTACATTGATTCAAAAAACCTCTTGAGGTCATTTCATATAAAAAGCTATTTTTCATAGAACTCTATGTACTAAACCTACTATTATACTAAAATTGGTATAAATAAATATAAATATGACTAAAGAATATACAGCTTTGGGGTTAATGAGTGGTACTTCTGGAGACGGTGTTGATGCTTCAATCATCCAATCTGATGGTCAAAATAAATACAAGGTAATTTTAGATAAGTACTTTAAATACGACCAAAATATCTACAAAAATATTCATGAATTAAAAGAAAATATAAACATATCTAAAGATTTAAAAAAATTCTCAAAACAAATAACGGAATTGGAGAAAAAAATAACATTGTTTCATGCAAAGGTTGTTGGAGACTTGCCACATGAGAATATTGATTTTTTAGGTTTTCATGGACAAACTATATTTCATAATGCTGATGAAAAAATCTCAAAACAGTTAGGAGACGGCAGGCTTTTGTCACAACTTACTAAAAAAAATGTAGTTTATAATTTTAGAAAAAATGATCTAATAAATGGAGGACAAGGTGCGCCTCTTACACCAATTTTTCATAAGCTGTTAGTTAATAAAAATAAAATAGATTTACCCGTCACAATTTTAAATATAGGAGGAATAGCTAATATTACTTCAGTTCAAAAAGAAAATAAAATTTTTAGTAGCGATATTGGACCGGGAAACTGTTTGATTGATAGGTGGGTTAGATTAAATTCTAAAAAACGTTATGACAAAGATGGGCAATTTGCTAAGGCAGGAAAAATAAATAAAATTATTTTGGATCAGTCTCTAGAGAATTTTTATGGAAACGATATAAGTAAAAAAAAATCATATGACACAAAAGATTTCGATTTATCTTTTGTTAGAGGTCTATCTTTGGAAGATGGAGCAGCAACATTGACAGAGTTTACAGCAGAAATTTTCTCTCAAAAAAAAATGGATAAAAAAACCTATGTTTGCGGAGGAGGTAGAAAGAATTTATTTTTAATGGATAGAATTAAAAAAAAAATTAATAGTGAAATTATATTAGTTGATGATTTAGAAATAGATGGTGATTTTATAGAATCACAGGCCTTTGCATATATTGCAATCAGATCTTATCTTAAACTTCCTATATCTTTTCCAGAAACAACGGGTGTAAAGAAAATTTCTACTGGTGGAATTTTTCTTAAAACTAAATAAGCTGCGTTTTATCTTTTATATATTTATCGATAGTTTTTTTTAATTCTTCTTCTTTGCCTTTGAAGAAGTGATTTGAATTTTTTATTTCAGAAAAATTTACCTCTATGCCTTTTTGACTTTTCAATCTATTATTTAAATCAGTAATACTATTCTTTGATACCAATTCATCTTTTTCACCATAAATAATTTGCCCCGAGGCTGGACAGGGAGCTAAGAATGTAAAATCATAAACATTAGGCTGCGGAGAAATAGCAATAAATTTATTTACTTCTGGTCTCCTCATTATTAATTGCATACATATTAAAGATCCAAAAGAAAAACCTGATACCCAACACTGACTGTAATCTTGATTCTCTCTTTCTATCCAATCTAATGCCGCCGCTGCATCAGAAAGTTCTCCTTGTCCATTGTCAAATGTGCCCTCACTTTTTCCTACTCCCCTAAAATTAATTCTTAAAACTGAAAAATTATTTTTGATAAAAGTATTGTATACTTCGAGAACAACTCTGTTGTTCATTGTTCCACCATACTGTGGATGTGGCTGTAAAATTATTGCTACTGGAGAGTTCTTTTTTTGATTTTTAAAATACTTTCCTTGCAATCTTCCACTTGGACCAGGAATAAAAATTTCTGAACTTTTTTGCTTCATGTTTAATAGTAATGATAATTACTCTCAAAAAAAAAATAGATTTATATCATGTTTTTAGTGAGACAAATTTATTTATTATTAAAGTTGACTGTTTTACTAGGAATTACTAAATAAGTGCTGTAAATATAGGAAAATATGAAACTAACAACAAAAGGTAGATATGCTGTTATGGCCATGGCCGATCTAGCCATATACCAAAATGGAAAGCCAGTAAGTTTGGTTGATATATCATTAAGACAAAATATTTCATTGTCATATCTAGAGCAGCTTTTTTCAAAACTAAAAAACGAACAACTTGTTAAAAGTGTTCGTGGTTCTTCAGGAGGTTATGTATTGGAAAAAAATCCAAAAGATATAAAGCTCTCAAATATAATTTTTGCAGTTGATGAACAGGTAAGAACTTTAAATTGTAAAAAAGAATCCAAAAGAGGTTGTAATGGTAGAACCACAAAATGTATAACTCATAATCTGTGGGATGATTTAGAACAACACATTAACAAGTTCTTTGACAATGTTAGTTTAAACGACTTACTAAAAAAGAAACACGCAGACATAAACTAAATGAAAAATCAAAATATTAATACTGAGCAAGATTATAAATATGGTTTTACCACGGATATTGAAAATATACGTGCCCCTAAAGGTTTAAGCGAAGAAACTATAAAATTTATATCTAAAATAAAAAAAGAACCTAAATGGATGCTTGATTGGAGACTAAAAGCTTTCAATAGGTTAAAAAACTTAAAAGAACCAAATTGGCAAAAACCTAAATATCCTAAAATAAATTATCAAGATCTCTATTATTATTCGGCACCTAAAAGTGCTTCAGAAAAACCAAAAAGTTTAGACGAAGTAGATCCTAAGTTAATTGAAACTTATAAAAAGCTAGGCATACCTTTGCAAGAACAAAAAAAATTAAGCGGAATTGCTGTGGATGCAGTTTTTGATTCAGTTTCTGTTGCAACTACCTTTAAAGATGAATTAACAAAGAAAGGTATTATTTTTTGCTCTATCTCTGAAGCAATTCGAGAACACTCAGACTTGGTTAAAAAATATTTAGGTTCAGTTATACCGTTAACAGATCATTATTTCGCAACCCTTAACTCGGCAGTATTTACCGATGGTTCATTTGTATACATTCCTCCAAAAGTAAAATGTCCAATGGAACTGTCTACGTATTTTAGAATTAATGCCTCGGAGACCGGTCAATTTGAAAGAACTCTTATAATAGCAGACAAGGGTAGTTATGTTAGCTATCTAGAAGGTTGTACCGCTCCTATGAGAGATGAAAATCAATTACACGCAGCAAATGTGGAACTTATTGCTTTAGATGATGCAGAAATTAAATATTCAACAGTCCAAAATTGGTATCCGGGAGACAAAAATGGAGTAGGTGGAATTTATAATTTTGTTACAAAAAGAGGTGCATGCAGAGGAAAAAATTCTAAAATTTCTTGGACCCAAGTTGAGACTGGATCCGCTATTACCTGGAAGTATCCTAGTTGTATTTTGCAAGGAGACAATTCAGTGGGTGAGTTTTACTCTATAGCAATTACAAACAATCATCAAAAAGCTGATACGGGAACAAAAATGATTCACCTTGGAAAAAATACAAAAAGTAAAATTATTTCAAAAGGAATATCAGCTGGAAAAGCTGACAACACTTATAGAGGATTAGTAGATATAGGAAAAAAAGCTTTAAATTCTAGAAATTATACACAATGCGACTCTCTTTTAATGGGAAACAAATGTGGAGCTCACACTGTGCCATACATTAAGAATAAAAATTCCTCATCAGTAGTAGAACATGAAGCCACTACATCAAAAATAAATGAAGAACAGTTATTTTATTGTAACCAAAGGGGGTTAAATCAGGAGGAGGCCATTGGTTTAATTGTCAATGGTTTTTGTAAAGAAGTATTACAACAGTTGCCCATGGAATTTGCTGTAGAAGCCCAAAAATTAGTAGGAATTAGTTTGGAAGGGAGTGTTGGGTAATGGGTACACGATTTCATTTAGCTATACCCGCGGGTAATTTAGATAAAGCGATTAAATTTTATTGCGATATTTTAGGATGCGAGAGAGGAAATGCTGAGTTTAAATACCCTGATGCTTGGGCAGATATAAATTTTTGGGGAAATGAGTTAACTTTACACGCAACTGACCCTAATAAAAGGAATATTAATGAAAGACACAATGTTGATATGGGAAATGTAACGGTCCCACATTTTGGTGTTCATTTGGATAGTGAAACATTCGAAAATTTAAAAAAAAGACTTGTCGAAAAGCAAATTAAATTTATTGATCCTCCTTACATCAGATTTAAAGGTGAAGATATTGAGCAAGAAACAATGTTTTTAGAAGATCCAAATGGGAATTGCATGGAAATTAAAACCATGAAAAATCCAAATACATTATTTAAAAAATAATATGAACATTGATACTAAATTAACAGAATATAAAGAAAATATAGATACACTCAAAGCAGTAGAAAGTTTAGAGGTTTACAGATGGCTTATGTCTCTTGGAGAAAAATTAAATCACGATCCTTTAAGTAAGGAAAAAAGAATTGATAAAAATAAAGTTAAAAGTTGTCAATTTGATTTATTTGTTGATTATGAAGATGGACGTTTCAAAGCATGGAGCACCGCCATGGTCTCAGCAGGCTATGCTTATATGTTAGTAGATATATTTAATTCCCTTGGTTTAGAAGAGGCAAAAAAAATTAATATTGAACATTTTAAAAAAATTAAAATGGATGAACTTTTGACAATGTCAAGAAAAACAGGTTTTTACGAAATGATCGAAATTATGATTGGAAAATTAAAAAATGTTAGTAATTAAAAATTTAAAAGCATCTATAAACAAAAAAGATATTCTTAAAGGATTAAATATAACTATAAAGCCTGGTGAATTGCATGCAATCATGGGTCCCAACGGTTCTGGCAAAAGCACTTTGGCCAATGTTCTTTCAGGAAAAAATGGATATGAAATTTCTGGTGAATTAAAATATCAAGGCGAAAGTCTAAAAGAAATTCCCATTGAAGAAAGAGCTCAAAAAGGAATCTTTTTAGCATTTCAATATCCAACAGAGATACCCGGTGTAAATACTAATAATTTTTTAAGGACATCGTTAAACAAAGTTAGAAAAGCAAAGGGCGAAAAAGAATTAGATACCCTATCATTTTTAAAACTTTTAAAAGAAAAATCTTCTGAACTTGGGATAGATGAAAAAATGTTATCTAGACAACTAAACGTTGGTTTTTCCGGAGGAGAAAAGAAAAAAAATGAAATTTTACAAATGAAAATCTTAGATCCAAATCTTACTATACTAGATGAAACAGACTCTGGTTTGGATATAGATGCATTAAAAACTATTGCTGATGGAGTCAATTCATCTCGAGATAAAAAAAAATCTTTCCTAGTAATAACTCATTATCAAAGATTATTGAATTATATTAATCCAGATTTTGTACATGTATTATCAAATGGAAAAATCATAAAATCTGGCTGCATGGAATTGGCTGAAGAATTAGAAAAAAAAGGTTATAAAAAAATTAATTAAAAATGATAGAGAACTTTAAAATCAATTCTAACGAAATTGATAAAATTAAAAAAATAAGTAAGGAAGAAAGAGACTTTAGGATCAATAATCTAAATTTTTTTAATGAAAAAGGATTTCCAAACAAGAGACAAGAAGATTGGAAATTCTCAGACCTAAGAGAAATAGTTCAAAAAAATTTTAAAAAATTAAATGTAAATAAAGTAAACTCTAAAGTAAAAAAAGTTAATCTAATAAAAGATTTTGATCATAATTATATAGAAGTTATAAATGGGGAATTAAAGTCAAGTAATTTTAAGTATGAAGAAACAAATAAAATTAAAATTAAAAATTTTAAAAATGAAAATTTTTTGCAAGAAAGTAAAGGGAATCCTTTAATTTGCCTTAACCACGCTTTATCAGACAAAGGCTATCATATAGAGATAGAAGATAACTATAAGTTAAAAAAAGCACTAATCATTTACAATGTATTCACTGAAGATTTAAAGGAAAATATTTTAAATAGTAGAAATAAAATAAAAATTGGAAAAAATTGTGAATTACATACCATTGAACTTGTCATTAACGATTCAAAATATAAATTTATTAATAATGTTTATGAAAATATCATTTTAGAAAATAATGCTGTGTATAAAAATATATGTATTCAAAATGAAAAAAATGACGGATATTTCCACAAATTTTCAAAAAACAAACTATCATCAAAATCAAAATACTCTTCTTTTATTTTTCCGTCAGGATCAAAGTTTAATAAATTAGATTTAGAATTTAACTTAGAAGGTGAAGATAGCGAATGTACTTTACAATCTGCTTCATTTTTAAATAAAGATGATCATCAAGAAATTAAAACAAATATGAACCATTTAGCCCCTAGTTGTAAAAGTTATCAAAAAGTTAAGAATGTTTTAAGCTCATATGGCAAAGGTGTGTACCAAGGAAAAATTTATGTAAAAGACATTGCGCAAAAAACAAATGCTTATCAATTAAGCAAAGCATTACTATTAAGTGATAATTCTGAATTTAACTCCAAACCTGAGCTAGAAATTTATGCGGATGATGTCAAATGTTCACATGGTGCTACTTCTGGAAATGTAGATGAAGATTCAATCTATTATTTAATGACACGTGGATTAAATAGAAAAGAGTCAGTGAAACTATTAATAGATGGTTTTTTGAGCGAAGTAGTTGATATGATTAAAAGCAACTCGATTAAAAAATTTGTTAGGAGCAAACTTCAAAGGCAAATCCATGGATATTAAATCTGTCAAATCTCAATTTCCTATATTTAAAAATAAAATCAATGGAAAGCCATTAATATATCTAGATAGTGCCAATTCGTCTCAAAAACCCGGAAGAGTAATAGATAGGATTTCTAAATTTTATTCAAAAGAATTTTCAAATATTGGAAGAAGCGTCCACACATTGGCTGTTACAGCAACTAATAGATTTGAAGAAACAAGGGATTTAGTAAAAAAGTATGTAAATGCTAAATCAAGAGAAGAAATCATCTTTACCAAAAATGCCACTGAAGGAATGAATTTAGTAGCATCAACTTACGGAGAAAAATTTATTAATAGAGGAGATGAAATTTTGATAACAGAACTAGAACATCATGCAAATTATGTGCCCTGGCATTTTCTTAGACAAAAGAAGGGTGCTGTAATTAAATTTGCAAAGTGTAACGATAAAGGAGAAGTAGAAATTGATGAAATTAAAAAATTAATATCAAATAAAACTAAAATTATAGGTATTACTCATTTATCAAATGTTACTGGCGCAATTCTTCCTGTAAAAAAAATTGTTGATTTAGCAAAAACAAAAAAAATTCCAGTACTTGTTGATGGCTGTCAAGGAGCCCCACATTTAAAATTAGATATGCAAGAACTGGGTTGTGATTTTTACGCAATGTCATGTCATAAAATGTACGGACCAACTGGAGTTGGTATTTTGTACGCTAAAAAAGAATGGGTAGACAAACTGCCTCCTTATCAAGGAGGAGGAGGAATGATTGAGGAAGTTAAAAAAGACAATATTACTTTTCCTGGAAGTCCCACAAAATATGAGGCAGGTACACTACAGACAGCAGAAGTTGTTGGTTTTTCAGAGTCAATTAGATTTATCCAAGATGTTGGTATAAAAAATATTATGCAGCACGAAAAAGAAATTACTGAATATGGAGTACAGGAGCTTAAAAAAAATAATTCAGTAAAAATTATTGGAGATCCTATAGATAGAGGATCAATAATTTCATTTACCATAAAAGGAATTCACCCTCATGATATTGCAACAATTTTAGATGAAGATGGAGTTGCTATTAGAGCTGGACATCATTGTTGTCAAATTTTACATGAAAAAATGGGTGTATCTGCAACTGCTAGAGCCTCTTTAGGCGTTTATAATTCTAAAGAAGACATAGATGTTTTAAGCAATGCTATAAAGAAATGTAACAAAATATTTAATAAATAATGGATTTAAAAGAATTATATCAGGAAATAGTTTTAGATCACGGGAAGAACCCAAGAAATAAAAAAAAATGTAAAGACTTCAATAAAGATGCAGAGGGACACAACCCTCTTTGTGGAGATAAAGTACATGTATTTTTAAAATTAAATAAAGAGAAAAAAGTTGAAGACATTTCTTTCGAAGGAGAAGGATGCGCTATTTCAATTGCATCAGCATCAATTATGACAGAAACAATAAAGGGAAAAGAATTTAATGTAGCAAAAAAAATTTTAGAGGATTTTTTGAATATGCTTAAAGAGGGGTCAAAATTAAGAATAAATAGTCTTACCGAAGATCAGAATACTACAAT
>CACIPQ010000004.1 GCA_902588585.1 uncultured Pelagibacteraceae bacterium | reverse complement strand
TAGTTAAGTTTCCTAAAAAAAAACAAGACTTTAGAATTGATTTACCTACCGTTGGTCTTAAAACTTTAACACAATGTAAATTGGCAGGCCTTAAAGGAATTGTATTGAAAGGTAAACAAAATGTTTTTCTTGAAAGAAAAAAAAGCATCACTTTTGCAAATAAAAATAAAATGTTTATTACCGTTAGATGAAAAAGCTATTTATTTTTTTATTTTTTTTTGCTTTCTCAAATTTATATGCTTTAGAAATCAAATTAGAAAAAATAGTTGATGACATGGATAAACCTTGGAGTTTATCTTTTATTGATCAAGAAAATATTATATTCACCGAGAAATCAGGCAAATTATATACATTAAATTTAAAAACTAAAAAAATTTTAGAAATAAAACACAATCTTTCAGTCTTAGAAGTTGGCCAGGGAGGGTTGCTTGATGTTTTATATGATAAGGGACAAATTTATATTTCATATTCTGAAAATAGAGGAGATTGGAAAGCAAGTACTTCAGTCGCAAAAGGTAAATTTAATCAAACGAATATTGTATTTAAAAATATCTTTAGAGCTGAACCTCCAATAGACTCGGGTTACCATTTTGGTTCAAGACTTGTTATAAAAGATGATCATCTTTTTATTACAGCAGGTGAAAGAGGGAAAGGCATGATAGCTCAAGATCCAACAAAACATCCTGGCAGTATAATTAGGATAAACCTTGATGGCTCTATTCCAAAAGATAATCCTAAATTTAAAAATAAAAAAGATTGGTTACCTGAAATTTTTCAAATAGGAGTTAGAAATCCTCAGGGTATTGCTTTGTCTCCTTATGATAATAAAATTTATCTAAGTAACCATGGTGCAAGAGGTGGAGATTGGTTTGGTACTGCAAATTATGGTGAAAATTATGGATGGAAAATTTTAGGATGGGGAGGAACAAATTATTCAGGTTTAAAAATTGGCCCTAAATGGAAACCTGGATTTACTAAAGCGATTAAATATTGGGTACCCTCAATAGCAGTAAGTGCAATGGTAATATACAAAGGAGATGAATTTAATTTGTGGAATGGAGACGCTCTAATTACATCGCTTAAAGATCAATCTTTAAGAAAAATTACATTTGAAGAAAATAAATTTATTAGTGAAGAAATTATTTTTCAAGGAAATATTGGAAGGATTAGAGATATCAAAATACAAGAAGGAACAGGTGAACTATATATGTTGTCTGATAACGGTGAACTTTGGAGAATGTATAAATGAAGAAAATCTTTTTAATAATTTATTTTTCAATATTTTCGACCAACTTATTTGCAGATAATATAACCAAGGTTTATTTTGCAGGTGGCTGCTTTTGGTGTATGGAGGAGTCATTTGACGAAGTCGAAGGTGTTCTGAAAACTACATCAGGATACTCAGGTGGACATCTTAAAAACCCGAAATATGAAGACGTTGTAAAAAATACAACAGGACATTATGAAACTTTAGAAATCACATACGATACTTCAAAAACAAATTTTTCAAAATTACTTGATATCTATTGGATCAATATTGATCCATTTGATAAAGAGGGTCAGTTTTGTGATAAGGGGGAAAGTTATAAATCTGTAGTTTTTTTTGAGAATTCAGAACAAAAAAATATAATAGATAAATCAGTAAAAAATATTGAACGAAAATTTAACAAACAAGTTGTAACCTATATTAAAAAGTTTAAAGAATTTTATGTAGCAGAAACATATCACCAAGATTATTATGAAAAAAACTTTATAAGATACTTGATGTATAAAAAAGGTTGTCAAAGAGAAGAAACTTTAAATAAGATTTGGGGATGAAAAAAATATTTGTTTTAACAGGCGAACCATCAGGAGATAAATTAGCTTCAAAAATTGTTGCTAAACTTAAAGAATCAAGATCAGACATTGAATATTTATCAGTTGGTGGCGAACATTTAAAAGCTTTAGGCATTAAATCTATTTATGATTTAAAGGAAATCACCTACCTTGGATTTACAAGAGTTTTATTAAACATTTTCAAAATCAAGAGTAAAATAAATGAAACAGTAAAAGAAGTTCTCAAATTTAAACCAGATATTCTGTTTTCGATAGATAGTCCTGATTTTACCCTACGTGTAGCAAAAGAAGTTAAAAAAAAAGATCCGAGTATAAAAACAATTCATTTTGTTGCCCCGCAGGTTTGGGTTTGGAGAGAGCATAGAGTTAAGCAGCTTAAATCCTTTTTAGATCATGTTTTGTTTCTATTTCCATTTGAGAAGAAATACTTTGATAAAGAAGGTATTCAATCAACCTTTACAGGACATCCTTTATTAGAGGAAGGTGATAAAAGTAAAGTTGATATTAGCCAAATCATTAAAGATAACAAAAAAATTTTTTCTATTTATCCTGGAAGTAGATTGTCTGAGATTAATGTTTTAACTCCAATATTATTTAAATTTGTTAAAAAAATGAATGAGAAGTACAGGGATTTGTTTTTTGTTTTTCACTCTACAGCTGAACATGTACAATTAATCCAAAATCTTTTATTAAAAGAAGGATTTAAAAATTGTGGTGCCATAGGGGATGAAAAAATTAAATCTCATATACTTAAATCATCAATGTTTGCGGTAGCTAAATCTGGAACGATCTCACTTGAAATTTGTAATGCAAAAATACCATCTATCATTATTTATAAGATGGGCATGATTAATTTTTTTATTGTTAAAATGTTAGTCAAAGTTAAATTTGCAAACATTATTAACATTGCCGCTAATGAAGAAGTAATTCCTGAGTTATTGCAATCTAAATGCAATCCCACTAATATTTATAATACCGTTGATAAACTTTTAAGTGACAAACAGTCTATGGAAAAACAAATAACAAAAACACAGGGAATTATTAGTGATTTCAAGACAGCAAAATCATCTGAAATTGCTAGCTCTGTGTTAATAAGCAATCTTTAATGAAAATACTAAAAAATTTTAAAATTAAAGAAACGTATCATTGTTTTAACAAGATTTAGACCCAATAAAACCATCTGTTTATGTTCTAAAGGAGAATGCGATTCTTATTAATATTTCTATTAATTTCTACAACTGCCTTTGCTCAAGATAAAATTTATACGTGCAAACCTATTGCAGCTACTGCTGTAATGGAATCTGGTCAAATATATAGTGAAACGTTAGCTGACATGGATGAAGAGGCAGGACTTTTATCAGTCGTTCCTGAATCTCAATTTTTAATTAGCAAAGAAGAAGGATTCTTTTACAAAAATAATTCTAACAGAGCTTTTGAGACTCTTATAATGTTTGAAAATTTGGGAGATTATAAAAGAATCTTGGAAATTGAAAAAATTTCTCAACAACTTGATGAAGCTTTAAATATTAATCCTCTCAAAGTGTTTTATTTACCTTATCGCAATTATACAAAAGAGGGCGACCTTAAAAGTAGTTCAATTAAAAGAATAACTATAAACATTAATAAAAATTTTACTTCAGAAATAACAATCCCAATAGACATGAAGGATGTGTCTATGTATCATTTTTTAAGAAAGTGTGATGGCGAAAAAGAAAAAGGTCCTATCCAAGTAAATTTTGAGCCTGGTCCCAATAAAGCTCTATCCTAACACTAAATAAACATATCGTTATATTGAGCATCTGATATATCAGAAATTTTTTGGGTAACTACGTATTGATGCAAGTTTTTCCATTTAGCCTTTGAATTCTCAAAGGGATTTTTAAATCTGTGAATTGTATCTTTAATAATATTATCCATCAAAGGACTGGGTTTGGTTTTTGTATAAGTATAATATGAAGATTTAGAATAATCTAAGTCAGCATTTAAAATTTTAATACTTTCCTGAGATACAGATTTAAAATCATTAATTATATTCTTATTTGAATTAGCGAATGTTTTAGAAGCAAAAACATCAAGAGCACAAAAATTAGGTATTTTAACGTCTTCTAAATACAATTTTTTAACTTCTAAACCTTCTAGTTTAGATTCAACACCCTCAAAGTTTTCAAAGCACAACCAGGCTGCATCAAATCCAGCTTTAAGATGTTTGATATGATAAAAGTCATTAGCAACAATTTTAATATTATTATTTGTTTTTCCAATTTTTTTTAAATATTTTTCAACAATATCATTAGCTATTTTGTCAGTTACTGGATTACTCACTGGTGAAGTTATTTTAACTTCTTTTCCATTGATAAGATTTTCATAACCTTTAGTTGTGAAAATGATACCTCCATTGGTTTCAAAAAAGTTACCAATTGAGCAAATATTTTTTTGATATTTTTCAATTAAGTGTAGAGGTTCATTTGTAGCTAATTGAATATTATTTTCTGCTAGTTCCTTGAAACCATCATAGTGACCTTCTGGTTCTATAATTTCTAATTCAATATTATTTTTTTTATACAATCCCTTATCTAAACCTACAATAAAGGGTAGGTGATCAGGATTTATAAACCATTCAAGTGCTAATTTTGTTTTCATATTCCCTCACTGAATTACCGGTCAGGTTCCTCGGGTATAATCTCAGTCGTTTGACACCCCGCCGCTTATTATATTCTAATTTTTGGCAAAGAGTCAAATGATGCTGTATCAATACGTGATGAATGTTTTCTCCTCATTTTCCAAACCTTGTCTATACCGGCCTGTGCAATGCTGATGGCATTTCTTCCATACCTCATATTTGTATAGTCAATTGCTCTCATTAATGTTTTTGATTTTTTTTCTAAGATAGGAGTTAGTAAATTAATTTCACTACTTTCGGATTCTTTTAATTTAGACAAAATTATCCCAACTTTTTGATAAAAATATCCAGTTTTGTATATATTCTTTAAAGCCTTTCTTGCATTTTTTATTAATTCTATACTGTTACTAGTTGCTATTGGAAGATCAATCGTGTGTGCATTAGAATAATGTTTTCTATTTTTATTAAAAGGACTTGTTCTTATAAAAACTGTTAATCTTTTACTGACCTGATCATCTGCTCTTATTTTTTCTGCAGCATTTAAACAATAAGTAGTTATCGCTTCTTCTAATTTCTGTAAATTTGTTACTTTTTTCCCGAAAGATCTTGAAACACAACAATTTTTCCTTTTTTCTTCATGTACATCTAAACCAATACAAGAAACACCACGTAATTCCATGGCAGTTTTTGACCCCAGTACATTTGTTCTTTTTTTAACCCAAGTATTCGAGACATTTTTTAACTGATAAGCATTATCTATTCCATTCTTAGTATAAAACTTTGTTAATTGTTTTCCTACACCCCAAACATCCTCTACAGGAAAATTTTTAAGTTTTTCGTCTATGTTTTTATATAAATACATAACTCCTGTTTTCTCTTTTTTAGCAATATGATTTGCAACTTTACTTAATGTTTTTGTTGATGAAATTCCAACGCTTGTAGGTATTCCTGTCCATTTCAGAACTTTTTCTCTTATTTCTTTTCCATAATTTTCTATTTCTTTTTCATTTAAAAAAGACAAATCAATGAAAGCTTCATCAATTGAATAAATTTCAACATTCAGCGAAAAAGTTTTTAATACTTTCATTACTCTTCTAGATAAATCACCATAAAGAGCATAGTTAGATGAAAAAATGTGAACTTTATTCTTTTTAATTAATTCTTTTACTTTAAAGTAAGGTTCACCCATTTTTATTCCTAGAGCTTTGGCTTGATTAGATCTGGAAATTACACATCCATCATTGTTAGACAGAACAACAACAGGTTTGTATTGTATTTTAGGATTAAATAGTCTCTCGCACGAAACATAAAAAGAATTGCAGTCTACAAGAGCAATTTTTTTAGTGGAATTTATGAATGACATATGTAACTACTCCCCAAATTATTACACTTGGATTTTCTTTTAGTTCTAGTTTATTTTGACCTGATCTTAGATAATTATTGTCTTTTTCTTTTAAAAAGGTTTTTACTACCAATTCTTCATTTACATTTGCTATTACGGTTGACAAATTTTTTGGATTAATACTTCTGTCTACAATTAGTAAATCTCCGTCATGAATACCAACTTCATTCATGGATTTTCCTTGGACTCTTATTATAAATGTTGCTGGTGCATTTTTTATTAAGTGTGAATTTAAATCTACATCATCTTCAATGTAATCAGTGGCAGGAGATGGAAAACCAGCTCCAACTTTGTGAATATAAAAAGGTAATTTTAACTTCATAAATGTTCTTGATTTGTTCTTTTATAAATGTAAGATATTAAATCGTCAAGTTTTAATTCAAGAAAGTCTTTTTATGACTTCATCTTTCGATAAAGAGAGGATGATATCGTAGATACCAGGACCAAATCTGGAGCCTGTTAAAACAATTCTTAAGGGCTGACCAACACCTTTAAAATTTGTTTTATGTTTATCAATTAATTCTTTAACTGTTTTTTCAAGATTTTCTTTAGTTATATTTGACATTTTTTCAAATTCAACAAGAAAATCTTTTATAATATTTTTAGAAGTAGAATCTAAAAGCTTAGAATCTTCAGGAGAAATTTTAATATTGTCTTGTAAAATATATTCAGAATTACAGTAAATATCATCAAGTGTCTTAGCTTTATTTTTTAAAAAACTCATTGATTCAAGAATAGATTTTTCCTTAGAAGCATCTATATTTTTTCTAAATTTTTGAGCAAAAGTTTTAAATAATTCAAACAATTCCTTTTCTTCCATGTGCTTAATGTAATGTTCATTTAATGAAAGTATTCTGGTTAAATCTAATTTTGATGGTGATTTTCCAACTCCTTTTAGGTCAAAAAGTTCTATACTTTCTTTTAAAGTAAAAATTTCTTTGTCTTTATGAGCCCAGCCAAGACGTAAAAGATAATTTCTGAGAGCGTCAGACAAAATTCCCTTTTTAATGTAATCACTTATAGTTGATGCCATATCCCTTTTCGAGAGCTTAGACCCTTTTTCACTGTGAATAAGAGGGATATGTGCAAACTGAGGTATGTCCCATTTCATAGCTTCATAGATTTGTTTTTGTTTAAAAGTATTTATTTTATGATCGTCACCTCTTATCACATGTGTGATTTTCATTAGATGATCATCAACAACAGCAGACAATTGATAAGTAGGGGAACCATCTTGTCTTAAAATAACAAAATCTTCTATAATAGAATTTGCGATATTAATTTCACCTTGAACAAGATCTTTAACAATAGAATTTCCAGAAATTTTACTTTTAAATCTAATTACAGGTTTAATATTTTTTGGAATTTCTAAATTTTTTGGATCTCTCCATTTTCTATTATAGATATAAGGTATTCCTTGTTTTTTGCATTTTTCTTTTTGTTCTTTAATTTCTTCTTCTGAACAATAACATTTATAAGCAAAACCTTTTTTTAAAAGTTCGTCAGCAATTTCTTTATGTTTGTTGATATTTTTAGACTGAATATATTCTTTATCATCATGCTTTATTCCAATCCAAGCAAGAGAGTCTATAATTTGTTTTTTAAATTCTTCTTTTGATCTTTCTTTGTCGGTATCTTCAATTCTGAGATAAAATTTACCCTTATTTTTTTTAGCTAACAACCAATTAAACAATGCAGTTCTAACACCACCAATGTGTAAAGGTCCTGTAGGTGAGGGTGCAAACCTGCAAATAAAAGCCATGAATTGAAATTAAACTATTTTAATTGAAGTTTCTATATAAAGAAACCAATTTTCCTTGAATCTTAATTCTTTTTGCTGCGTATATTTTAGTACCATATTTCTTGTTGGCACTCTCTAGAGCAATGGTATTTCCTTTTTTTCTAATCCTTTTTAAAGTTGCTTCTTCATTATCAATTAGAACTACTGCTATTTGACCATTGTCGGCATTTGAACTTTTTTTAATTATAACTGTATCTCCATCATTAATTCCTGCTTCGATCATAGAATCTCCTTTTACTTTTAATCCAAAGTGATCATCATTTTTATTAAAATCAGCAGGCAAATTAACTTTATCAACTTCTTGTTGTATTGCTTCTATAGGTGTACCAGCAGCTATTGATCCAAGAACTGAAATTTTACTAGACTTGCCGGTATTTTTATCCAAACCGCCTTTAATTACACTTGGTGTAAAACTGTTAAATAAATCATGCGCGCTTGCATTTTCAGGAAGTTTGATTACTTCAAGGGCTCTTGCTTTGTGTGCCAACCTTTTAATAAAGCCTCTTTCTTCTAGTGCCGATATTAATCGATGAATTCCAGATTTCGACTTAAGGTTGAGTGAATTTTTCATTTCCTCGTAAGAAGGAGATACACCAGTCGATCTAATTTTCTTATTAATAAAGAGTAGTAAGTTTTTTTGTTTTTTTGTAAGCATAGAACAAATCCTGTACATTTATGTTCTACAAAAGTTCTACTATAATATCAATGCCAAATTAGCCTTAAATTAAGGGCTTATTTGAACGATTCTTTTTAATAAAGATGAGTTTTTGTCTAAATCTTTGAGAAGTGATTCACCAATAAGGAAGTTATTTATCTTTGTTTTTTTAACTATCTCTTCCACTTCTTTTTCAGACTTTATTCCACTTTCGCAAACAAGTGGACCTGAATGTTTAATTAAAATTTTGTGTAAATCGTAAGTAGTTTTGATATCGGTTTTAAGAGTTTTAAGATTTCTATTATTGATCCCAATTATCGCATTATTGAAATTAAGTGCTTTCCTAGCTTCATCTTCTGTATGTACCTCTACTATTGTACTTAAATTTAGTTCTTCAGCCACACTATATATTTCTTGTGCGGTTTTTTCATTAATAGCCGCTAGAATAATTAAAATAGCATCTGCACCAAAACTTTTAGCTAGATAAACCTGATAAGGGTCTATGAAAAAGTCTTTACATAGAATGGGTAATTTAACATCCTTTTTAACCTCACTAATATGTTCTAGTTTTCCTTTAAAATAATTTTCTTCTGTTAAAATGGAAAGGCAAGATGCTCCAGAATTTGAGTATTGTTTTGCAATGGATTTAGGTTCGTAATTCTCAACAATAACACCCGCAGAAGGACTTGCTTTTTTTATCTCTGCAATAACAGAAATTTCATTCTTTTTTAATTTATCTTTAAAATTTAAGTAATTTTTATATGAGGATACTTTTTTTTTAAGATCCTCAATTGTAAAAGATTTTTTAAACTTATCTATATTATTTTTCTTATCGACAATTATTTTTTCTAAAGTATTGGTCATCTCACCAGTTTTGAAATGTGATTAATAACTTTTCCTGAAAGAATATGTTTTCTTAAATCTAGATATCCATCTTTAAAAGATTTTGATTTTTCAGCTACAAGCAAACCAGCAGCAGCATTAAGACAGACAGCAACAGAAAAATCGTTATCTTTACCTCCAAATATTTCTTTCATTTTTCCTCCGTTATATTCAGGGTCTTTTCCAACAATGTTTTCAAAATTACCAACTTTAATGCCTAAATCTTTTGGGTTAAAAACTGATTCTGTAATTTTTCCATTTGTGAGTTCTACGATATCTGTATTTGCGTATGGAGAAATTTCATCAAGACCATCTTGACTATGGACAATTAACGCTTTTTTTAAATTTAAATTTTTAAGTGCTTCAGCAAAAATTTTAAGTAATTTTTTATCAAAAACCCCAACAACTTGTCTTTTTACTTTTGCAGGGCTACTTAAAGGCCCAATTAAATTGAATATTGTTCTTTTTCCAATTTTTTTTCTAACTGGACCAACATATTTCATAGCTGAATGATAACCTGGAGCAAACATAAATCCAAAATTAATATTATTTATACTTGTTTCCACTTCTTTAGGACCTAGATTTATGTTGATATTCAATTTTTCTAAAACGTCAGCAGAACCACATTTTGAAGAAACAGATTTATTTCCATGTTTAGCAACTTTAACTCCAAAACTAGATAGTAATAATGCTGCTGCAGTGGAAATGTTTAAGGTATTTTTTCCGTCTCCTCCAGTCCCACAGGTATCTACTGTATCATCAGGCACATTTACCTGCGCAGCTTTATTTCTCAAAACATAAACTCCACCTGCAATCTCATCCGAAGTTTCTCCCTTGGCAGAAGAAAAGGTTAAAAAATCATGAATTTCTTCTTCTTTAACTTTGCCTGACATCACTTTTTCGAAAGTAGATTTACTTTCTTCAAAACTTAGGTTTTGTTTATTTTTTAGCTTTTTAAGAATTTCTTCCATTTTATTTATACTTTAAAAAGTTTTTTATTAATTTCATCCCTTCCTTGGTACTTATACTTTCAGGGTGAAATTGTACTCCATGTAGATTGTATTTCTTATGCATAATTCCCATTATTATATGATCTTTTGTTTCTGCAGTAATTAGAAAGTCTTTATTCAAAGTTTTTTTATCAATGATTAGGCTGTGATATCTGGTTCCTAATAGATTATTTTTGACACCTTTAAAAATTCCATTTTTTTTATGGGAAATTCTGCTGGTTTTTCCATGCATAATTTTTTTAGCATTTATTATCTTAGCTCCAAAGGCCTGTCCGATAATTTGGTGGCCCAAACAAACTCCGAGAATTGGAATTCTTTTAGAAAGATCTTTTACGATTTTTAAGCAATTTCCAGCTTGATTTGGAGTACCTGGACCTGGAGAGATAACGATTTTTTTATACTTTCTTCTTAAAATATCTTTTGAATTAATTTTATCATTCCTAACTACTTCAACTTCACATCTTAGTGATAAAAGATAATGATAAAGATTGTAGGTAAAGCTATCGTAATTATCTATTAATAAAGTTTTCATTTAATCTATAGCATTTAATAATGCTTTCGCTTTGTTGACTGTTTCATTGTATTCGTTATTTGGATTGCTGTCAGCGACTATCCCGGCTCCAGCTTGAACATAAATTTTATTATTTTTAATTAGAGCAGTTCTTAAGGCTATACAGGTATCAAATTCTTGGTTTGCAGTAAAATAACCTATTCCACCAGCGTAAAGTTTTCTTTTTGAAGTTTCTAATTCATCAATTATTTCCATAGCTCTTATTTTGGGAGCACCACTAACAGTTCCTGCTGGAAAACCTGATAAAAATGTTTCAAAAAGAGAAAACTTTTTTCTTAATTTTCCTACAACATTAGAAACGATATGCATTACATGAGAATATTTCTCTACTTTGAATTTTTCTGTTACTTTTACACTGTTAACTTTTGAAACCTTTCCAACATCATTCCTTCCAAGATCTAAAAGCATCAGGTGTTCAGCAAGTTCCTTTGGGTCGTTTAATAGTTCTTTCGTTAACTTTTTGTCTTGCTTTTTGTTTTTACCTCTAGGCCTTGTACCGGCAATTGGTCTAATTGTAACTTCGTTATTTACCATTCTCACTAATATTTCTGGACTACTACCTAAAATTTTAAAATCTTTAAAGTTAAAATAAAACATAAAAGGGGAAGGGTTTAAAACTCTTAAAGTATTATAAATTTCTATTGGAGGCTTATTAATTGAAGCTTGAAATCTTTGACTCAAAACGACCTGAAAAATATCACCTCGTTTAATATAATTTTTTGCCCTTAGAACAATATTTTTAAATTTAGATTTTGATATATTAGACTTTATCTTTATATTTTTTTTGCTTTTGTGAAAATTAGTTGGAAGCTGTATGTTTCCAAAGTGACTTAATTCCACGAAAGTTTTTTTAATTTTTTCATATTCAAAATTATAATTGCTTATTTTTTGTTCTTTAAAAATATTTTCAATATAGAAAATTTTCCTTTTTACGTTGTCATATATAACTAAATTTTTAGGTCTCATAAGCCTAATATCAGGAATATTTATGTCGTCTTTACATCTATCAGGAATTTTTTCAATTAGTCGTATAATGTCGTAAGAAAAGTATCCTACAAGCATAGATGACATTCTTGGAAGTTCACTTGAAGATTTTACCTTAAAATTTCTTAATAAATTATTAAGGTAAAGAAGAATATTTTTTTTGATTATTTTTTTTTTCTTAAAGTTATCCTCAACAATTTTATTTTTTTCTATATTAAAAACTTTGTCGGGATTAAACCCTATTATTGTATACCGACCTCTAATCACACCTTTTTCTACAGATTCAAATATAAAACTATTTTTCTTTGAAAGAATAAATTTGTATAAATTTTCCACAAAAGCATAGTTTTTACAATTTTGTTTGTAGTAGATTGCTTGATTATTTTTATTTTTATGTAACTTTTTAAATTTTTCTAAACTTGTACTTAATTTCATCAAAATGAATTTTCTATTCTTTTAAGAACTGTGCTTTTTATATCAATTTTATAATTTGCATTTATATATTTATCATAAGACTTATAAATTTTTCCAATGTATTGAGCATTAGCTTTCTTAACATACACTTTGTATTTATCTGAATTGATATCAATCTTAGGATTGTCTTCGTCAACAATTTTTACTAAGTAATTTTCTTTTTCTCCTGGCATTACAAAAATTTGTCCTTTGTTAAATTGATATATGTTTTTCAATAATTTACGGCTAAATTTTGAATCATCGGTAATATTTTTAATTGTTATAGAGTTAATAGGAATATTATTTTTTTTAGAAAGTTCAACCATATCTTTTTCAAAAAACTTTTGATCATTAATATCACCTATAAGTTTTCCAATTTTTTCAATTTGAGAAAGAACTTTTATTTGTGATTCTATCATTTTTTTTAAATCTTTATTTTCAAGAGTTAACATTTTGGTTTTCGATTCTATAATTTGAACAAGATAATAGTTGTTATCACTATTAATAAATTTTGGAGAATTTTTATCTTCAATTTTAAATATTTCATTAAAAGATTTATTATCTATACTTTTAAAAGCTGAGCCATCTTCTTTAATTTTTTTTATATTAATAAAATCTACATTTTGAATTCCACTCCTATTTTCCGCGGTTATTTCTTCAAAACCTTTTCCATCTAAAATAGCATTTTCAATTTCATCAATTTTTTTAAAAAACTCTTCATCAAAAACTTTTTTTCCAATTAATGTTTCTGGTGACAATTTAAGATACTTAAATTTTTTGTAAACTTGATTAAATGAACTTTTATTTTTTTCATAATAATCTTTAATTTGAATCTGTGATATTTGCTCTTTGCCATAAACTTCAGTCAAACTTATATAATTAATTTTTATTACGCGATTTTCTTTTTTGTATAAATCGTTAATAACAAAAACTGGTAATTTTATTCCACCACTGTAAAAGTTTAATAGCTGATCTTTAACTTCTGTCTCCCTAACTAAATTTTCATAATAAGGTTTTGTCAAACCATTAGACAACATAAACTTTTCATATTTAGTTTGAGAAAATTTTCCATCTTTTTTAAATTTTTTATCGTCTATTAATTTTTCAAACAAAGATCTCTCACTAAGTTGAACTCCTTTTTTTTTACTTTCCATTGAAATAATTTCTTCGCTAATATAATTCATTAAAACTTTTTGTATTAATTCAGATTTACCACCAGCCATTTCGATATCGTCTTTAGTAATACCAACTCTTTGAAGATATGTTACAAACTCTTGTGAACTAATTTTGTCACTATTTATTTCAGCTACAATATTCTGTTTTCCGCTAAAACTACCGCCCATACCAAACCCCGCAACAAAAGCTATAGCTATTAGACCTATAACAATTTTGCCTAAAAAGGACTTAGAAAATTTTCTTATTGATGACAGCATAATTTTAATTTAAGAAATTTAAATTAATTATATTAAAAAATCTATAAATTAAAGTGTTTAATTAAGGCTAACGGATGAAGTATTTTATTGGAAATTGGAAAATGTTTGGAATTCCTGGGTCTATCAAAATTGTAGATAGAATTAATAAATTCCTAAACAAAGACAAAAAAAATAATAAAAAATATAAAGTAATAATTGCTCCTCCGCATACTTTGCTACAAGATTTTTCACAAAAATTTAAAGATAAAAAAATTTCAATTTCTGCTCAAAATTGTTTTTATAAAGATCATTTTGGTGCACACACAGGATCAGTTAGTGCTTTTATGATAAAGAGATTAGGGATTAATCATATAATTATTGGACATTCTGAAAATAGAGCTTCTGGTGAAAATGACGTTATTTTAAAAGAAAAAATTTTTACAGCTCTAAAAAATAATTTAAATATAATTTTCTGTATAGGAGAGAATAAAATTCAAAAAAGAAAAAAATTAACTACAAAAGTATTAAAAAAACAGATAACAAAGGTTTTAAAAAGAAATTACAATTTAAAAAAAATTATTATTGCATATGAACCAATATGGTCCATTGGAACTGGAAAAGTTCCAAAAACTAATGAACTTAAAAAGACCGTTATTATTTTAAAAAAATTTTTAAAGTTAAATTTTAGAACTAAGCATAATTTTCAAATATTGTACGGAGGATCTGTTGATAATAAAAGTATTCATAATTTCAAACTAATTAAAGAATTAGATGGTTTTTTGATAGGTGGAGCTTCAAAATCATCAAAAAAATTTATTGATATAATAAGAAACTTCTATAAATAAGCCATATGGAAACTATCCTGATAGCATCAAATGTTGTTTTAGCTTTAATACTAATTGTATTGGTTTTATTACAGAGATCAGAAGGCGGGGCTTTAGGATTGGGTTTATCACAGGATAATTTTGCATCTACAAGATCGGTTGGAAATTTTTTAACTAAATCCACAGCTGTTATTGCTGCCCTGTTTATAATCTCTAGTATATCCCTGGTAATTTTATCCAGAGCAGACTTAGAAGAAAAACAGTCAGTTATAGAGAAAATTGAGAAAGAAAAAGATTCAGATACTCCAAAAATTCCAGAAAGTGAAAAATAAACTTTATTTTCTAATAAAAAATAGGTATAGTGTTCTTCCATGGCGCGATATGTATTCGTTACTGGCGGCGTGGTATCCTCACTAGGAAAAGGTCTTTCTTCCGCTTCATTAGCATCATTACTACAATTAAGAGGTTTTAAAGTAAGAGTTAGAAAGCTGGATCCATATTTAAATGTTGATCCAGGAACAATGAATCCCTTCCAACACGGTGAAGTTTTTGTAACAGATGATGGTGCTGAGACTGATTTAGATATTGGACATTACGAAAGATTTACAGGAATTTCAGCTACACAATCTGACAATATTACTACAGGTGGAATTTATAGTGACATAATAAAAAAAGAAAGAAGAGGAGATTTTCTAGGAGGAACTGTTCAGGTAGTTCCACACGTGACCGATCGAATTAAAAAATTTATTTCCCACGATGTAAAAAATGAAGATTTTATAATTTGTGAAATTGGAGGAACAGTTGGTGATATAGAGAGTTTACCTTTCTTAGAAGCAATCAGACAATTTTCAAATGATACAGGAAAAAAAAATAGTTTGTTTATTCATCTTACCTTAGTTCCTTATTTGAAAGCTTCGGGTGAACTTAAAACAAAACCAACTCAACATTCAGTTAAAGAACTAAGAAGCTTAGGAATTCAACCAGATATAATAATTTGTAGAGCAGAAAGAGAGATACCAAAAACAGAAAGAAAAAAAATATCTTTATTTTGTAATGTACCTATAGAAAATGTTATTGAAACTGTTGATGTAAGAACTATATATGAAGCGCCAATTAGTTTTCATAAAGAGAAATTAGACGAAAGAGTGCTTTCTTATTTCAATATTAAAAATAAAAAATCGCCTGATCTTAGCAAATGGAAAAGTATTACTTCTAAGGTATTAAATCCAAGTAAAGATGTGAATATAGGAATTATAGGTAAATACATTAATCTTAAAGATGCTTACAAGTCATTAGACGAAGCTCTAATTCATGGAGGTATATCAAACAATATTAAGGTTAATTTGAAGAGGATAGACTCAGAAAATTTAAAACCAGAAAACATAAAGACATTGTTAAAAGATGTGTCCGGAGTACTTATTCCTGGAGGATTTGGTAAAAGAGGAACAGAAGGCAAGATTGCTGCCATAAAATATGCAAGATTGAACGATATACCTTTTTTTGGAATTTGTTTTGGTATGCAAATGGCAATTATTGAAGCTGCCAGAAATTTGTTAAACATAAAAAATGCTTCTAGCAGTGAGTTTGGTAACAATTGTACACCAGTTGTTGGTTTACTAGAAGAGTGGCAAAAAGGTAAAAAAAGAATTAAAGGAAGTGAAAAAGATTTAGGAGGAACTATGAGGTTAGGTTTGTATGACGCTGTATTAAAAAATAATTCTTTGATATCTAAAATATATTCTGAAAAAAAAATCAAAGAAAGACACAGACATAGGTATGAAGTAAATATTAAGTATAAAAATGACTTTGAAAAAAAAGGTTTAATTTTCTCTGCTTTATCTCCCGACGGAACACTTCCTGAGATAATAGAACTTAAAGATCATCCTTGGTTTGTTGGTGTTCAGTTTCATCCTGAATTTAAATCAAGACCATTTACACCCCATCCATTATTCTCTTCATTTGTTAAAGCCGCAAATAACAGGAGCACAAATTAATGGAGAACAAATTAGTTAAATGTGGAAAATTAAATATTTCTAACACAAAACCTTTCACTTTGATCGCTGGACCTTGTCAATTAGAAAGTGAAAAACATGCATTAGATGTTGCCACTGAATTAAAAAAAATTACTACAAAGCTTGGTGTGGGTTTAATTTATAAAACATCATTTGATAAAGCTAACAGAACTAGCTTAAAAGGAAAAAGAGGAGCAGGTCTAGAAAAGTCACTTCCAGTATTTGATAAAATTCGAAAAGAAGTGGGAGTACCTGTTTTAACAGATGTTCACACAGCCGAACAATGTGAAATTGTTTCCAAACATGTTGACGTTTTACAAATACCAGCTTTTTTATGTAGACAAACTGATTTATTGATTGCTGCTGCTAAAACAGGAAAAGTTATAAATGTAAAGAAAGGACAATTTTTAGCTCCATGGGACATGGTTAATGTAACAAAAAAAATTGCTGAGTCTGGAAATACAAATATTTTGGTTACAGAAAGAGGGGCAAGCTTTGGTTACAATACATTGGTATCAGACATGAGGTCCCTACCTATTATGGCAAAGAATGGTTATCCAGTAGTTTTTGATGCAACACATTCTGTTCAACAACCTGGAGGGATGGGAGACAAAAGTGGAGGACAAAGAGAATTTGTAGAGTATCTTGCACGTGCTGCTATTGCTGTTGGAGTCGCGGCAGTTTTTATGGAAACACATCCTGATCCAGACAACGCTCCATCAGATGGACCAAATATGGTTCCATTATCAAAAATGCCTAGCTTGTTAGAGCAATTAGTTGAAATTGATAAATTAATAAAGAATGGCAAAAATTAAAAGTATCAAAGGCAGACAAGTCTTTGATAGCAGAGGAAACCCAACAGTAGAGGCAGAAGTTTTTTCAGATGATGGACATTATGCTTCAGCAATTGTTCCGTCAGGAGCTTCAACGGGAACCCATGAAGCTTTTGAGTTAAGAGATAAAGAAAATAAAAATTATCTTGGCAAAAGTGTCTTTAAGGCTGTTGAAAATATAAATGGTCCAATATCAAAGTCTTTAAAAAATATTGATTTTACTAATCAAAAAAAAATAGATAAAATTTTAATAGATATCGACGGTACTGAACAAAAAAAGAAACTTGGTGCCAATGCAATTTTAGCTGTGTCGATAGCTTCTTGTAAACTTGCTGCTATGGAAAAAAATGTATCTTTATATAAATATTTAGGAAATTCTAAAAATACTCAGTTACCAATTCCTCTTTTAAATATAATAAATGGTGGTGTTCATGCAAAAAACAATCTAGATATCCAAGAGTTTATGATACGTCCAGAAAAATCAAAATCTTTTTCTGAAGCTATGAGAAAAAGTTTTTTAGTAATTCAGAACTTAAAATCAATGCTTGATAATACTAATGTTGGTGATGAAGGAGGATTTGCTCCCAACTTAAAAAATAACGAAGAAGCTATTCAAGTAATAATAAAGGCAATTGAAAAATCTGGTTTTAAACCTGGTGAGGATATTTCAATTTGTTTAGATGTGGCGGCAAATGAATTAGATAAGGAAAAAACAATAGAGTATTACTCTGAATTAATTAAAAAATATCCAATTAAATCCATCGAAGATCCTTTCGGAGAAGATGATTGGGAATTGTGGAAAAAATTAACAAGCAATACAAGTATACAAATTGTAGGTGATGATTTGTTTGCCACTAATATAAAAAGATTGGAAAAAGGTATAAAAGACAAGTCAGCAAATGCTATATTGGTTAAGCTTAATCAAATTGGCACAGTGAGCGAAACATTAGATGTTATAGATCTTGCCCATAAGAATGGTTTTGAGACTATAGTATCTCATAGATCAGGCGACTCAGAAGATACTTTTATAGCTGATTTAGCGGTTGCTACAAACTCCTCTCAAATAAAAACCGGATCATTAGCAAGATCAGAGAGAGTAGCTAAGTATAATCGTCTACTAAGAATTGAAGAGGAGCTTGGAAATTCCTCAAAAATGGCTAAAATCTAAAAATGGGATTTTTTAAAGTTTTAAAAAGACGAAAAATACTTTTTCTAAATATTTTTTTATTATTGTATATTTTTATTAATCTTTTTATGGGAGAAAGAGGTTTAATTTCGTATTTTGAAAAGAAAAATTTATTAAAGGAATTAAACACGGAGCAGACATTTTTGACACAGAAAGTAAAAAATGTTGAAAACAAAAACAGTTTGCTTTCAGAAAATTTAAATTTTGATTTTATAGATACTTTAATTAGGGAAAAACTTAAATTTGGAAAAAAGGATGAAATATTGATCAAACTAAATGACTAAACCTAGACACCCAGAAAAAATCAATAAACCATTCAATCCTATAAAGAAAAAACCTGCATGGATTAGATCAAAAATTCTAGATACCCAAACTTTTTTTAAGACCAAGGCGATTGTAAATAAAAATAATCTTAATACGGTTTGTCAAGAAGCAAACTGCCCAAACATTACTGAATGTTGGAGTAAAAAACACGCTACTTTTATGATTATGGGAGATACCTGTACAAGAGGTTGTGCTTTTTGTGATGTCAAGACAGGAAAGCCAGGCCGGTTGGATCCTCTTGAACCCTTTAAAGTTTCTAAAGCTGTTAAAGAATTAACCCTTAATCATGTTGTTATTACCTCTGTTGATAGAGACGATCTAGAAGACGGCGGAGCAGAACATTTTAAAAATGTAGTTCTTGAAACAAAAAAGAACAATCCAGACACAACAATAGAAGTTTTAACTCCGGATTTTTTAAGAAAAGGAGATGCTTATAAAAAAGTTATCAAATCCAATCCAGATGTTTTTAATCACAATATTGAGACAGTTCCAAGCTTGTATTTAAAGGTTAGACCTGGATCACGTTATTTTGCATCCATTAAACTCTTAGACTCGGTTAAAAAAAATAAACCAAACATTTTTACAAAATCAGGAATTATGGTTGGCCTAGGTGAAGATAAAAACGAAGTACTTCAAGTTATGGATGATTTAAGAACAGCAAAAGTTGATTTTTTAACAATTGGTCAATATTTGCAACCTTCTCCCAAACATCATCCTCTTCAAAGATATTATCATCCCAATGAATTTAAAGAATTAAAAGATATTGCTTTAACTAAAGGATTTTTATTAGTTGCTTCATCCCCATTAACGAGATCTTCATACCATGCAGACGAAGATTTTAAAAAATTAAAATCTATAAGGGATGAACAATTAAAATGCCAGCCGCTACAATAAAAAAAATTATTCCTTGTAAAAAAAAAGATCTAATCAATATGATACTTGATATTGAAAAATATCCTGAGTTTGTTCCTTGGTGTTTAAGTGGAAAGATCCACAAAAGAGAAGATAGAGCTGACATGATAGAGATAGAAGCTGATTTAACAGTGGGTAAGAAATTTTTAAACCAAACTTATAAAAGTCATGTAACTTATTATAAGGAAAAGGATAAAATTATTGTTAATAATATAGGAGGACCTTTAAAGTATCTTCAAAATGAGTGGGAAATAAAAGAAATAAACAACCAAAGCGAGATAAGTTTTAAAATTGATTTTGAAATAAAAAACATTTTTTATAATATGATTATGACAAAATCTTTCGATAAAGGACTAAGAAATATTGCTGATGCTTTTGAAAAAAGAGCTGTAGAACTATTTAATAAATAATGTTGACTATCTTGTTATTTACTCTGTTATTTTTGTTTCTTTGGTATTACTTAAGAGATTGGATAAACTATCTAAAAACTGGAGATCCAAGGGAAAATAATCAAAATTATTGGATGTTTTCTTACGATTTTAAAGACAATAAAAATCAACAAATGTATTGGGACGAGAATATTCAACTGTTAAATAAGAAAAAAAGAATAAGAAATAAGTTGGTTTTCCTCTTATATATAGACACAATTATTATTTTTATACTAGCGAACAGTTTGGTAGCAAAAATGATGATCTTTATATTTAATTAAATTGTATGCAGAATTAAATTTAAAGCTTTTTTAGTTGCAGCTCTTTGAATATTTGAACGCCCTTTTTTTTTAAATACAAATCTATTTACCTTAACTTTATTGCCTTTTTTTAAACCTACATAAACTAATCCAACTGGCTTTAGTTTAGTTCCGCCGCTAGGTCCGGCTATCCCAGTAATTGAAATAGCAACATTGCTTTTACTAATTTTGGTTAAGTTATTAACCATTGAGAAACAACACTGAACGCTTACAGCTCCATGTTTTTTAATAATCTGTTTAGATACTTTTAAAAGAAGATTCTTAGATTGATTAGAGTAGGTAACCAGCCCCATGCTAAATACTTTAGAAGATCCGCTCACAGAAGTAATAGAACTTGAAAGCATTCCACCTGTACAAGATTCAGCAACAGATATTTTAAGTTTTTTTTTCATTAAAAGTTTAACTATTTTTTGAGAAAGCTTTTTCATGTTAACACCATGTATAAAACAAGAATGGCAACAACGTATAAGCCAGCACAGACATCATCCATAATGACACCAAGACTGTTCTTAAAGTTTTTTTCATAATAACTAACAGGAAATGGTTTTGTGATATCAAAAATTCTAAACAGTATAAACATTATGAAATAAAATTTTAATATTTCACCAGTTTCTCTTGGTACGTTATGTGCAACTTCATAAAGGCACAAAGGAATTGATTGACCAATGAATTCATCAATAACTACTTCTTTAGGATCTTTATTTTCTAAATCTTTTATAAAAATATTGACCGCATAAAGTGAGATTAAAAAAATTATAATTAAAGCAATTAAAATGATATTTGGAGAAATATTTAAAATATGAAATAAAAAAAATAAAAATAATGTTGTAGCCAAAGAAGCAACGCTTCCAGGTATTTTTTTTATTTTTCCTATACCAAACAAAGTGACGAACAAGAAATTTATTCTATTAATCATATTGCACCACAGACGTTATTACTTCGCAGGCTATAGCTTTTTCTTTTCCTATTACACCTAATTTTTCCGTAGTTTTGCCTTTTATATTTATTTGATCTTTTGAAATTTCACAAAGTTTAGAAATATTATCTATCATTTTATTTTTATATTTTTTAATTTTAGGGGTTTGAACAATTATATTTATATCTAAATTTTTTATGTAATAACCTTTAGATTTAACTTGGTCCATTACTCGTTTTAATAAAATAGTTGATCTTATATTTTTAAATTTTTTACTTTTATCAGAAAACATTTGACCTATATCTCCCATCTTGCATGCTCCCAAAATTGCATCTGTTATAGAATGTAGAACAGGGTCCCCATCCGAATGACCCAAGGTTCCTAATTTAGATTTTATTCTCAAACCACCTAAATAAAGTTTTCTTTTATGAACAAGCCTGTGAACATCAAAACCTATCCCTGTTCTGGTTTTTAGATTCATGAAATTTTTAAGCATTAAAAGATCTTGTTGATTGGTAATTTTAAAATTGTTTTTTTCTCCATCAACAAACTTAACTTTTTTTAATGATTGAACTAAAGAAAGATCATCATCCTTATAAAAGGATTTGTTTCTAGCATGTAGGCTGAGTATTTCTTTAAAGTTAAAAGACTGAGGTGTTTGAGTTGAAAAGAAGTTTTCTCTTGAAATATTTAATAGGAATTCTTTACTTACAGATTCTTTCAAGGCGTCATGGATAGGAATTTTAGGAACAACAGTATTTTTTTTAGAAGCATTTATAATTTTTTTTATTAATTTTAAAGAAAAGTTGGGTCTAGCAGAATCGTGTATAAGTACATTTGTACATTTAATTCTGTTTTTTTTAATGTATCTTAAGGCTTTATAAGTAGATTCTTGCCGTGTTTTTCCACCTATTATTTTTGAAAAATTATTAGACTTAATTTCCTTTAAAAATCTTGAATGTTTTTTATTTATAACAACAACAATTTTTTTTATTTGTTTTATTTTATTAAATTTAATCAATGAATGATCTAATAGGGCTTTTCCAGCAACCTTAATAAAAGGTTTGGGTATTTTTGAATTAAACCTTTTACTTTCCCCTGCTGCTAATAGAATTAAGCAAAAACTCATTATGTTAATTTACCTCATATTTATGTAAAATGTTAAGAGATTAAAATGATTAATACTATCAAAAATTTCAAGTGGTTTTTTGGCATTTCGTTTTTGTGCGTTTTATTGGGAGTATTTACTTTTATAACTTTCATAAATCAGAATTTTATTTTTTTAAATGAAGATAATCTTCAATATTTATTGTTAGCCGATGTTATTATGTTGGTTGTTTTTTTAATTTTATTAATCAGGGAAATTTCTAAATTATTTTCGCAATATACAAAAAAAAGAACTGGTTCCAAAACAAGTATTAATTATGTTGTACAGTTTTCACTTTTTGCATTTATACCGTCATTGGTAATAGCTATTTTCTCATTAATTTTATTCAATGTAGGACTACAAAAATATTTTGATCAAAAAATAACATCAGCGGTCAATAATTCATATCAAGTTGCAAAAAATTATATAGAAGAATCCAAAAAATCAGTTGAAACAGACATCTATTTAATTAGCCTTGATTTAAATAGATACTCTGAAGTTTTCTTTTCAAATCCAAAAAGATTTTCAACTATTGTAAGGGCTCAAAAAAATTTAAGAAAAGTTGATGAAGTTTACTTAATCGATAGTTCCGGGAGCATTTTTCTTTCTGATACAAGTAATCCTGAAGATCAATTTACAACTCCAGGCGAAGAAATTTTTGATAAAACCCTTGAAGGTAACCCTGTATTGGTAGATCGTTCTAAAGAAAATAAAACGGCATACATAATCAAATTAAATAACTTTATAGACACCTATCTTTATATATCTAAAAATATTCAACCTCAGCTGCTGCAATATTTAGATGAAACCGAAGAAGCTGTAAATTTTTATTATACAGTTGAAAATAGTAGAACTGGAATAAAAATTACATTTGCAATTATTTATATAATGGTTGTTTCGTTATTGTTATTTTTAACAATAGTCCTTGCAATTACTTTTGCTGGTAGATTGACCAAACCAATTATAAATTTGATATCCGCTTCACAAAGCATAAGTAAAGGAAAATTAGATAGTCGTGTTCCAGATATAAAAGAAGCCGATGAAGAAATAAAAACACTTAATAAAAATTTTAACAATATGATAGAAAGGTTAAAAAAACAGCAAGAAAAACTTCTTGATGCAGAACGATACTCTGCTTGGGAAACTGTAGCTAGAAAATTGGCGCACGAAATTAAAAATCCCTTAACTCCAATACAACTTTCTATTGATGGCCTAAGAGACAAGTATGCAGACAGATTAAAAGATGAAAATAATAATTTTGTAAATTATTTACAGACTATAAATAGACAAATCAAAGATATTGAAAAATTAGTTAATGAATTTTCAGATTTTGCCAGAATGCCATCACCTATATTTAAAAAAATAAATCTTTTTAATGTTATAGATAGAGCGATTGAATTTTATAAAATGTCAGATAAAAATTTGAATTTAAAATTAAAATACAATCCAAAAGAAAATTTTTCTATTAAAGGAGATGAGGAACAATTACATAGGGTATTTTTGAATTTAATAAAAAATTCTATTGAAGCAATCCAGGAGAAAAAACAAAAAGACCATAATTTACAAGGTAAAATTAGTGTAGAAATAGTTAGAAATAATGAATATATAGTGATCAAAATGCTGGATAATGGTTTTGGTTTTAATGATACAAAAAATATCACCAAACCCTACTACACTACAAAAAAAGATGGTACAGGATTAGGATTACCAATAGTGAGCAAGATAATAAATGAGCATAATGGAGATATTAACTTTCTGAAAAATCCTAAGGGAGCACAGATAGAAATTTCTTTACCCTCAATATAATGAAAAACGAAATATTAGTCGTAGACGATAATTTTGATATTAGAAATTTAATTTCAAATATTTTAAAAGATAAAAACTACAAAGTTAGAGAAGCTGCAAATTATGATCAAGCTTCATTCGAAATAGATAAACAATTACCTGATATCGCTGTTATTGATGTTAAATTGGATAAAGGAGATAAAGATGGAATTGATTTATTAAAAAAAATCAAAAAAATAACTGATTTAGTTCCTGTAATAATGATATCAGGCCATGCAAATGTTGAAATGGCTGTTGAATCTTTAAAATTAGGGGCTTACGAGTTTATTACCAAACCATTTGCAAGCGAACAGTTACTTAATTTTATTAATCGCGCCTTAGAAAATATCAACTTAAAAAGGGAAAATCTTCAATTAGAAAATAAATTATTTCACTCTTTCGACCTTATAGGTGAGAGCAATCAGGTCATTAAGATAAAAAAACTTATAAATAAATTATCATCTACAGACAGTAGAGTTTTAATTTCAGGACCTACCGGATCTGGAAAAGAACTTGTAGCTAGAAAAATTCATAAAAATTCAACACGTTCTAAAAATCCTTTTATTGTATTGAACGGAGCATTATTGCAACCCGATAACTACGAACATGAGTTATTTGGATCAGAAAATACAGATGGAAGTGTTACTTATGGTTTTTTAGAAAAAGCTGCAAATGGAACTTTGTTGATTGACGAAGTTTCAGAGATACCTCTAGATACACAAGCAAAAATTTTAAGAGTATTAATTGATCAAAAATTTAAAAGAATAAATGGAAATAAAGACATTCATGTAAATATACGTATAATATCTTCAACTTCTAAAGACTTAAAAAATGAAGTAAACATAGGAAACTTTAGAGAAGATTTGTATCACAGACTAAATGTTGTTCCTATTGAAATTCCAAAACTTAATTCTAGACCAGACGATATACCTTTGCTTATAAAATATTTTCAAAAAAAAATAGCAGAAATTAATGGAATTCCAGAAATCAATCTTAATGTAGATGAAGAATTACTTTATAGTTATGATTGGCCTGGAAATGTTAGAGAATTAAGAAATTTAGTAGAGAGAGTTTCAATACTTTCGCAAAATGAAAATAAATCAAATATTACAAGATTATTAAACGAAATACTAAATAAAAATTCAACACAAAACCTTAACGATCCTAGTGTTTCTATGTCTTACCCACTAAAACAGGCTCGTGAAAATTTTGAAAAAAATTACCTTTTAAATCAATTAAGAAAAAATAAAGGCAATATTTCAAAAACTGCTGAATTTATTGGTATGGAAAGATCTGCTCTTCATAGAAAGCTCAAATCTTTAGGAATAAAAGGCATTAATTAATCATGAACATTATAATTTGTGGTGCCGGCATGGTCGGCTTTTCAATAAGTAAACAACTTTCGTCACAAGGACACTCTGTTACCGTTATTGATCAATCGTCCGAAGATATTAAAAAAATTAACGACACACAGGATGTAAAAGCTATAGTAGGAAGAGCCACTTTACCTTCTGTGTTAGAAAATGCAGGTGCAAAAGATGCCGATATGATCATTGCTGTTACCAGAAACGATGAAACAAACATGATTGTATGTCAGTTGGCGAGTTCTTTATTTAATATATCTAAAAAAATTGCAAGAATCAGATCTCAGGAATTTTTAGAAGGAAAGTGGAGCAAGTTATATAGTAAATCAAATATACCAATTGATGTAATCATTTCTCCTGAACGAGAAGTAGCAAAGTCATTATATAGAAAATTAGAGGCTCCAGGAGCTTTAGACAACGTTCCATTTGTAAAAGATAAAGTTAAGTTATTGGAGATTCACATTGAAAAAGGATGTCCAATTGCGAACATACCACTTAAAGATTTAACAAAAAAATTTCCAGAATTTAAAGCGTATGTTTTTGGAGCAGTAAGAAAAGATTCTTTTGTTTTCATGAAAAAAAACGATGTAATGAAATTAGGAGACAAAGTTTACGTTGTAGTTAGTACAGAGCAAATAAATAAATTGCTTTCAGTTTTTGGACATGATGAGAAATCAGCTCAAAAAATCCTTATTATTGGAGGAGGAAATATTGGTCTACACTTGGCAAAACTTTTAGAAACAGTAGAAGGTTTAAGAATAAAAATTATTGAAAAAAACAAAGCCCGAGCAGAACAAATTGCAAGCGAACTTTCATCTTCAATTGTAATTTGTGGTGATGCTTTAGATGAAAAAATTCTTAAAGAAGCTAACATTGAAGAAATAGAAACTGTTTTTGCACTTACGAATGATGATGAGGATAACATTATGGCATGCGTTATGGCTGAAAAGCACACTCCATCTAAAAGAACTATAGCTATAATCAATAAGCATAATTACAATCTTCTCCAAGAGTCTCTTAAGATAGATGATCTTGTTGATCCTCGTATGACTACCGTTTCAACAATTATGAAACACGTTCACATGGGAACAATAGATACAGTTTATTCTTTATTGGATGGAGAATATGAATTTTTAGAGGCAAAAATTTTAGAGACATCTGAACTAGTAAACAAATCTATTAAAGATTCTAATTTACCAGAAGAGGTTAGGGTAGGTGCTATTGTCAGAAAAAGTAAAGTTATGTTACCTAAATCTAATTCTGTATTTGAAAAGAATGACATTGTTGTTCTTTTATCTAAAAGGGATCAACTAAAAGAAGTTGAAAATCTTTTCAGAATAACTTCATAATAAAATGAGAATAAAGCCTTGTTTATATTTTTTAGGCCTTAGCTGTTTTCCAATCAGCATTATGGCTTTAATGAATATATTTTATTCTTTTTATTTTGATTATTTAACCAGCATAGAATCTTATGCAGGAGTTTTTTTTCTATCTTCTTTAATTGGTTTTGTCCTTTTTAAAATTGGGAAAAAAGAACAGCAATCTATTAGTATTTACGAACAAATATTTTTGATTTTTTTAATTTATTTTACAATTTCTTTTTTTATTCAAATACCAATTTATTTTAGTGGTTATAATATTTCTTTCATAGATGCCTATTTTGAATCTATATCTGGATTAACAGGAACTGGCTTTACTATTTTTAAAAATATAAAATATTTAGATCCACCTTTAATACTATGGAGATCTTCTTCACAGTGGATTGGCGGTTTTTATTTCTTAATATTTCTTGTTTTAATATTTTCAAATAAGCAGGTTAATTTTAAATTAGTAGATTTTTCTTTTAATTTAGAAAAAAAAATAAATCTTTCTCCAAATCTTCGTAGCGTTACTACAAGAATCTTATTAATTTATTCGCTTTTAACGATCTTTATTTTTTCTTTTTTTTTAATATCAGGTATTAGGATTCTTGATAGTTTAAGTTTAGCTATGACAGTCATTTCTTCTGGGGGTTTTCTTCCCACAGATTCTTTAAGTGAAATAATAGAGAATAATTTTCAATCTACTGTTTTATGTATTGGTTTTCTTATCTCTATATTAAATTTTTATCTGTTTTATAATGTTGTTTTCGCAAGGGATAATTTAAAAAAACATAATGAAGATCTTTATATAGTTGGCACAGTATTAGTTTTTTCAATGATTTTTTATTTTACTAATAATTTAAATTTTACTTCAGTTCTTATTAATATACTTAGTAGTATAGGAAATTCAGGAATTAGTATTATAGCAGTTCCCGAAAATTTTGGATTATATTTTATAATTTTAACTTTAATTGGCGGCTCTGTTTTATCAACAACGTCAGGGATTAAACTTTTGAGAATATATATTTTAATTAAAGCATTTTTTATGGAAATATATAAATTGGTACAACCAAATGTTGTATTAAATAATCAAATTATGTTTTCAGAAAAAAAAATTAATAACGAAAATATTAAAATATCGTTTTTAGTATTTATTTTATTTTTTCTTAGTCTTTTTATTCTCAGTAGTATTTTGCTAGTAGACTACTTAGACTTTGAAAATTCATTTAAGCTTTCAATTTTAACACTCACAAACACTGTTTCTTCCAACATCTATGGTATGGATAAAGTTTGGTTTGCTGACTTATTCACATTTTCAAAAATTTCGCTTATTATATTTATGGTGATAGCTAAAGTCGAATTAGTTTCAATTTTTATATTAGTACAAAGGATATTTTTTAAAAATTAATTATGGGAAAAATTGTTATAATTGGAGCTGGAGCTATGGGCACAGCATTTGCTTATCCTTGCTCCGACAATAAACATGAAGTTAATATTGTAGGTACCCACCTAGAAAACAAGGCTATAGAAGATCTAAATAAAAATCGTTTTCACCCAGGACTTAATTTAGAAGTAACCAAATCTATTAAATTTTTTAAACATGATTCTATTAATAATATTTTTAAAACTAAAACAGATCTGATCGTTATAGGTGTTAGCTCAAAGGGTATTGATTGGATTGCAGAAGAATTAAATAAAGTTTCAAAAAATAAAGTATTACCTAATCTATTAATGCTAACAAAGGGTTTGAGTGTAAATGGAGAAAAGTATGAACTTCTGGTTGATAAATTAGAAAGGCTATTATCTGATAAAGAAATTAAAAATATAAATATATCTGCTGTTGGAGGACCATGTTTAGCTGCTGGATTAGCCAATAGAGTTCACAGTGGTGTTGTCATAGCTAATAAAAATTTAGATACAGTTAAAACTTTAAATAAAATGTTATCGACAGATTATTATCATATATCATCATCTTCAGATATTAATGGAGTTGAAGTTTGTGCGGCTATAAAAAATATATTCTCTATGGTTATAGGAGCTGCTTCCGGATTAAACAAAATAAAACCTAAGGGTAATCTTTATTTAAACACTTCTGCAGCTCTGATAAGACAATCGGTTTATGAAATGGAAGTCTTTGCAGAATTTTTAAAAGGAAAGAAAGAAACTGTTAAAGGATTAGCAGGTCTTGGAGATTTATATGTAAGTGCAGCTGGTGGAAGAAATAGTAAAATGGGCGCATTCATCGGCGAGGGAATTGTTTTTTCTCAAGCTAAAAAAACAAAAATGTCCAATGTTACAGTCGAGGGAGCTGAATTAATTTTTGAAATAGGAAAGAAAGTAAAAGAAGATTTTGATGTTAAAAAACTTCCTTTAATGATTGCTATGATTGATGCTATTCTTGAAGATAAAAAGTTAGATATTAAATGGGAGAATTTTAATTAATGGCAAAATTTATAATATCTATTGATCAAGGGACGACATCGAGTAGAGCAATTCTGTTTAATTTAAAAGGAAAGCCAGTTTACTCATCTCAAAAAGAGTTTGCTCAATATTTTCCTAAAAGTGGTTGGGTAGAACACAATCCTGAAGAAATTTGGAGCACAACAAAAAAAACTCTTAAAGATGTTATTAAAAAAGCCAAAAAACTTAAAGGAAATGTTTTAGCAATTGGAATTACAAATCAGAGAGAAACTACAGTTTTATGGGATAAAAAAACTGGAAAAACTGTTTATAGAGCTATTGTATGGCAAGACCGAAGACAAGCAGAATTTTGTAAAAAATTAAAAAAACAAAATAAAGAAACTATTATTTTTAACAAAACTGGACTTCCTATAGACTCCTATTTTTCTGGAACTAAAATAAAATGGATTTTAGATAATGTTCCAAAAGCAAGAAAATTAATGCAAAATCAACAATTACTCTTTGGTACTATTGATACCTTTTTGATTTGGCGTTTAACAAAAGGCAAAATTCACGCTACTGATGCTACCAATGCTAGTAGAACAATGATTTATAATATTACAACGAATAAATGGGATGATACAATTTTAAAAATTCTTAAAATACAAAAACATATTTTACCAGAAGTAAAAAATTGTGCTGATGATTTTGGAAATACACATCCATCAATCACTGGTAAGTCAATACCAATTACTGGCGTTGTAGGTGATCAACAATCGGCATCAATAGGACAATGCTGCTTTGATCCAGGGTCACTTAAGAGCACTTATGGTACTGGAGCTTTTATTTTATTAAATACTGGTAGTAAGAAAATTTATTCAAAAAATAGACTATTAACAACAATAGCTTATAGGATTAACGGAAAAACTACATATGCAATGGAAGGTTCTATATTTATTGCAGGAGCAGGTGTTCAATGGTTAAGAGATCGTATGAAATTTTTTAAAAAAGCAAGTGAAACAGAAAAAATTTTAAAATCTCTTAAAGATAATAAAGATGTATATTTAGTCCCAGCTTTTACTGGGATGGGCGCGCCTTATTGGAATCAAAATGCCAGAGGAGTTTTAAGTGGACTAACTAGAGATACTGGTCCAAAAGAAATTGTTAGATCTACTATAGAGTCTGTTGCCTATCAAACACACGATTTGTTTGAAGCAATGAAACATGATGGGTTAAGGCCAAAAATAGTAAAAGTTGACGGAGGAATGGTTATGAATAATTGGTTTACCCAATTTTTATCTGACGTAGTAAATGTAAAAGTATTAAGACCTAAAGTACACGAAACCACAGCACTAGGTGCAGCTTTTATGGCTGGACTTAAAATTGGTGCTTATAAATCATTAAAAGATATTTCTAAAAATTGGAATTTAGATAAAAAATTTTCGCCCAAAATGAACAAAAATTCAAGAAAAATGCTTCTTACTGGTTGGTCGAAAGCAATAAAAAGAGCGCTGATAAATTAAATCACTTCTCAGTTGTATTAAATAAAGTTTTATTAAATAAAGTTGTATTAAATAAAACTGTACAACTTGATTGTATTTTGTTTCAATTAAATAATTAACAAACAACAGGGAGGATTAATGTTTAAAACATTGAAAACTATAATAGCTGTTGCTGTTGCTTTCACTTTAGTTTCGACATCTGCTTATTCAGACGCAATAAGCAAATGGGCGAAAGGGGAATTTAGTCTTTCAACTCTTTCTGAAAAAGAGAGAATTAAAGAATTAAAATGGTTCAAAGATGCTGCGAAGCCATTCAAGGGAATGTCTATCAAAGTATTATCTGAAACTATTCCTACTCACGAGTATGAGTCTAAAGTTTTAACCAAGGCTTTTGAAGAAATTACTGGAATTAAGGTAAATCATCAATTGCTTGGCGAAGGTGATGTAGTAATGGCTGTTCAAACACAAATGCAAACTAACGTAAGTATTTACGATGCGTACATCAATGACTCAGATTTGATTGGTACTCACGCTAGAATGCAACAAGCTGTTAACCTAACGAAATGGATGGCTGGAGAAGGTAAAGATGTTACTCTACCAACTTTGGACCTAGATGATTTCATTGGTAAGCAGTTTACTACAGGTCCAGATGGCGACTTATATCAAATGCCTGACCAACAATTTGCTAACCTTTATTGGTTTAGAAAAGATTGGTTTGACAGACCTGAAATCAAAAAAGGTTTTAAAGCTAAATACGGATACGATTTAGGTGTTCCTTTAAATTGGTCTGCTTATGAAGACATCGCTAAATACTTCTCGGAAGATGTGAAGACAATAGATGGTGTTCAAATTTATGGTCACATGGACTACGGCAAAAGAGCTCCTGACTTAGGTTGGAGAATGACTGATGCTTGGTTATCAATGGCTGGAGCAGGTGATGTTGGAAAACCTAATGGAGTACCAGTGGACGAATGGGGAATAAGAATGGAAAAAGGTTCTTGTAACCCAGTTGGAGCTTCTGTAACAAGAGGTGGAGCTGCTAACGGTCCTGCTGCTGTATACGCAATCAGAAAATGGGATGAGTGGTTAAGAAACTACGCACCTCCAGGTGCTGCCGCTATGGACTTTTATCAGTCTCTACCGTCTCTATCTTCTGGAAACGTTGCTCAGCAAATTTTCTGGTACACAGCGTTCACAGCTTCTTTAGTAGGAAAAAATCCTAACAATAAAGTTGTTGATGCTAACGGAATGCCGTTATGGAGAATGGGTCCATCACCGAAAGGACCTTATTGGGAAGAAGGCATGAAGCTTGGATATCAAGATGCTGGATCATGGACTTTATTTAAGTCTACACCGGTTAAAAATAGAAAAGCTGCATGGTTATACGCTCAATTCGTTGTATCAAAAACTGTAGACCTTAAGAAAAGTCACGTTGGTTTAACTATCATTAGAGATAGTTCAATAGACCACAAATCTTTCACAGAAAGAGCACCAGCACTTGGTGGACTTGTTGAGTTCTATAGATCTAACAACAGAAATATTTGGTCACCAACAGGTATCAATGTTCCGGACTATCCGAAACTTGCTCAAATCTGGTGGCAACAAATTGGAGATGTAAACTCAGGTGCGTTTACTCCACAACAAGCTATGGATCGTCTTGCAGAAGAGATGGACTTAGTTATGTCTCGTATGGAAGCTGCTGACAAAGCCAGCAAGGCATACGGTGGATGTGGACCAAGACTTAATAAACCAAGAGAAGCTTCTTATTGGTTGAATAAAAAAGGTTCACCTAAGGCTAAACGTGATGAGAAACCTCAAGGAAAAACTATTCCATACGCAAGAGCTTGGAATTAGATAGAGGTTAATCTAAATTTAAAGGGGGCACTTGCTGCCCCCTTTTTTTAAAACTAAATTTTTATTTATGAGTCTTGAATTAAAAAATATAGAAAAGAAAATTGGAATAGACACTCATATTTATCCTACTAATCTTAAATTAGAAAAAAATACTATAAATGTGCTTTTGGGTTCTACATTAGCAGGTAAAACAACATTGATGCAAATTATGGCCGGTTTAGATAAACCAACCTCAGGTCAAATTTGGTTTAATCAGAAAAATGTAACAGGAAAGAAAGTTCAAAGCAGAAACTGTTCAATGGTTTACCAACAATTTATTAATTATCCAAATTATACAGTATTTGAAAATATAGCATCACCACTAATGATTACAGGTGTTAAAACGGATGAAATTAAACAAAGAGTTGGAAAAGTTGCTGAACTATTAAAATTATCAGCAATGTTGAATAAAAAACCTGATGAATTATCAGGAGGTCAACAACAAAGAACTGCATTAGCAAGAGCTTTAGTTAAAGATTCTGATTTAATTTTATTAGATGAACCATTAGCAAATTTGGATTTTAAATTGAGAGAAGAATTAAGGGAAGAATTACCAAAATTATTTGAAGATAGAGATTGTATAGTTGTGTATGCAACCACAGAACCTTCCGATGCTTTAATGATTGGGGGAAATACAGCGACATTATTAGAGGGAAAAGTCATACAATACGGAAAAACATTAGAAGTTTATAATAAACCAGATAATCTTACATCTGCTAAAGTTTTTAGTGACCCCCCAATGAATATAGCCGAGGTTAAAAAAAGCGGAGACATTTGTAAATTAAAAGACAATAGCGTCCAGTGGAAACCATCTACTAAAATTAAAGATGGAATTTATAAAATAGGTATAAGACCACATAATATTACGACATACAAAGAGGGAAATAATTCTGTTGAAATAAATGGCAAGGTGCAGATCTCTGAATTAAGTGGTTCAGAAAGCTTAATACATTTTACAAACGGTAATTTAAATTGGGTTTCTTTATCTAACGGTATTCAACAAAAAAATGTTGGTGAAAATACAAAACTTTATATGAATACAGATGAATTTTTATATTTTGATCAAAATAACAGGTTAGTAAACAATGGCTAAAGTTACATTAAAAAATCTAAGTCATAGTTATTTAGAAAAACAAAATAACAATGCAGACTGGGCTCTCAGAGATATTAGTATTGATTGGAAAGATAGCGGAGCATACGCACTTCTTGGTCCATCAGGTTGTGGTAAGACTACACTATTAAATATAGTTTCAGGTTTATTAAAACCAACTAAAGGTAATGTTTTGTTTGATGATAAGGATGTAACAACACTTAATCCAGTTGAAAGAGATATTGCCCAGATATTTCAGTTTCCAGTAATTTACGACACAATGTCTGTTTATGACAACTTAGCATTTCCCTTAAAAAACAGAGGTCTTTCTGATGGAGAGATAGCATCTAAAGTTAAAGAAATTGCTGAAATGTTAGAATTAACATCAACCTTAAAAAATAGAGCTTCAGGTTTAACAGCTGATGGTAAGCAAAAAATTTCTTTAGGTAGAGGACTTGTTAGATCTGACGTAAACGTAATTATGTTTGATGAACCATTAACTGTTATTGATCCGCACCTAAAATGGGTTTTAAGATCTAAATTGAAAGAATTACACCAAAAAATTAACCGTACAATGATTTATGTAACACACGATCAAACAGAAGCCTTAACTTTTGCTGACCAAGTTGTTGTTATGCACGAAGGACAAATTGTACAAACGGGTACACCAGTTGAACTCTTTGAAAAACCAAAGCACACTTTTGTAGGTCATTTTATTGGTTCTCCAGGAATGAATATTCTTCCGTGTGAAATAAAAAATGGTGAAGTTAATTTTGGTGGTCAAAAAATTTCAAGTCATAATGCTATTAAAAAATCAAATTTTAGCAAAACTCAAATAGGCATAAGGCCAGAATTTATTAATTTTTCAAAAGAAGGAATTCCGGTAAAAATTAAAAGAGTAAGTAATACCGGAAGACATAAAATCATTGACACTGAATGTACTGGTGGAAATATTAAGATTTTATCAAATGCATCAACTGAAATTCCAAGCGGAAGTACGCATGTAACTTTTAATAAAAAATTTACATATATCTATGGTGATAACTGGATAATAGAATAATGAACAAAACTATAAATCAAAAAGCCTGGTTATTTGTAATTCCTGTATTTGTTCTTGTAGCATTTAATGCCGCTATACCATTAATGACAGTAGTAAATTATTCTTTTCAGGAAACATTTGGTAATAACGTATTTGCATGGGAAGGAACTAGGTGGTTTAAACAAATCTTATTATCAGAAAGATTTCATGCTGCTTTGGGTCGGCAAATAGCATTTACTTTTATTATACTTTTAATTCAAATCCCCCTAGGTATTGGAATAGCTTTAACAATGCCAAAAAAAGGGTGGGGTGTTCCAGTTTGTTTAATTTTAATGTCGATGCCACTTCTTATTCCATGGAACGTTGTTGGAGCAATGTGGAATATTTTTGCTTTACCGGATATCGGTTTTCTTGGTTACACACTCAATGCTATAGGTTTCGATTATAATTTTACACAGCAACCTGGTGATGCCTGGTTTACAACAATTTTGATGGATGTTTGGCATTGGACTTCATTAGTTGTGCTCTTATCTTATGCTGGACTTAATTCAATTCAACCCGCTTATTATCAAGCAGCAGAAATTGATGGAGCAAGTAGATGGGCCATTTTTAGATATATAGAATTACCAAAAATGAAAAAAGTTTTAACACTGGCTATTCTTTTGAGATTTATGGATAGTTTTATGATTTACACAGAACCATTTGTTTTAACGGGTGGAGGCCCGGGGAACACTACAGCATTCCTTTCAATTGATTTGGTAAAAATGGCCTTAGGACAATTTGATTTAGGCCCTGCTGCAGCAATGTCATTAATTTATTTCTTTATTGTTCTTTTGGTATGTTGGGTTTTTTATAATTTGATGATGAAAAATGAGGCTCGATCATGAAAAAATATAAGTGGTTAATTCCTACATTGTACATTGTTTTTTTAATGTTACCAATTTATTGGCTTATAAATATGTCGTTTAAAACAACAACTGAAATTATAAATACATATTCATTATGGCCACAGAAATTTACTACTGAAAATTATGTAAAAATATTTACAGATAGCACTTGGTATATGGGATATGTTAACTCAATTACATATACAGTTTTTAATACTATTTTGTCTGTAGCCGCAGCTTTACCCGCTGCTTATGCATTTTCTCGTTATAAATTTTTAGGAGATAAGCATTTATTCTTTTGGTTATTGACTAACAGAATGGCTCCACCTGCGGTTTTTGCTTTACCATTTTTTCAATTTTATTCCTCTGTCAACTTATTTGATACACACATAGCAGTTGCACTATCACACTGTCTATTTAATATTCCATTAGCTGTTTGGATATTAGAGGGATTTATGTCTGCTGTTCCAAAAGAATTAGATGAAACAGCTTATGTAGATGGTTATTCATTTGGAAGGTTCTTTTTTAAAATTTTTGTCCCTACAATTGCTGCAGGAATAGGAATAACAATGTTTTTCTGTTTTATGTTTTCTTGGGTGGAACTTTTATTGGCCAAAACATTGACTGCTACAGCAGCTAAACCTATAGCAGCAACAATGACTCGTACAGCAAGTACTTCAGGTTATGAACTTGGATTATTAGCAGCAGCTGGTACTTTAACAATTATTCCTGGGGCAATTGTAATTTATTTTGTAAAAAATTATATTGCTAAAGGTTTTGCAATGGGGAGAGTCTAATGTTTACAAAATTGTACGCAGCTACATGGGGTGAAGTTGGAAAAGCAAAAGATAAAGGTTTTTTTGATTTTGATTTTTTTTCATGGATGGCTTGGACTTGGCAAACCGCTGCTTTTTTTATATTCATTGCAATATGTATAACAGTTATGCTCCTTTGGGAAAAAAAAGTTCCTGGTGGATCTCCTAGAAGAGGTATTTTAGGTTTGGATACTACGAGGGGAGATAGATTATTTGTATCACTACTTGGAAGCGCATTCATTCATTTAGCATGGCTAGGGCTGGTTGGAAGTCTCTTGTGGATAGCCACAATTATTTGCATTGCTTATTTTATTGTTGTATTTAAATACGTATAAATCCTATGGTAAAAATTGGAATTAACGGATTTGGTAGAATTGGAAGACTCATACTAAGAGCCTTGTTAGAAAATTACAAAGACAAAATACAAGTTGTTGGCATTAACGATCTTGGTTCAATTGAAACAAATGCTCATTTAATAAAATATGATAGTACCCATGGAACCTTGCCACATGATGTTAGCACATCAAAAGATGGGTTTAAGATTTTAAATCAAAATATTAAAGTTTTTGCAGAAAGAGACCCCGCTAATTTACCTTGGGGAAAAGTAGGAGCCGATGTTGTTTTAGAATGTACAGGATTATTCTTAAACAAAGAAACTGCAGGAAAACATTTAAAAGCTGGAGCAAAAAAAGTAATCGTATCTGCTCCTGCTAAAGATGTAGATTTTACCATAGTACAAGGCGTTAATAGTAAAGACCTTAAAAAGGAACACAATGTTATTTCTAATGGATCGTGCACAACAAATTGTTTAGCTCCTGTTGCAATGGTTTTAGAAAATAATTTTGGAATTGAATATGGTTACATGACTACTATTCATAGCTATACTGGAGATCAAAAACTTCTAGACACTCTTCATAAAGACCTAAGGAGAGCAAGATCAACAGAAGGAGCAATGATTCCTACTTCTACTGGCGCGGCAAAAGCTATGAGCTTAGTTTTACCAAGCTTAAAAGGTAAACTAGATGGAACAGCTATAAGAGTTCCAACACCAAATGTTTCATTGATTGATTTTACTTTAGTAACAAAAAAAGATGTAACAGCTGACTCAATTAATAACGCTATGACTAAAGCGGCTCAAGGAGAATTAAAAGGCATTCTTGGAATTAATAGACAGCCTTTGGTATCAAAAGATTTCAATCATGATTCACGCAGCTCTATATTTGATGCTACACAAACTCAAGTCATAAAAGGAAAATTTAGCAGAGTTTTATCTTGGTATGATAATGAATGGGGTTTTTCCAACAGGATGTGTGATACCTCTATTCAAATTTCTAAACTTATCTAGTTGACTTAAAAATTCATTTCGGTTTTACTTATAAAGTCAAAGGGGGGATAAATCTTGGAAATAGTAACTACAATAGCACCTATAGCTCTTGCTCTAATCATGTTAGGATTAGGCCTGGGTTTATCTTTTGATGATTTTTCTAGGGTAATAAAGAGTCCTAAAAATTTTTTTGTTGGTTCGCTTTGCCAACTAATTTTGCTTCCAATCATAGCTTTTATAATAATTAAAATTTACAATCCGCCAATAGAATTAGCTTTGGGAGTTATGATAATAGCAGCAGCTCCTGGAGGTGTAACCTCAAACGTATTAACAAAATTTGCAAATGGTGACGTAGCATTATCAATATCTCTGACAGCTATCATAAGTTTAATAAGTATTATTTCTGTGCCGTTTATTATATTTCAATCTGCTAATCTTTTAGGTGTAGAGAACAGTCTTAACGAAAACATCACAATGGTAGGAATAGCCATGAAAATGTTCTTAGTAGTAACCGTTCCGGTTGTTTTGGGAATGATTATAAGGAAATTTGCATCAAATTTTATAAGTTCAAAAACACAAATAATACAAAGAATATCTATAATTTTATTTGTAATCGTATTTCTTTCTATTTGGATTGAAGAATGGGATAGGGTTGTAAGTTTTATAACAAGAGCGGGTATTATCACTTTAATTTTAAATGTAGTAATGATGTTAGTTGGTTTTTATGTAGCTAAGTTTTTGATATCGGGGATGGCACAAAGAAAGTGTATATCTTTGGAATGCGGTTTACAAAACGGAACTTTGGCCGTGTTTGTAGCAACACAATTAGTCGATGACATTGTATATATTGTTCCCACTGCTGCTTACGCTCTTATAATGTTTGTCACATCTATAATCTTTGTATTTATTGTTAGGAATTTAAAATAAATGGACAATGTTACTTCAATAAAGAAAAAATTAAACAATCCTGGGCCAAAACAAAAATCATTTGGTACTGGAATGTATGGGTTCTTAATGTTTATGATCGATTATTATCGAAGAGTAAGGTCAGATTTAAAAATGGATTTTGACTCATTCATTATCATACAAATTGTAGTGAGCCACGAGGTTTATATAATGCAGTCTGAGAATTCCAAGACATATTCTGAGATTTCTGATGAGTTTAGTAAAATTTCTAAAGCAAAAGACATTGATGATTCCTTTTTAATCTTTAAAGCAAAAGAACTTATGTCAAAAATTCAACGAAATAAATTAACAGTTTCAAGCATTTGCCAAGTATCGACACTACCCAAGGAGACTGTAAGAAGAAAAGTTAGAACATTAGTAGCGAGAAAAATTTTATCTCAAAATAAATCAGAAGGAGTTTTGGTTGGCCCAGCTTATAAAAATATTTTTGATGAAACTGTTCCAAAAACAACCATGGCATTTGCAAAACTGATTAAAAAATGGAAACAAACAGGAGTTCTTGATAATTTGTTATCACTATAAAATTATCTTTGCTTTTCTTTAAATTTTACGTTCCACAAAAAGTCTTATAATCGTCTGTATTAGTAGCAGGAGCTTGATAATCTTTTATATTAACGTGGTCTTCGTATGGTTTTTGTAAAATTTCTAAAAAACTGTTAAAAGGATTTAAATCGTTATTTTCAGCAGCTTTTAAAACTTTTTCTACAATATAATTTCTTGGTATTAAATTTGGATTTGTTTCTCTCATCAAGTCTTTTGATTTACCATCTACACGTTTTCTCCATTTTTTGTACCAATTAATAAATGTTTCTTTTTCGAAAATTTTATTATTTTTAAAATCATCATTTAATAGAAATAAAAAAGTATTTGTATAATCAGCTTTATTATTTTCCATCCAGGTTAAAAAATCAGAAATTATTTTTTTATCTTCATCATTACTGCCTATTAGTCCTAATTTTGATTTCATCATGTTTAACCATTTTTTTTCATAAATTGAGTCAAACTCATTAACGGTATCGGTTGCTATTTTAATAGCTTTATCTTTATTTTTATCAATATAAGGTAACAACGTTTCAGCAAATCTTGCTAAGTTCCATTTAGTTATTAGCGGCTGGTTTCCATAAGCATATCTACCTTGAAGATCAATTGAGCTAAAAACAGTTTTAAGATTGTAACTATCCATGAATGCACATGGTCCATAATCTATACTTTCTCCAGAGACAGTCATATTGTCAGTATTCATTACTCCATGAATAAAACCAACTCGCATCCAATTTGTAACTAGATCACTTTGTTTGTTGATTACAATTTTTAATAGTTCTAATGCAGGATTATTTGAATTTTTAACTTCAGGATAATGTCTATTAATAGTGTAATTTAATAGTGAATTAAAAGCGTCTTTATCGCCGCTTAAACTTACATATTGGAAAGTTCCAACCCTTATATGACTTGATGCAATACGAGTTAAAATGGCTCCCTTTAAAGATTCTTCTCTCATTACAGTTTCACCAGTAGTAACAACCGCTAAACTTCGAGTCGTTGGTATTTTTAATCCATTCATAGCCTCACTGATAATATATTCTCTAAGCATGGGTCCTAGTGCAGCTCTACCATCTCCTTGTCTAGAGTAAGGTGTCTTTCCTGAACCTTTAAATTGAATATCAAATCGCTTGTTGTCTTTTGTTACGTGTTCACCTAGAACAATGGCTCTTCCATCACCAAGGACTGTAAAATGACCAAATTGATGTCCCGCATATGCTTGGGCAATACACTCAGAGTTTTGTGGGAGTTGATTTCCAGAAAATATTGAAGCGATTAAATCATTATTAATATTCGAAAAATTTAATCCTAAATTTCTACACAATTTTTCATTAATTATAATTAATTTTGGCTTCTTGACAGAGGTTGGTTTAATTTTTGTTAGAATTTTCTCTGATAAACGAGCATAAGTGTTGTCGAAATGCCAACCAATTTTGTTATCTATATCTCTATCTCTCATTTATAAATTTTCACCAAATATACCCTTTTTCTTGAAATAAAGTGATATAAAATTCACTTTTTAGTTGTGTTCCGGTTACATTAACAATTTATACATGCTAGTTTTTCGCAATTATTATTAATAATTAATCAAAGGGAGGAAGAATGAGACTATTTAAGTTAATAGCTACTTTACTTACTTCGATCGCTATCACTAGCGCTGCTTCTGCTGCAGATATTAAAATGGCAAAAGCAAACTGGGATACTGGTTATTTCCAAGCTGAAGTTTACAAACAAGCTTTGGAAAAAATGGGACACACAGTAAGTGAACCTAAAGCTATCAAGCCTTCAGTATTTTACGTGGCTGCTGCTGCGGGAGATCTAGACCTATGGGTTAACGGTTGGTTTAGTACTCACGACGGATACATCAAAGAATCAAAAGGCAAAGTTGAAGCCGTTGGTTATGTGATGAAAAAAGGTGGCTTACAAGGTTATCTAGTTGATAAAAAAACTGCTGATAAACTTGGTATAAAAAGCGTAATGGATATTAAAGCGCACGCTAAACAATTCGACTCTAATGGAGATGGAAAAGCAGACATGGTTGCTTGCCCTCCAGGTTGGGGTTGTGAGAAGCAAATTACAAAACATTTTGCTGAACTAAATTTAGGTGATTTTATTAATCCAGTTAAAGCTGACTACTCTGCTTCAATGGCTGATGTAGTTGCTAAATATAAAAACGGAAAATCTGTGTTGTTTTACACATGGACTCCGAATTGGACTGTTGGTGCTTTAAAACTTGGACAGGACGTTGTTTGGATAGAAGTTCCTTACAGTGGTACTAAAAAAGTTAAGGTTGCTAATGCAACAAAATCTAAAATAAACATGGGTTTTGGTGCGGATGATATTCGACCAGCTGCAAATAAAGCTTTCCTTAAAGCAAATCCAGATGTGAAAAAAATGCTTAAAAAAGCATCTATTCCACTAGCGGATATTGCTGCTCAAAACATGAAAATGAATGCGGGCGAGAAAAGCGAAAGAGCAATTAAAAAACATGCTGCTGCTTGGATTAAAGCAAACCAAAGTACTTTCGATAGTTGGTTAAAATAGGTCGCAAATATAAGTTCAGTGAGCTTAAAACTTGCACCATCTGACTACGAAGTTTACATTCCGATAGCAGAATGGATTGAAAAACATATTAAAGAGTGGCTGTTCATGCAACGGCCGCTCTTTAAAAAGCTGGCAGCTCCAATCGATGCTACTCTTGACGGTTTAGACTCACTTTTTAATTTTATTCCTTTTCCAATTGTAATTTTAATTTTTGCATTTTTCGCGTGGAAAACTAATGGCTTGAAGTTTGCAATTTTTGCAGCTCTTGCTTTGATTTCTATAGATCTTGTTGATCTTTGGAAAGAAACCATGACTACTTTGGCAATGATCTTCACAGCAGTAATATTCTGTATGATTATCGGTATACCCGTAGGCATTGCTGCCTCTAGAAGTAATTTATTTGAAACTATTCTAAGACCTATCCTGGATATAATGCAAACCATACCAAGTTTTGTTTATCTAATTCCTGTTGTGATGCTTTTTGGCGTAGGGTTAACACCTGGCGTGGTCGCAACCATTATTTTTGCTCTGCCACCGATTGTTCGTCTTACTAATCTTGGAATAAGACAAGTAGGAAAAGGATTTAAAGAGGCAGGGGCAAGTTTAGGACTAACAAAATTTAAAATATTACATAGAATTGAAATACCTTTAGCTATGAAAACCATTATGGCAGGGGTTAACCAAACACTTATGTTGGCTCTATCGATGGTGGTTATAGCCGCTCTTATTGGTGCTGGAGGTTTAGGACTTACTGTTTATGTGGCTCTTGGAAGATTAGACATTGGCGGAGCTGTTATTGGTGGAACAGGGATTGTAATATTAGCCATTGTTTTAGACAGAATTACACAGAAAATCGTTCCACAAGACACTATCAAGACCAGATAATCTAAATATTTTCAAAATCATAGAACTAGGATATGGTTCTTTTATGAAGATAGGAGTTGCAAAGAACAAGAAGAAAATTTTTGTTTCTCTGTACAAAAAGAACATAGAGCTACATCCTCTTTGGTTACGAGAAAGAGTTAATAATCAAGGGTTATTAGATAAAAATACCGGTCAAAGATTATACGATCCTGCAGATTTAAATCATAAATTGAAAATAAAAAAAGCCTTAATTAAAAAAAAATTACTAAATGTTGAATTTACTGACGGAATTGAATCCCATTACCATATAGACGAGTTACTAGAGGAAATAAATAAAAACATATCTAACAAGAAAATATTTTTATGGAACTCAAGAATTAAAAACAAACCTTTTTTTAAATTTAAAACAGACATGTTTAATAATAGAGAAGGTTATTCTTTTTTAGAAAAATTTTATAAATATGGTTTCTCAATACTAAAAAACACTCCAGCTAAAAAGAATTTTATTATAAAATTTGCCAATCTAATTGGAGTTGTTAGACCAACAAATTTTGGAGTTTTATTTGATGTTAAGTCTGTAAGAAAAGCAAGTGATTTAGCATATACACCTCACTCATTGTCGGCGCATACAGACAACCCTTATAGAAAACCAATACCAGGAATTCAAATATTACATTGTGTTAAAAATGATAGTGAAGGAGGTCATTCAACACTTACAGATGGATTTGCAGTTGCTGAATATTTAAAAAAAAAACATAAAAACTTTTTCAAATTACTTACTTCTGTAAAAATTAGATTTACGTTTGTTAGTAAAGATACAATTCTTGAAAATTGGGGAGAAACTATTGAGCTAAATAAAAACGGTTCATTAAAAAGAGTTAGATTAAGTCCAAGACTTGATTATGTCCCTATACTTAAAAAAGATCAATTAAATCAATTTTATAAAGCTAGAGCACTGTTTATAAAACTATGTAATTCAAAAAAATTTATGATTCAATTTAAGTTGGAACCAGGAGATATGTTGATAATGGATAATTACAGAACACTTCATGGAAGAACTGCATTTAATATGAATATTGGAGAGAGACATTTACAAGGATGTTATATCGATCATGATTCTGCCGAAAGTAAAATGAAATATTTAAAAAGAAAATTTAATATTTATGGACAAAGTTAGTTTTAAAGAAATGAAAAAGGGGACAAAGAAAGATTATCTTCTTTTAGATCGTCATGAAAAGAAATTTATCAAAAGTACAGCTGATAGAATTTTAAATTTTATGAGTACATTAAATAGTACTCTTGAAGGTTATCAGATTTCCAGATTAGAACACTCTTTACAAACCGCCACAAGAGCTCTTAATGATAAAGCTGATGATGAAATGATCGTAGCAGCATTACTTCATGATATTGGTGATGAGCTTGCTCCTTTAAATCATGCAGAATATGCTGCCGCAGTTTTAAAACCATATGTTAGTGAAAAAACACATTGGATAGTTGAGAAGCACGGCATATTTCAAATGTATTATTATGCTCATCATTTTGGTGGTAACAAAAATGAGAGAGAAAAATTTAAAGATCATAAATACTACAAGGATACGATGAATTTTTGTGAAAAATGGGATCAAAAGTCTTTCGACCCTACCTATAAATCTTTAAGTCTGAAAGATTTTGAACCATACGTCAAAAAAATATTCAGTAGAACTCCGTATTCTAACTAATAAATATCGGTTGAATTTTAATAAATAAGGTTTAAAGACAGCCTGAATCATGGGAAAAATTTTAAAAAATTCATGGGCACTCTTTACTGGTTTTGCTATTTTAATTACAGCACACGGTCTTCAAGGTAATCTTTTAGGGGTACGGGCCGTTTTAGAAGAATTTAATTATTTTTCAACTGGACTATTAATGTCTGGATATTTTGTAGGTTACTTTGTTGGTGCAAATTTATCTCCACAACTCGTTAGTAGAGTAGGACATATTAGAGTTTTTGCTGCATTTGCTTCAATGGCATCATTAAGTTCATTAATTCACATTGTTTTTGTTGACCCAATTGTTTGGATATTTGCGAGGTTTTTAACTGGTTTTAGCATGATTGGAATTTTTGTTATTGTTGAAAGCTGGTTAAATGACAGAGCAAATAACAGAACAAGAGGTAAAGTGCTTTCACTTTATATGTTCATTACCTTTTTTGGTTTTGCAATAGGAAATTTACTACTGAATATAAGCAATCCAATAGAATATGAACCTTTTATACTTATTTCTCTTTTATTTTCTATAGCCCTAGTACCAATTTTATTAACTAAAAAAAAACCTCCAAAATTTAAAAAAACTACAACAATGAAAGTAAAGGAACTTTTTAAAATTTCTCCTTTTGGTAGCTTTTCGATGTTTTGTTCGGGTTTTCTTTTCTCTGCAATATTTACGTTATCTGCTGTATATGCGACGATAATGAACTTATCAATTTTTGAAGTTTCTATTTTACTTGTTTTAATAACTTTAGCGGGCGCTTTTTTTCAATGGCCAATTGGTTATCTGTCAGATAAAAACGATAGAAGAATAATAATTATTTTATGTGCAATACTAGCTGTAATTTTTTGTTTTTTATCTATAGCTTTTTCTGGAGCTTCTTTTGCTAATTTGTTTATAGAAAACATGGTTAAGTTTAATTATTTTTCAACAACAATGGATAAAGGGAAATTATTTATATTTATAACTCTTATGTCAGGAATGATACTTCCTTTATTTTCACTAAATCTTGCATTAGTGAATGATTATATTTCAAAAGAAAAATTCGTAGCTGCTGGAGCAGGTTTAAATGTAATTTTTGGCTTAGGTGCCATGGCAGGACCAATTATTTGTTCAGCCTTGATGTATAAATTTGGGCCAAATGGATTTTTTTTACATCTTATTATTTTTTTATTTTTAATTATTGTTTTTGGAATTTATAGAATGACGAAAAGAACATATAAGGACAATCCAGATTCCACATTTACGCCATTACCAAGAGACATTACTCCCTTAGGTATTGAGCTTGACCCAACAACTGGTGCAGATTTATCTAATACAGATAAAAAATGAAAAAAGATAAAAAAAACTTTTTAAAAGAATTAAAAGAAGGTTTGTCAAAAAAAAATAAGACAATTCCTTCTAAATTCCACTATGATTTATTAGGAAGTAAATATTTTGAAAAAATTACTCAACAGAAAGAGTATTACCCAACAAGAAAAGAAAAAGAAATATTAAAAAAACTTTCTAAAAGAATACCTTTTTTATTTAGTGGAGATTTATCATTCGTAGAAATAGGTAGTGGTGCTGCAGATAAAATTAAAATTTTACTCAATAAAAAAGTTAAATATTATATTCCGCTAGATATTTCTGTTGATTTTGTAAAAAAATCTGTGGCAAATTTAAAAAAAAAATATCCAAATCTTAAAGTTAAACCTATTAAAATTGATTATTCAAAACCATTTAAAATACCGAATTTTAAAATAACTAAAAAAATTTACTTTTTTTTAGGCTCTTCAATTGGAAATTTTCATAATAAAAAAGAAATTAACTTTTTAAAAAATATAAGAAAAAGTATTGGAAAAAAAAACTATTTATTTGTTGGTGTTGATTTAATTAAAAATAAACAAATCCTTGAAAATGCTTATAATGATAAAAATGGCTATACTTCAAAGTTTAGTTTAAATTTAATTAATATAATTAACAGAAATTTTAAATCAGGTTTAAATATTAAAAATTTTTACTATAAAGGAATATTTAATGATCGTTTAAAGTGTATTCAGGGTTTTTTAGTTAGTAAAATCAATCAGTCATTTTTTTTAGGTAAGAAGAAGTTTTTTTTAAAAAAAAACGAAAATATACAAGTTGAGATTTCAAACAAGTTTACAACTAGATCGTTCAGCCAGCTATCTCGTTTAGCCGGATGGAAAGTTAAAAAATATTGGCTAGACAACCAGAAATACTTCGCTGTTTTCTTATTAAAATCATAACCTGCGTCATTATTGCAATTGAGAAGCATTACTAATAACTTGAAATTGATAATCATTATCAATATAAGTGCATTAAATTTTAAGAAAGGAAAATATATGAAAAAACTAGTACTAAGCATTTTGGGCTTATTATTTATTTCTACCTCTGTAATGGCGCAGGAAGTAAATATTTTTAGCGCAAGACATTACGATTCAGATGTTCAGCTTTACAAAAAATTCACAGCAAAAACGGGAATTAAAGTAAATATTGTATCTGGAAAAGACAAAGCCTTACAAAAAAGAATTAAGGAAGAAGGGAAAGATTGCAAAGGTGATCTTTATATTACTGCTGATGCAGGAAGACTTGGCGCTTTTCAATCACAAGGAATGTTTCAAAAAGGAGCAAGTTCTGCTGGAATTAAAAAAGTTGTCCCAGCTAATTTTAGAAGTGCATATTGGACAGGTATAGCTAAAAGAGCTCGTGTAATTTATTACAATCCAAAAACTGTAAATCCTTCATGGAACATGACTTATGAAGATTTAGCCGATCCTAAATACAAAGGCAGAGTTGTTATTAGACAGTCTAACAATGTTTATAATCAGTCATTAGTTGCTTCTTTAATCAAAAATAATGGAGCAAAAAATACTGAAACATGGGCAAAAGGTTTGGTATCTAACTTTGCAAGAAAAGCAAAAGGAAATGATAGAGCACAAATTTTAGCAGTTGCAGCAGGTGAAGCAGATTGGGCTGTTGCTAATACATATTACATTGCTTTAATGTTATCTGGAAAAAAAGGTCCAGAACAACAAGCGGCGGCAAAAAAAGTGAAACCTTTCTTTCCTAATCAGGATGGAAGAGGAACGCACATGAATATTAGCGGTGGAGGAATTTTAAAACATGCTCCAAACAAAGCTAATGCTATTAAACTTCTTGAGTTTTTATTAACTCCAGAAGCGCAAAAGCACATTGTTAACAATACGTTTGAATACTCTATGATTGATGGAGTTGAACCAAATAAATTAATTTCTCAGTTTGGTTTAGGTTTCAAACAAGATCTTAAAACAAAAGTTTCTTCGTATGGTAAACTTCAAGCTAAGGCATTGAAAATAATGACCGAAGCTGGTTGGAATTAACATACAAGAACAATTTAGTCCCCGGCCTCCTCTGGGGACTAAATTAGAGGAGGAGAGTTGAACAGTAGAATAAATTTTTGGTATTTTAGTTCATTGATAGTACCTTTGTTGGTAGCTATACCTATTATCACAATTTTTTTTAGTTTTTTTGACACAAGAAGCGAATATTTAACGTTATTAAAAAATACATTTCTTCTAGAATACATCAGTAATTCATTTTTTATTTTAGTAGGTGTTTTATTTTTAACTTTCATTTTTGGTGTTACATCAGCATATTTTGTATCTTTCTATAATTTTACTGGAGTAAATTTTTTTAAATGGGCTTTAATTTTATCTTTTGCTGTACCAGGTTATATATACGCTTATTCGTTAACAGCCTTTTTTGAAAATTATGGTACTGCATTTTCAATATTAACTTTTTTATTTGGAGACTCAGAATATAATCAATACATACCTAAATTTGATGGACTTATTGGGTCAATATTTTCAATATCATTTTCACTTTTTGGTTATGTTTATGTATTAACAAGAGCATCTTTTTTATATCAATCACATAATTTAATAGAAGTTGGAAAAAATTTAGGCTTTTCTACAAAACGTAGTTTTTTTAAAATTATTTTACCATCTGCAAGGCCAGCAATTGTTGCAGGGTTGTCTTTAGTAGCCATGGAAGCAGTGTCAGATTTTGGAACAGTATCTTTTTTTAGCATTTCTACATTAACAACGGCAATATATAATTCCTGGATTTCCTTTGATGATCTTTCTACGGCAAATCAGCTTTCATTCATGCTATTATTTTTTATTTTAATTTTGTTTATAATTGAAAATTATTCAAGAAAAAGTGCTAAATATCACCAACCATCCAGAGGATTTAAAAGTATTCCTAAAATTGAATTAAAAGGAAAAAAATCTGCGTTAGCTTTTACTTTTTGTTCTATGCTGTTTTTTTGTAGTTTTCTGTTTCCTGTATTTCAAATGAGTTATTGGACAATAAAGTTTCCAAAGTATTTCCAAGATATTGATTTGTGGTCACTTAATTTTAACACGCTTTTACTTGTTTTTTTATCAAGTGTTTGTCTCATCGTATTTTCTTTTTTATCAAATTATGGGAACAGGGTATCTAAAAGTAAATTGTTAAACTATTTATCTGCTTTTTCTATATCAGGATATGCAATACCGGGAGTTATATTAGCTGTTGCTTTTATCACCTTTATATCTTGGCTTAGCGATACTTTTACTTCAGCATTTGGTTTTGCTAGCTTCAAGCCTTTATTTATTGGATCAGTGATCGGACTTGTTCTTGCTTACTTTGTTAGATTTTTTTCATTGTCATTTAACGGAATTAGATCTGGCTACTTAAAAATAAATCAATCAATTGATGACAGCGCTTATCTACTTGGGTACTCGAAGTTTAAAACATTTACAAGGATACATGTGCCATATCTAAAAAGTAGTGTTTTTCTTGTTGGTGTTTTGATTGCAATAGAAATTATTAAAGAACTTCCTATTACATTGATACTTCGTCCTTTTAATTTTGAAACCTTTGCAACAAAAGCATATTCATATGCTGCTCAAGATCTATTAGAAGCAGCTGCATTTCCTTCGTTATGTTTAATAATGTGGGCAAGCCTATTTATATTATTTGCCTCTAGATATATACTTTCAGACAAATAAAGCTATATTAGAATAAAGCTTATGAGCTCAAATTTTCTTGAAATTGATAATGCAACTTTTGCTGCTAGTACAAAAAACAAAGTTAATAATGTTTCATTAACAATAAAAAAAGAAGGTGAAATTGTTTGTCTTTTAGGACCATCTGGAATTGGTAAAACAACAATGCTAAGAACTATAGCCGGTCTTCAAAATTTACAAACTGGAAAAATAAAACTAAAAGGAAAAACTATTTCTTCAGAAGATTATAATTTAGAACCTGAAAAAAGAAATATAGCATTATGTTTTCAGGACAATTCATTATTTCCTCATTACAATGTGCTTGACAATATAAACATTGGTTCTAAAAGAAATAAAAATTCAAAATTTCGTTATTCAGACAATGATCTAATAAAGATTTTGCACTTGGAGGATTTAAAAGAAAAATACCCACATGAAATAAGTGCTGGTGAAGCACAAAGAGTTTCTTTAGCTAGATCATTAATGTCTAAACCCGATCTCCTTTTATTGGATGAACCATTTTCTAATATTGACCAAAGTTTAAAAGATGAATTACAAAAAAGAATAAAAGATCTTTTAAAAGAATTAAATATTACAACTATTGTAGTTACACACGATTCATACGAAGCTTTTTATTTGGCTGACAAATGCGGAATTATACTAGATCAGTCATTAAAACAATTTGATATACCTTATAATATTTATCATTATCCCAATTCCATTGATGTTGTTAAGTTTCTAAATAGAGGAATCTTGATTGATGCTCAAGTTACAGGAAATGACACTTTAAAAAATCATGAATTGGGTACAATAAAAGGTAAATTCGTTAAAAAGCAATCTATTGGGTCATCCGTTAAACTTTTAATACAACCTGAAGATTTAGAGCATGATGATAAAAGCAATTTGATATTGGAGGTAGTAGATAGAAAATTTAGAGGAACAAATTTTATTTACACACTTAAAACAAAAGGAAATCAAACTATACCAGTATTTGTTCATTCTCATCACGAACATCAACATAAGATCAAGGATAAGTTTGGAATTAAAACACCAATTTATGTTGATCATTTAGTTTGCTTTTAATTCTATTAAAAAAGTGCTAAAAAAGTTTTTTAGTTGCGCCCTTAGCTCAGCTGGATAGAGCATCGGTTTTCTAAACCGAGGGTCGGAGGTTCGAATCCTCCAGGGCGCGCCAATAACCTAAAAATTGAACAAATCATAATATTGTATTAATTTAAAAAACCTCACTATATTAAGTGTTATATTGCCTGTTCAAACTTGGTGCTTCTACATCATAACATCTTGATCATAGATGTTTAATAAAAGATACTACTTCGAAATTACATAACTTGTAATTTATTGTTAACAATAAAAAGAAGGGGATAAATAATGCTAAAAACATTAAAAACTTTGGTTTATTTGCTGACTTCAATTGCATTACTAGTAAGTTTCGAAACTGGTGCAATGGCTGCAAAAAAATCAAAAACTCTTAAAAAAACTCAGAAGATGGGTTACGTAAGATGTGGAGTTTCACAAGGTCTACCAGGATTTTCTAATGCTGATGCGTCAGGAAATTGGTCTGGTGTTGACGTTGATGTATGTAGAGCAGTTGCGGCTGCTACACTTGGAGATTCAGGAAAAGTTAAATTCTATCCTTTAAGTGCTAAAGAAAGATTTACTGCATTAACTTCTGGTGAGATTGATGTCTTATCAAGAAATACTACTTGGACACTATCACGAGATGCTGACATTGGTTTAACTTTTGTTGGTGTAAACTTTTATGATGGTCAAGGTTTTATGGTCAGAAAAGGTTCTGGCATAACATCTACAAGTCAATTTAAAAGCGGTATCTCTGCTTGTACTAACATTGGTACAACAACAGAGCTTAACATGAGAGACTTTTTTAATTCTAAAGGAATTAAATATGAGCCTGTTGCTTTTGAAAAAGCAGATGAAGTTGTTGCTGCATATGATGCAGGAAGATGTGATACATACACAACTGACAAATCTGGTTTAGCTGCTCAAAGAACTAAGTTGAGCAAACCAGACGATCACATAGTATTACCTGAAACAATATCAAAAGAACCACTAGGTCCTGTTGTAAGACAAGGGGATTCAGTTTGGGAAGATATTGTTAGATGGTCATTAAACGTTATGATCGAAGCAGAGGAGTATGGAATTACTTCAGCTAATGCTGACAGCATGAAATCTTCAGAAAATCCAGCAATCAAAAGATTGGTTGGAGCTGAAGGTGAACTTGGTGCAGCGTTTGGTCTAGACAATGACTGGAGCTTAAGAATCATCAAACAAGTCGGTAACTATGGTGAAAGCTATAAACGTAATATAGCTGACACTGGTATATTACCTGACAGAGGTCCAAATCAACTTTGGACAAAAGGTGGTATTCTTTACGTTCCGCCAGCTAGATAATTGCGGATAACTTTTATTTAAAAAGAAAGGGCTAGATTTTTCTGGCCCTTTTTTTTATTGTGAATACAAATGAAAATTAAAAATTTTAATTTAGGTCTTGGTAATTTTTTGGATAATAACCCAAAACTTAGCAATTTTCTACCTCAAGCTGTTACACTTTTTGCGATAATTTTTATAATTGGATTTTTTACATTCAATGCTCAAACCAATATGGATACCAGAGGAATTGATTTTGGATTTGGTTTTTTAAGTCAAGAATCTTCATTTGATATACAGTTTTCATTAATTGATTACGATGGCTCTCATTCTTACGCTAAAGCTTATTTAGTTGGTCTTTTAAACACTCTTTTAGTCTCAGCTGTAGGTATATTTTTTGCTACTGTATTAGGTGTTATTGTTGGAATTTCTAGATTATCTTCAAATTATTTAATAGCAAAGTTGGCTGAAATCTATGTGGAAATTTTCAGAAATATACCTTTGCTTTTGCAAATATTTTTTTGGTATTTTGCTGCTTTAAGAGCTTTACCTTTACCTAATGAGGCAATCACTTTTTTTGATGTATCTTTTTTAACTATTAAAGGTTTTTTTATTCCAAAATTTGTTTGGACCAATTTTCCTGTTGTGTTTTATTCTTTCGTTGCAGCTATTGTATCGATAGTTTTTATTTATATTTATGGAAAAAGAAAACAAGAAGCGACAGGACAAAGAATACCTGTATTTTTTATTTCAATAGCTTTATTAGTAATTTTGCCTCTTGTAGCAAGCCTTTTAGGTGGAGTGAGCGTCGAATTAGAGACTCCTTTACTTGTACAGCAGTCAGAGACAATCTTTAATTTTAAAGGCGGTATTAATATTATCCCAGAATTAATGGCTTTAGCACTGGCATTATCATTGTACACAGCAACTTTTATAGCAGAATGTGTTAGAGCTGGAATAATGGGTGTTGGCAAAGGTCAAAAAGAAGCTGCAGCATCTATAGGTCTAACACCAGGCCAGGTGTTAAAATTGGTTATTATGCCCCAAGCATTAAGGATCATAATTCCTCCAACAACAAACCAATATCTTAATTTAACTAAAAATTCTTCATTGGCTGCCGCAATTGCTTATCCCGATCTTGTATTAGTTTTTGCTGGTACAGCAATGATGCAAACGGGTAGGGCTATAGAAATAGTCTCAATAACAATGCTTACGTATTTATCACTAAGCATAGCAATCTCGATCTTCATGAATTGGTATAACAAAAAAATAGCAATTAAAGAAAAATGATTAAAAATTTATCACTTTTGAAACCAAATAGAGAAAGTTTGCATGTCTATGTTTCTCTAGGAGCCGCATTTTTTATTTTAGGTATTGCAGATGTAACTTTTAACATTTTTGAATTTTTTCCAATTTGGATCAGTTTTTTTATACCTTTAGTTTTATGTTTTTATGGCTTACATCTGATTAGAATAGAATTTAGCGGAATCAAGATTCTAGATATTTTAAATAAAAATATTAATTCAAATTGGTTTAATGCTATTTTATCAATATTTGCAATTTTTCTTTTAATTAAGTCTATACCGCCGATACTAGATTGGCTTTTTTTTGATGCAACTTTTATAGGCTCAAAAAAAGAAGATTGCACTGGTGATGGTGCTTGTTGGGTATTCATAAACGTGTGGTTTGAAAGACTGATGTACGGACTGTATCCAATTAATGAAATTTGGAGAATTAATGCTGCATTTATAGGTTTAATATTAATTGTAGGACTAGCCTTTTTTGTTTCAGCAAAAATCAAAAATTATGTGCTAATTTTTTTAATTTTTGTTTATCCGTTTATAATGATCTCTCTAATTTCAGGAGGCAATTTTGGTCTTGAATGGGTTGAAACAAATGCGTGGGGCGGCTTAGCTCTTACTTTTATAATTTCAATATTTGCCTTAACTTTTTGTTTTCCTGTTGGTTTATTTTTAGCTCTAGGAAGAAGATCTTCATATCCGGTAATAAAATATGCATCAATTGGTTTTATAGAATTCTGGAGAGGAGTTCCATTAATTACAGTTTTATTTATGGCATCAGTAATGTTTCCAATGTTTTTACCTGAGGACACTTACATGGATAAACTTGTAAGAGTTATTATAGCAATCACACTTTTTGAGTCCGCATATATGGCTGAGGTAGTGCGTGGAGGACTTCAAGCTTTACCAAGGGGACAGTATGATGCTGGAAAATCTTTAGGGATGGGATACTGGAGGATGCATCTTTTGATTATAATGCCTCAAGCTTTAAAACTTGTAATCCCAGGTATTGCAAATACCTTTTTGGCTTTAGTAAAAGATACACCTTTAATTTTAGTTGTAGGACTTCTTGAATTAATAGGAATGATTGATATGGCGAAAACAAATCCTAAATGGCTTGGATTTGCTGCTGAAGGTTATGTTTTTGCGGGTTTTGTTTTCTGGATAATATGTTACGCTATGAGCAGATATAGTATTAGTTTAGAAAGAAAATACAAAACAGATAGATAAGGAATTTTTTATGTCGACAATTATAGAAATGAAAGAAGTTAACAAATGGTTTGGGGACTTTCAGGTTTTAAAAGATATAAATCTTGATGTTCAGGAAAAACAAAAAATCGTTGTATGTGGACCTTCTGGCTCAGGAAAATCCACTTTAATAAGATGTATAAACAGACTTGAAGAACATCAAAAAGGAAAAATAGTTGTAGACGGAAATGAATTATCTGAAAAAACTAAAGATATTGAAAAAATAAGAGCAGAAGTTGGTATGGTTTTTCAACAATTTAATTTATTTCCACATTTGTCAATTTTGGATAACTGCACTCTAGCTCCTATCTGGGTAAAGAAAACTCCAAAGAAACAAGCAGAAGAATTGGCGATGAAACAACTAGAACAAGTTCAAATTTCCGACCAAGCTTTAAAATTTCCTGGCCAATTGTCCGGTGGACAACAACAAAGAGCAGCTCTTGCTAGAGCTTTATGTATGGAGCCAAAAATTATGCTTTTTGACGAACCTACCTCAGCTTTAGATCCTGAAATGATCAAAGAAGTTTTAGATGCAATGGTAAATTTAGCAAAAGGTGGAATGACCATGATTGTTGTTACTCATGAAATGGGATTTGCAAAAGAAGTTGCAGATGAAGTAGTTTTCATGGATGAGGGTATGATTGTTGAAAGAGCTAAAACCAAAGAATTTTTTGCTAATCCTAAAAACGAAAGAACAAAACTTTTCTTGAGCCAAATTCTTTAAAATTTTTTTAAAAGAACTTAATGAAAAAATTTTTAATAATAACAGTTCTATGTTTTTATCTATTTTCTTATAGTTTTGTCTCAAGTCACGTTAATCATTATAAAAATCTTAAATATTTAGAATATGAGCTTTTTTTTAATGATAATTTAATAGGATCCCATATATTTAACTTCAGTAAAAAAGGTGATTTACTTCATGTTAATACATCAGGTCAGTTTGAAATTAGTAAACTCGGTCTAAATATAATGAAGTATCAAACTAATACTGAAGAAATCTATAAAAATGGTCAATTGATAAAATTTAGGTCCAAAACTACCCAAAATGACAAGAAAAAATATGTAAATTTAAAATTTAATAATAATGAAAAGACATTTGAAATAGATGGCTCTTCATTCAAGGGAAAAACAGACCCATCTTTAATAATTGGTAGTTGGTGGAATCACGAAATCATTAAAAAAATAAGCAAATTAGCGCAATATCAGGGAGAGTAATGCCACAAAAAGTAAAATTTTTAGGAAAGAAAAAAATTAAATTAAATCAAAAAGTGTATAACTCTTTGCATTTACATTTTTTATCCGATGACAATAAACCCTTAAAAAAAAAGAAAATAAATTTGCACGTCTGGTATGACACAGACACATTAGTATGGTTAAAGATGTCTTATGAAAAAATGGGACGTTGGGAATATAGGTTAAAAAAACATATATTTTAATAAACTATTTAAATTAACCCTAAGAAATCTCTACTGAGTCAACCATTTTCTTAGTTAATTTAAGGCCGATTTGACCCAAAAAAAAATTATTTTAACTGTTGCCTAAAATGGTTTTTTCATGTTCAATTTAGTTTTTTTCAAGAGGAAACTAGGGGGACTATGGAAGACAGTTTTAACACTCATCTGGGTAAAAGATTAAGAATGAGAAGATTGTCTCTTGGTTTAACTCAAACAAAAGTAGCAAACGCTATCAACGTAACTTTCCAACAAATACAAAAATATGAAAAAGGAACTAACGGTGTTAGTTCTAGTAGATTAATGCAGCTTGCAAATTTTCTTAAAGTTCCTATTACGTATTTTTATGAAGATTTTTCAGGTTATAAAGGAGAATCAGAAGCAGAAAATTCATCATCAGATTCAGATCTAAATTATTCTTTTTTAGTTAAAACTTTTTCAAAACTTTCAGAGTCAGAAAAAACAAAAGTATTACAAATTCTAAGAAACGCTGTAAATCTTAAAGAGACTGGTTAATTGGCTCCTCGGGCAGGACTCGAACCTGCGACCAATTGATTAACAGTCAACTGCTCTACCAACTGAGCTACCGAGGAATAAAAAACAACATACATTTTTAAAAATATAAAACAACTAATTATTTAGTGCTTTTAGTAAAGTTTTTAAAGGAAGTAACAAACAATCCTTTCTTACAACATTCTTTTTGTTCATTATTTTTTTAAAAATATTCCAATAATCGTCAGTAAGAGCATTTTTATCATTAAAAAAATTTTCTGCTTTTTTAATAAAATCCTTAATTTTTTTTATAGGTTTATTTTTTGTAATTTTGGACAACAGACTGGCAGAAGCCTGGCAGTATATACAATTATTTCCCTCATATTTAAATTTTACTATCTTGTCATTTTTAATTAATAAATAAATTTTAATGTTATCGCCACATGTTGGATTTTTTAAGCTTGAAGCATGAGTATAATTATCAAGAAAACCAAAATTTTCAGTATTTGATGCCATTTTGAAAATTGTTTTATCGATCATTTATGCTTTGTTCTTTTGGAGGCCACGCCCAGAATCGAACTGGGATAAAAGGATTTGCAATCCTCTGCGTAACCATTCCGCCACGTGGCCACATCTAGATTAATATAGGTTTATATATAAAAATAAAGCTAGAAGTTTGTAAATATTATTAATATTTATAAGTATGAGCCTAGGTAAATATAATCATAAAGAAGTCGAAAATAAGATCTATTCCTATTGGGAGAAAAATAAGCTCTTCAAACCTAGGAAAAATAAAAAAACCTTTTCCATAGTAATTCCTCCACCAAACGTAACGGGAAGTCTTCATATGGGACATGCTTTAAATAATTCATTACAAGATGTTTTGGTTAGATTCCATAGAATGAATAATTTTGAAACTTTATGGCAACCAGGAACAGACCATGCCGGTATAGCCACCCAAGCTTTAGTTGAAAAAAATCTTAAAGAGAAAAATATAGATAAAAACATAATTGGAAGAGAAAAATTTATTAAAAAAGTTTGGGAATGGAAAGAGAACTATGGAGGAAAAATTATAAATCAACTTAAAAAATTAGGTTGTTCATGCGATTGGTCTAGAAATGCTTTTACAATGGATAAAAATTTATCAAAATCTGTAATTAAAGTATTTGTAGATTTATATAAAAAAAAATTAATTTATAAATCAAAAAAACTTGTCAATTGGGACGTGGTATTAAAGACAGCAATTTCTGATCTTGAAGTTGACCAAAAAGAAGTAAATTCAAAACTTTATTATATAAAATATAAAATAGAGAATTCATCCGACCATATTACAATAGCTACAACAAGACCAGAAACTATGCTTGGTGATACAGGTGTTGCAGTAAATCCCAAAGACGAGAGATATATTAATCTTGTAGGTAAGTTTGCTATATTACCAATCGTTGGAAGAAAATTAAAAATTTTTCAAGACGAATATGCAGATCCCGAACAAGGATCGGGAGCAGTTAAAATTACTCCTGCTCATGACTTTAACGACTTCAATATTGGGGAAAGACATAATTTAGAGAAAATAAATATTTTTACTGAAGACGGAAAAATAAATAAAAATGCCCCAAAAGATTTTGTGGGTATGGATAGATTTGAAGCAAGAAAAAAAATTATAGAAAAATTATTAGAGTTAGAAATTCTTATAAAAGAAGAAAATATTAAAAACAAAGTTCCTTATGGTGACAGATCAAACTCTATTATAGAGCCATACCTAACGGAGCAATGGTTTGTAGATGCAAAAAAATTATCAGTTAATGCAAAAAAAATTGTAAAAAACAAAACAACAACTTTTTTTCCTGAAAATTGGTCAAAGACTTATTTTCAATGGATGAATAATATTGAGCCTTGGTGCATTTCAAGACAGCTGTGGTGGGGACACCAAATTCCAGCTTGGTATGGTCCTGATAAAAAAATCTTTGTAGCTGAAAGTGAAAAAAAGGCTCAATCAGATGCAAAAAGATTTTATAAAAAAAAAGTTAAAATCATTAGAGACCCAGATGTTTTAGATACATGGTTTTCATCTGGTCTTTGGCCGTTTGCTACATTAGGATGGCCAACTTCAAATTATAATTTAAAAAGATTTTATCCCACATCTGTTTTAGTAACAGGTTTTGATATTATATTTTTTTGGGTTGCAAGAATGATGATGTTGGGAATGGAATTTTTAAAAAAAGAACCGTTTAAGGAAATTTATGTACATGCACTTGTAAGAGATGAAAAGGGGCAAAAAATGTCAAAATCTAAAGGCAATGTTATTGACCCTCTAGAATTGATAGAAACTTATAGCGCTGACGCTTTAAGATTTACTTTATTATCTATGGCCTCACCAGGCAGGGACGTAAAACTATCTGAACAACGAGTTAAAGGCTATAGGAATTTTCTCACAAAAATATGGAATGCTAATAATTTTTTAAGAGTAAATAAATGTAAATTTAACAACCAAATTAATCCAAAGAAACTCTCTTTAAATATTAATAAATGGATATATTCAGAACTAATAAATACCAAAAATTTGGCAGAAAATCACATCAAAGATTACAGATTCGACGAAGCCACAAGGGTTATTTATAAGTTTGTTTGGAATAGTTATTGTGATTGGTATTTAGAGCTGGCTAAAACAATATTATTTTCCAACAACAAAAAACATATTAAAGAAGTAAAAGCTACTTCGGGCTTTATTTTCAAAGAGATATTAATTCTTTTGCACCCATTCATTCCTTTTATTACTGAAGAATTATGGTTAAAAAATAAGCTAGGAAATAAAAAAGAAAAGTATTTAATGTATGCTAATTGGATTAAAAATAAAAAAACTGAAAAAAACAAAGAAATAACAGATGTAAATCAGGTAATAAATGTTATTTCTCGAATTAGAGCGTTTAAGAATGAATTAAGTGTAAGTCCAGGGTCTTTTATTGATATTTCAGTACAAAATGTTACTAAAAAAAAACAGAATCTCTTCTTAAATAACAAAATTATGTTACAAAAACTTGGAAGAATTAACTCAATTTTTACCCAAGACTCAATAAATGAGTCAGCCACTCTAGTTATTTCTGGAGAGATATTTAAGATTTATTTTGATAAGAGTGTTGATCTTAATATTATAAAAGATAATCTAACCAAGAAATACAATAAACTATCTAAAGAAATAGAAAGTATAAGTAAAAAATTGGATAATAGAAGCTTTGTAGAAAGAGCGCCAAAGCATATTGTCGAACAAGAAAAAAGTACCTATAATGAGCTTAAAAGCGATATAGACAAAATTAATTTAACTATTAAAAGCCTTAAATGAAAACTTTTAACAAAAAAAAATTACCAAGTAGACATACATCATTGGGCCCAGATAAAGCTCCACAAAGATCATTCTATTATGCAATGAACTTAACAGAAAAAGATGTCGCTAAACCGTTTGTAGGAGTAGTTTCAACATGGAATGAAGCTGCCCCATGCAACATTGCTCTTATGAGACAAGCTCAGTCAGTTAAAAAAGGAGTTAAATCTTCAGGGGGAACCCCAAGAGAATTTTGCACAATTACAGTAACAGATGGTATAGCAATGGGACATGAAGGAATGAAATCGTCATTAGTCTCACGAGATGTGATTGCTGACTCAACAGAATTAACCGTTAGAGGACACTGTTATGATGCATTAGTCGGTGTAGCTGGCTGTGATAAATCTTTACCGGGCTTAATGATGGCTATGGTTAGACTAAATGTTCCTAGCGTATTTATTTATGGTGGTTCAATTCTTCCAGGTAGATTTAACGGTAAAGATGTGACAGTTTTAGATGTTTTTGAAGGGGTAGGAAAACATTCTTCAGGTAAAATGACTGAACATGCTTTAAGAAAGTTAGAACTAAAAGCTTGTCCTAGTGCTGGTGCATGTGGCGGTCAATTTACCGCAAATACTATGGCGTGTGTATCTGAAGCAATTGGATTAGCACTTCCTTATTCTGCAGGAACTCCAGCACCATATGAACAAAGAGACAAATATGCTTTGCAAAGCGGTAAAGCAGTAATGAATTTATTGAAAAAAAATATTAGACCAAGAGATATAGTTACAAAAAAATCATTAGAAAATGCAGCAACTATTGTGGCAGCTACCGGAGGATCTACTAATGCAGCTCTCCACTTACCAGCACTTGCAAATGAAATAGGAATTAAGTTTGATCTAATGGATGTAGCTAAAATTTTTAAGAGAACACCTTACTTAGCAGATTTAAAACCAGGCGGAAGATATGTTGCTAAAGACATGTGGAAAGCAGGTGGAGTTCCAATGTTGTTAAAAACTTTGTTGGATGGAGGTTTTATACACGGAAATTGTTTAACCGTTACTGGTAAAACTATAAAAGAAAATTTAAAAAAAGTTAAATTTGACTCTAAACAAAAAGTTATGAGAAAATATAATAATCCTTTATCAAATGATGGTGGAGTTGTTGGACTAAAAGGAAATCTTTCTCCTGAAGGCGCTATTGTAAAAGTTGCTGGATTAAAAAAACTTCAATTTACTGGAAGAGCAAGATGTTTTGATACTGAAGAAGCAGCATATAAGGCTGTACTAAAAAGAAAATATAAAGACGGAGATATTATAGTTATAAGATACGAGGGTCCAAAAGGTGGCCCAGGGATGAGAGAAATGTTACAAACCACAGGTGCTATTTATGGACAAGGCAAAGGTGAGAAAGTTGCATTGATCACTGACGGAAGATTTTCAGGGGCAACAAGAGGATTTTGTATTGGACATGTTGGTCCAGAAGCATCAGTAGGAGGTCCTATAGCTTTATTAAAAAATGGAGATGTAATTCATATAGACGCAAAAAAAGGAACAATTAATGTTGATCTATCAAAGAAAGAATTGCTTAAAAGAAGAAAAAAATGGAAACCAAAAAAAATTAATTTTGGAAACGGAACTCTTTGGAAATATGCTCAAACTGTTGGGCCTGCTTATTTAGGCGCTTCCACACATCCTGGTGGAAAAAAAGAAGTTAAGTGTTACGCTGATATTTAAATGAAAATTAGACCCGTCATTTTATGTGGTGGTGAAGGAACTAGACTTTGGCCCAAGTCAAAAAATAACCAAGCAAAACAATTTATTAATTTTGGTGGTTGGAACTTGTTTGAAAAGACATTGGAAAGAATAAAAGGAAAAATATTTGACTATCCAATTATAAGCACTAACTCAAAGTATTTAAAACAGGTAAAAAAATTTCTCAAAAAGCTCAAAATTAAAAAGTATAGTATTGTACTTGAACCTGCCAAAAGGAATACAGCTCCAGCAATACTAACTGCCACATTGATTAAAAATATACCAAGTAAACAACCGATAATGTTTTTCCCTTCCGATCATTTAATTGATAATGATAAGCAACTTAAGAAAGCTATTGAAAAAAATAAAAGATATTTAAATAACCAAAACATATTTGTTTTTGGGATAAAACCAACCTCACCATCAAAGGAATATGGATATTTTTTAACCAAAAGTATCGGAACAAATATAAATAAAGTAAGTAAATTTATTGAGAAACCATCGGAAACAAAAGCCAAAAAAATTATTAAAAATAAAGGTTATTGGAATTCGGGAATGTTTTTAGCAAGAAAAGATTCAATAATTAATAATTTTAAAAAGTATCAACCTGCAATATATAAAAATTGTCTTAAATCTGTTTTAAAAGGAAAATTTAAACAGAATATATATCGATTAAACAAATCATGGTTTCTTGCTGCAAAGGCTAAATCCTTTGATTATGCAATTTTAGAAAAAACAAAAAATATTAATGGTATAAAATTAACCATTTCTTGGACTGACCTTGGTAACTGGCGTGAAATTTTAAAAATTTACTATAAAAATAAGTCTAAATATTTTAACAAAAAGAATGTTTATTATAGACCATGGGGTCGTTATGTTAATTTATTTGAGGGAAAAAATTTCTTAGTAAAAGAATTGGTTGTTAATTCAAAATCTTCTATTAGTTTACAAAAACATCATTATAGATCTGAACATTGGATGGTTACTCAAGGTAAACCCAGAATTACAGTTAATAAGAAAAAGTTTTTTAAAAAAGAAAATGATTCTATTTTCATTCCTGTAGGAACAATTCATAGAATAGAAAATTTATATAAAAAACCTGTTAAAATCATGGAAGCACAAACGGGCCCAATTTTAAAAGAAACAGACATAGTAAGATACAAAGATGTTTATGGCAGACTTAACTAATTTCTAACTCTATTGGCGTATGATCTGAAGGCTTTATTTTTGACCTTGGTTTTTTGTTAATAATTATATTTTTTACATTATTTAAAATATTGTTAGAAACTAAAAAATGGTCAATTCGTAAACCATTATTTTTTTGCCAAGACCCAGCTGTATAATCCCAAAAAGTATATTCTTGTTTATCTTTATTTAAATGTCGATATACATCGACAAAACCTAAATTAACTAATTCACGAAATTTTTTTCTGATCTCTAACTTAAATAAAGCATCATTTTCATATTTTGTGTGGTCATGACTATCTATCTCTTCAGGAAGAATGTTAAAATCACCAGCAATAATAATGTTTTTGTTTTTTAACAATGTTTTTTTTACTTCAAGCACAAACAACTTAAGCCAAATTTTTTTATAATCATATTTTTCGGTATCAATAGGATTGCCGTTTGGTACATAAATATTAATCAATTTAATTAGATCTGATTTGTTTTTTATGTCACCCGCAATTATTCTCGATTGATTTAACTTATCATTAATGAATCCCGTAGAAATTTTGTTAAATTTTATCTTAGATAAAAAAGCTACCCCATTATAACTTTTTTGACCAAATATATGGGATTCGTATCCAATATTTTTAAAATCACTAACTGGAAAATTTTTATTTTCTGTTTTTATTTCTTGAAGCATTAATATATCGGGAGAAGATTGTTTGATGTAATTAAGAATATTTTGAATTCTTGCCCTTACGGAATTTACATTCCAAGAAACGATCTTCATTTAAACAGAAAAAGAAAGTCCACAACCGCAAGAAGAGCTTGCTTGTGGATTATTTATTACGAATGAGTTTCCAATTAATTCTTTTTTGAAATCAACAATTGAACCATCAATAATTTTTAAAGAACTTTTGTCAATAACTGCTTTATCAAAAAAACTATCATCACCAGTAATTTTATCGTCAAAAGAGAATTTGTATTTAAAACCTGAACATCCGCCCCCTTGAACTGAAATTCTAAAATACATTTTTGAACTCTTTTCCATAAGAATTCTTTTAATTTCATCCCTAGCTGATTCTGTAAATTCAATTTTGTTAGTCATATTTAATAAATAATGTATTATACATTTTTATCACATCTTATGCAAAAAAGTGAATATTCTAAATTTGCCACACCAATCAAATCCATTGGTAGGATTTATAGTGAGAAATCCAGTTTACTTAGATCACCTTATCAAAGGGACAGAGATAGAGTAATACATTCTACGGCTTTTAGAAGATTGAAACATAAAACCCAAGTTTTTGTTAATACAACAGGGGATCATTACAGAACAAGAATAACACATTCTCTTGAAGTTTCACAAATCGCTAGAACACTTGGAAAAATTTTTAAATTAAATGAGGATCTTTGTGAGACACTTAGTTTGGCACACGATTTAGGACATCCACCATTTGGACACGCGGGAGAAGAAGCCTTAAATGAATGCATGGATGATTTTGGAGGATTTGATCATAATATTCAAACTCTAAGAATTTTAACTTTATTAGAAAATAAGTATTATAACTTTTCAGGTCTAAATTTATCTATCGAAACATTAGATGGTTTAGTAAAACACAACGGTCCTGTTTTTGATAAATCAAAATACGATCTTATTTTAGGCAAAAATATTTTTAAAAAAAAAATAAATTTTAAAAGAAGTCCGTCAGTAGAATCACAAATATCAGCTATCTCTGATGATATTGCTTATAATAGTCATGATCTTGAAGATGGTTTAAAAGCTTTGTTATTTCAAATAGAGGATCTGGATAAAATACCTGTGATTTCTGATATAATTTACAGACACAAAAAGAAACTTAAAACTAAAGATAAGGAACTGGTACTAAGACAAATTGTTAGAGATATAATCAACGAAATGGTAAAAGATATTATTATCAATACAACAAAAAACCTTAAATATGCAAAGCTTAAAAATATTAATGATGTCTATAAAACAAAAATTCATTTGGTTAATTTTTCAGAAAAAATGATTAATTTTGATTTATCTATAAAATCTTTTTTAAAAACACGAATGTATAATCATAAAAGTGTTTTAAAAAAAACTAAGCAAGGCCAAAATATAGTTAAAGCTTTATTTTTAAAAATAAAAAAAAATCCTACTAAGTTTATTAAAAGAAGTTCTTTGCGTAACTTTTCAAAAGAAAGGTCAGTTTGTGATTTTATTGCAGGAATGACAGATAGATATGCAACAAATTTATATAATTTAATAAAATGAATTTATTTAATATTTATTTAGAAGAAATAAAAAAAAAAATAATTAAACATAAAAAAGATTTTAATCTTAAATCTGCTGATGATTTAAAACAAGTTGTAGTTGAGAATCCCCCGGAAAAATTTGATTTCGATTTATCATCTAATGTTGCTATGATTGTAGCAAAATTAACAAGAGAGAATCCAAGAAATACCGCTGAAAAATTAAAAAAAATTTTCCTTAAAGAATTAAAAGACTTTACTGATATTGATATCGCTGGCCCCGGTTTTTTGAATTTTAAATTAAACAACAAAGCTTGGATAAAAATTATTAATTCTATCTATAAAAATAAAAGAAATTTTGGGTCAACCAATCAAAGAAAAAAGTACAATATAGAGTTTGTTTCTGCTAATCCAACAGGACCAATGCACGTAGGTCATTGTAGGGGAGCTGTATTCGGTGATGTTTTATCCAATTTATTAAAGTTCAGCGGAAACAAAGTTACGAAAGAATTTTATATTAATGATTATGGAAGTCAGGTCGATAATTTTACAAGATCTATTTTTCTTAGATTAAGAGAAATAAAATATAAGGAAAAGTTTCCAGAAAACAAAGAAAACCTTTACGTGGGTGAATATATTAAAGATATTGCTCAAAAAATCCTAAAAAATAATAAAAATATTAATTTAAATAGTTTAGAAAAAAACTATAAAACTCTTAAAAAAGAATCTTTGAAATATTCTCTTGATTCAATAAAATCTGATCTTAAATCTTTAGGAGTTAAGCACGATCACTTTTTTTCCGAAACAAAATTGGTTGAAAACAAATTAGTTTCTAAAAGCATTGATAAATTAAAAAAAAATGGTTATGTCGTAGACGGTTTTCTGGAACCCCCAAAAGGTGAAGATGCTTCTAATTGGAAAAGGACTAAAAGATTAATTTTTAAATCTTCTTTGTTTGGCGATGATTCAGATAGAGCGTTGCAAAAAGACGATGGTTCATGGACATATTTTGCAAATGACGTTGGTTATCATTCAACAAAAGTGTCAAAAAAATACGATTACCTGGTTAATATTCTTGGAGCTGATCACATTGGTTATATAAAAAGAATATCTGCAGCAGTTAGAGCTTTATCAAATAATAAAGTAAAATTAATCTGTAAAGTTTCTCAACTTGTCAAATTTTTAAAAGATGGAGAACCATTTAAGATGTCAAAACGGTCCGGAGACTTTATTGCACTTAGCAATTTGTTAAAAGAAGTGGAAAAAGATGCAATTAGATTTATGATGCTAAATAGAAGCAGCGATATGGAGTTAGAATTTGATTTCAATAAAGTTTTAGAAAAAAATAAAGAGAATCCAGTTTTTTATGTTCAATATTGTAACGCAAGGATTAATTCTTTGTTTAGATCGCTAAAAGCTAGCCCAAATAAAAAAATAAATTTAAATTTAAAAAATTTTAAAATTAATTCTTTTGAATATAAACTTTTAAGAAAGATTATAGAGTGGCCTAAAATTGTTGATTTAGCTTCAAAAAAATTTGAGCCACACAGAATTGCTTTTTATCTTTACGAAGTTTCTACTTTGTTTCATTCTTACTGGAGCAAAGGAAACGAAGATTCTAGTTTCAGATTTATAAAAGACGGAAAAATCAATAACCCTTTGTCCTTTAAAATTTTTCAATTAATTTCTATAGTATTAGGAAATGGAATGCATATTTTGGGAGTTTCATTACCTAAAAAAATGTAATGCCAAAAGGAGTATTAAAAGTAACAAATTTCTTGCTTATATTATTTTTTTTACTTTTTGTTTTTATTGTTTATTTTTCGACAGGTAATAAAAATAAAATTTTAAAAAATAGATCTGATTATCCTGATAATGTTTATAAAAAAATATCAAATTTGCCATTTTTAGAAAACGATACAAATAATGTTATTGATTATAATTATGAAAATTCAGAAGAAAAAAAAACCAAAAAAAGGTATTTCTGGAAATTATTAAATGGTAATAAATAGAAAACCAGCAATAATAAGTATAGCGGGCTATAAGTTGACAAAGCAAGAAGTTCAATTACTTAAAAAAGAAAAGCCTTGGGGTGTTATTTTATTTAAAAGAAATATTTTTTCTTTTCAACAAACAAAAAAACTTACAAAACAAATAAGAAAATGTTTTAACGATAGATTCTATCCAATCTTAATAGACGAGGAAGGAGGAAAGGTTTCAAGACTTTCTAATTTATTTAATACCAGGGAGTTTTCACAATATTTTTTTGGAAATCTTTATGAAATTAATAAAAAAAAAGGATTATTATTTTACAGGTATTATTTAGAAACTATTTGCAACATATTAAATGAGTCTGGAATTAATGTTAATACGATTCCCGTTATGGACTTGTTACAAAATTCTACTCATCAAATTATAAAAGAAAGAAGTTATTCTGCAAATATAAATACAATAAAATCATTGGGAAAACTTTGTATTTCATTTTTAAAAGAAAAAAAAATTGCTGCAGTTGCTAAACATGCACCAGGACATGGCTGCGCAAACTCAGATAGTCATAAAAAATTACCTGTAGTTCGAAAAGAATTAAAGCATCTTTATTCAACAGATTTTTTACTATTTAGAAATTTAAATTGCCATTTTTTGATGACAGCACATGTGTTATATAAAAAAATTGACGCAAATTTTCCAGCAACACATTCAAAAAAAATAATAAAACAAATAATAAGAAAAAAACTAAATTTTAAAGGACTAATAATTTCTGATGATATTTCAATGAAGGCTTTAAGCAAAGATTTAGTATTAAATGCCAAAGAGGCACTTAATTCAGGATGCAATTTAGTCTTGTATTGTAACGGAAAAATACAAGAGTCTAGAAGGTTACTAAAAAATTTAGAAGGAATAGACAAATTTACTCAAAAGAAAACACACCAATTTTATCAATTTTTGAGATAAGATTGTTAAATGGAATCACAATTAAATAATTCAATATCTATCGATATTCCAAACTATTCAGGACCACTTGACACTTTGCTTGAATTAGCAAAGGCACAAAAAGTTGATTTAACAAAAATCTCTATAACCAAGCTAGCTGATGAATTTTCAGAATTTATTAAAAATTTTAAAGACAAAAATTTAGATATAGCTTTTGAATATTTATTAATGGCCACATGGTTAACATACTTAAAATCTAAGTTGCTTTTACCAGAAGACGAAGAGGATAGTTTTAAAGCATCTGAGATTGCTGAAAAATTAAAACTTCAACTAAAAAAACTTGAGCTTATTAGATTATTGTCTGATGAATTATTAAAGAGAAAAAGAATTGGAAGGGATATTTTTTATAGAGGAACAAAAGGTGGCATTAGATCAATAAAGAATCCAGTTTATAAAGTTACCCTTTACGAGTTGTTAAAAGGATATTCTACTGTAAAAACACAATTTATTTTTCAAAAAATTAATATTCCAAAATTACCAGTTATGACTACTCAAGAAGGTATAAAACAAATTAAAGAAAATATACAACTCATTGATGATTGGAAAAAAATAAATGAATTAATTCCCAACACTTTTAATAAATCAATAAAATCTAAAAGAAGTGGATTAGCCTCAATTTTTTCTGCTAGTCTAGAATTAACCAAAGATGGTTTGATTAATATAATGCAGGATAATTTATTTGATGATATTTTTATTAGAAGGGCAGCTCACATTCCTTTAAGACTAAAAAATAAGTAAAAAATTTATGAAAAAAAATAAAGATAATAACATAATAAGCTTTCCTAAAAAAAAATCTAAGTTAGAAAGAGAAATAGAAGCAATAATTTTCGCAGCTGAAGAACCCATAGATATTGAAACAATTGAAAAAAGAGTTGGAACAACCACAAATATAAAAAAAATTTTAGAGAATCTGCAGGAAGAATATTCCGAAAGAGGCATTAATCTTGTTTGTATTTCAAATAAATGGGTTTTCAGAACTGCGATTGACTTATCTAAACTTATGTCTTTGCAAAAATCTCAACAAAAAAAATTATCAAAAGCAACAATAGAAACACTCTCAATTATTGTTTATCATCAACCAGTCACAAGATCTGAGATCGAGGACATAAGAGGTGTTGCATTTGCCACAAATACTTTAGAAGTTTTATTGGAACTTGATTGGGTTAGACCAGCTGGTCGTAAAGATGTTCCTGGCAAACCCATACAGTATGTTACTACTGAAAATTTTTTAAGTCATTTTAACATAAAAAAATTATCAGATTTACCAACCGTAGATGAACTATCGTCTGCTGGGTTAATTGAATCTGGATCTGTGGATTCCTCAATTTTTGGTACAGGAAAATTTTTTAAGGAACAATCTCAAGGAAAAAAGGACAATATTTATTCTGACGTTGACGAAGCGTTAAAACAATCATCAAAAACAGAAGAATAAATATATTTATTTAATTGTTATTATTGTATAGGATGTTCACATGGGTATAAGTTTTTGGCAAATAGCGATAGTAGTTGTTCTTGTTGTTTTACTCTTTGGAAGAGGCAAAATTTCTAGTTTAATGGGAGATGTTGCAAAAGGAATTAAAAGTTTCAAAAAAGGGATGTCTTCAGAAGATAATGATCAATCAACATTAGACAATAAAAAAGACGAAGACACAGATTCTCAAAACAAATAATTACCAATGCCACAAATTGGATGGTTTGAATTACTAATTATTGTTTTAGTGGCAATATTAGTTATAGGCCCAAAGGATTTTCCTATAGTTTTAAAAAAAATCGGAAGTTGGATTGGCTCAACAAAAAGATATTTTTCAGATATTCAGCAAAAAGTTAACGAGTCCATCGAGGCAGAATCGTCAGTTGAAGAAAAATATTCTAAAAAAAATAATGATAAAAAAATAGATGATTGAAAAAAAAACAGATCAAAATTCTTTTACTAGTCATCTTGTTGAGTTAAGATCTAGATTAATTAAATCATTAGCTTTTGTATTTATTATTTTTATAATCGGATATATTTTTGCTGAAACTATTTATAATTTTTTAGTTGAGCCATATGCCCAAGCTGTAAAAAATGATGGTGTTGACAGAAGATTGATTTTTACGGCGCTTCATGAAACATTTATTACTTATTTAAAACTTGCTTTTTTTGCGGCAATTTTTTTAGGTAGCCCAATTATTTTAACTCAAATATGGAAATTTGTAGCCCCGGGATTGTACAAAAACGAAAAAAAAGCTTTACTTCCTTACTTAATAGCAACACCAATATTATTTTTGTTAGGCGGAATGCTTGTTTATTATTTAGTTATGCCTTTAGCTATTAAGTTTTTTTTATCATTCGAAACCTCAGGTCAATTGAATACTTTACCAATCCAGCTTGAAGCGAAAGTAAATGAATATCTTTCTTTAATTATGAGATTAATTTTTGCTTTTGGTTTAAGTTTTCAATTACCAGTACTATTAAATTTGCTCGCCAGAGTAGGAGCCATTGATTCTAAATATTTAAAAGATAGAAGAAGATATTTTATTGTAATAATTTTTGCTGCTGCAGCAATATTAACACCCCCAGATCCCGTAACACAAATTGGTTTGGCAATACCTTTATTGATACTGTATGAATTATCTATATTATCTGTAAAAATAACGGAAAAAAAAGATAATGCATAATATTAAATCTATCAGAGAAAACCCAGACCTTTATAAGAAGAAGCTTGATGATAGGAATCTTAAAGTGGATCTTAATGATTTATTAGAATTAGACAAAAAAAATCGTGAGATAATACAAAAAAAAGAAAAATTTGAACAAGAAAGAAAAACTATATCCAAAAAAAAAGATCAAACTCAATTTAATAAATCAAAAGAAATTTCTAAAGAAATTAAATTGTTAGAAGAAAACCAAGAAGAATTAAAAAAAAAAATAAGCAAAATTTTAAATTTTTTACCTAACATAGCATTAGATGACGTTCCCACAGGAAAGGATGAAAAATCAAATAAAGAATTAACCAAAGTAGGTGAGGTACCTAAGTTTAAATTTGAGCCTAAATCCCATTACGAAATAGGAAAAAAAATGAATTTGATGGATTTTGATACTGCGACAAAAACATCGGGCTCAAGATTTGTTTTTTTAAAAGGAAATTTAGCTAGATTAGAAAGAGCTATATCTGATTTTATGCTAGATACTCATACAATAAAATTTGGTTATCAAGAAATATCACCACCACTTCTAGCTTTGGAGGAAACAATGTTTGGAACTGGACAGTTACCAAAATTTGAAAGTGATCAATTTGAAATAAAATTAGATGAAGAAAAAACAAGAAAATTTTTAATTCCTACTGCTGAAGTAATTTTAACAAATATGGTGAGAGAAAAGTCCTTAACGAAAGAAGAGTTGCCATTAAGATTGGTTGCATCAACATCTTGCTTTAGAAAAGAAGCTGGTAGTTATGGTAAAGACACTAAGGGAATGCTTAGGCAGCACCAATTTTATAAAGTTGAATTAGTTAGCATTGTTGAACCAAAAAAATGCAATGAAGAACTAAAAAGAATGACATCTTGTGCCGAGCATATATTAAAAGAATTAAAGCTTCCTTATAGAAGCGTTATACTTTCAACTGGAGATATGGGTTTTAGTGCTGAAAAAACTATAGATCTTGAAGTATGGATACCTTCAGAAAATAAATACAGAGAGATATCAAGCTGTTCTTCTTGCGGACAATTTCAATCTAGAAGAATGAAAGCAAAATACAAAAATGATAAACAATCTGATTTTTTAGGCACATTAAATGGTTCAGGTTTAGCTATTGGAAGAACTTTGATTGCCATTATGGAAAATTATCAAAACTCTGATGGAAGCATTGTAATACCCAAGGTACTAAGACCTTACATGAACAATTTAGAGAAAATTTAACTATTTATGCAAAAATTAGTTGTTTAAATAAAATTATTAATATATTTATTTCTACATTATGAGCACTTCAGGATTTGCACAATTTATTCCATTAATTTTAATTTTCGTAATTTTTTACTTCTTTTTAATTAGACCGCAGCAAAAAAGAGTAAAAGAACATAAGGTTATGACACAAACTCTAAAAAGAGGCGACGAAGTAATTACATCGGGCGGTATTATAGGCACTGTAGACAGAGTGTTTGAAGACGATAGGATTGAATTAAGTATTTCAGATGGAGTAAAAGTTCAGGTGATTAAAAATACAATTCAAGGTCACTTAAAAAAAGAAACAAAAAAATAGTCTTTTTGTGTTAAATTTTTCAAAGATAAAAATTCTATTAATTTATTTAATCTTTCTTTCTGTAAGCATTTTTTGCATATCAAATTTTATTCAATCAGAAGATTATTTTTTTAAAAAAAAAATTAATCTTGGTTTGGACCTACAAGGTGGTTCATATTTACTTCTTGAAGTTGATAGTTCTCCATTACAAAAAAGGCATCTGCAAGCAAAAGTAATACCTCTAAAAAAAAAGCTTATTGAAAATAAAATTAATTTTGAAAACTTTAAAATTAATGAGAAAGATATAAGTTTTGAGATCTCTGAAAACAATACAAAAAAATTTGAAAAGGTCTTTACAAGTACAAAAGATAACAAAATAAACACTTATCTTGATAAATACAGATCGTTCGAATTAGATTATGAACTTCTCAACAATAAAATTGTTATTAGTTTATCTAAAAATGGAATTATTAATTTAAATACAACGGCTGTTGAACAGTCTATCGAAATTGTTAGAAGAAGAATTGATGAAACTGGAACTAAAGAATCTTCAATTTTAAAAAGAGGCAGTAATAGAATTTTAGTTGAATTACCTGGCGTTAAAGAACCAGAAAGAATAAAAGAATTATTAGGAAAAACGGCTCAATTAACTTTTAGGATGGTTACCAGTGATTCAAGTGAATTTGGTAATGAAACTTTTATTCTCGAAGATACACAGGAAAAAATAATGGTTAGTAAAAGAATTTTGCTAACTGGAGACAATTTAATAGATGCAAAGCCTAGATTTGATAATATTAATCAAGAACCTATAGTAGCTTTTACTCTTAATAGATTAGGATCACAAAGATTTGGTCAAGCTACAAGTAAAAATATAGGTAAAAGAATAGCCATTATTTTAGATAATAAAGCGATTAGTGCTCCGGTTATAAGAGATTCTATTACTGGAGGACAAGGAACGATTTCTGGAAACTTTACTTTTCAAGGGGCTACAGATTTAGCTTTGTTGTTACGTTCAGGTGCATTACCAGCACCTTTATCTGTCGTTGAAGAAAGAACAGTAGGGCCCGACCTGGGACAAGATTCAATTGAAGCAGGAGTCGTTTCACTATTCGTAGGTTTTATTTTGGTTATATTCTTTATGTTGTTTAAGTATAGACTCTTCGGAGTAATTGCTAATTTTGCTTTAATATCAAACTTATTAATGCTTCTTGGTTTTCTTACAATAATAGAAGCAACTTTAACACTTCCTGGTATAGCCGGCATTATTTTAACTGTTGGTATGGCAGTTGATGCAAATGTTTTAATATTTGAAAGAATTAAAGAAGAAATTTATAAAGGCGGTTCTAATAATATACAGGCGTTTGATTTAGGATTTAAACGTTCCATTATTACTATTTTAGATGCAAATATAACCACATTAATTGCAGCAATAATTTTATTTATATTTGGATCTGGCCCCGTAAAAGGTTTTGCTGTTACTTTATCAGTAGGATTAATTACCACATTATTTTCTGCATATTTTATTTCTAGACATTTGACTTCAATAGTAGTTTTTAAAAATAGAGAAAATAAAATTTTAGTATGAAAAAAACTTACAAATACAATTTTATATCCAAATTTAAAGTAGCCAATATTTTTTCTTTAATTTTTGTTTTAGTAAGTTTGATTTTGATTTTTCTAAAAGGCTTAAATTTTGGTATTGATTTTAAAGGAGGAACTTTAATTGAGTTGAGAATTGATTCAAATATTGTAAAAATTAATGATGTTCGTTCTTCCTTCTCCGATATGAACTTAGGAGATTTAAATGTTAAGGAATTTGGAAAAAAAGGTGATTATCTAATTAAATTTGAAAAGAAAGATTTTTCCAAAGAAAATAGTATTAAAATAATTAAGGAAAATGTTAGAAAAAAACTTGGCTCAGACATTAATTTTAGAAGAGTTGAAGAAGTTGGTCCAAAAGTCAGTGCAGAACTTTTAAATTCAGGCTTATTAGCTATATCATTAGCATTAGGAGCAATGTTATTTTATATATGGGTTAGATTTGAATGGCAATTTAGCCTTGGTTCTATTATTGCAATTTTTCATGATGTTTTAATTACGATAGGAATTTTTTCGCTTCTTTCTTTAGAAGTTAATCTTTCAATAGTAGCTGCTGTTCTAACCATTGTTGGTTATTCTATGAATGATACAGTTGTTATATATGACCGTGTACGAGAAAACCTTTCAAAATTTTCAAGTCTTAAAATTTCTGAAATTGGAAATACTTCTATAAATGAAACTTTATCAAGAACAATAATAACATCAGTTACCACGCTTTTAGCTTTAATATCAATTTTTATTTTGGGTGGGGAAATTTTAAGAGGTTTTTCTTTAGCTATGATAATTGGTGTTATTATAGGAACATATTCATCAATTTTTGTAGCTGTTCCTATATTAAAGTATTTAAATGTAAGCTACAAATCTATAGCAAAAGAAAAGGAAGAAAACTAATAGAGATTTTGAGCTACCACCATTGACAGCAACATTGGTAAAGAAAATAAAGTATTTATTCTAGATGCTATTAATGATTTTTTTAAAGCTATAGGTTTTTCTTCTGGAGAGCACTCAACTATACCAAGAAATTTTTTTTGATTTGGCCAAATAATAAACCAAACATTAAAGGCCATAATTAAACCTAACCACATTCCAATACCAATTGCAGTATTTTTACCTCCGCCACTACCTATACCTAATGCTAAAGCTTGATGAACATAGCCATTTAAATAAGCAACAATTAATCCTGTAACAATTGTTGCAAAGGCCGCCCATCTAAACCAAAAAAGAACAGCTGGTGCTATTACTTTAGTAATTGCGGGTTTTTGTTCATCAGCAATTTTTGGCATGCTTGGTATTTGAACAAAGTTTACATACCAGAGAAGACCGATCCACATTATTCCTGCTACAACATGAAAGTATCTAAATAGCCAACTCCAGAACATTCTGTCGAAAGCCCAGTCGCCACCAGCAAAAAATAATCCTATGAATAATAAAACAGCAAGACCTAGTGAAAGATGCACTGTTTTAGATAAAGACTGTAATATGTTAAACATGATTAAATCATAACACAAAGAGCTTTTTTATGCAGTCTTTTTCATTCTATTATTTATTAAATGTTTAAGAAATTTGCCGGTATAACTACTGTCTATTTCTGCAACTTTCTCGGGAGATCCTTCAGCAATAATTTTTCCACCTTCAGAACCACCTTCTGGACCCATATCAATAATCCAATCTGCAGTTTTGATTACATCTAAGTTATGTTCAATTACAACTACAGTATTTCCAGTATTTACAAAAGCCTGCAATATCTCTAATAATTTTTTAATATCATGAGAGTGAAGTCCTGTAGTAGGTTCGTCTAAAATATAAAGCGTCCTTCCTGTCGATCTTTTTGAAAGTTCTTTAGCTAATTTTATTCTCTGAGCTTCACCACCAGATAAGGTCGTTGCTTGTTGTCCTATTTTTATATAACCCAAACCAACATGTTTTAAAGTTAAAAGTTTAGAGTGTACTGCTGGAATATTTTCAAAAAAAACACATCCTTCGTCTACAGTCATATCTAAAATGTCAGCAATATTTTTATTTTTAAATTTGATTTCTAAAGTTTCTCTATTATATCTAGATCCTTTGCATGCATCGCAGGGTATATATACATCAGGCAAAAAGTGCATTTCATATGTTATTACACCATCCCCTTCACAGGTTTCACATCTTCCACCTTTTACATTGAATGAATATCTTCCTGGTTTGTAACCTCTGGTTTTAGATTCCGGAAGGTTTGCAAACCAATCCCTTATTGGACCAAAAGCTCCTGTATAAGTCGCGGGATTTGATCTTGGTGTTCTTCCTATTGGAGATTGATCTATATCAATTACCTTATCAATTAACTCAGTACCTTTATAATTTTTAAAAGGCTTTGGTAGTTTTCTCGACTTATTTTTATTCAAAGTTAAATTAAGAGCATTAAACAATGTTTGTAAAACCAATGTTGATTTTCCACTTCCGGAAACTCCAGTTACGCATGAAAATGTTCCTATTGGAATTTTAAGATTAGCATTTTGAAGATTGTTTCCTGTTGCACCCAAAATTTCTAAAAATCTTCCATTCCTCGCTGTTCTCCTTTTTTTTGGCACTGGAATAAATTTTTTTCCAGAAAGATAATTCCCTGTTATACTTTCTTCATTATCAATAATTTCTTTTAAATTTCCTTGTGCTGTTATATGTCCTCCATTTAGACCGGCTTCAGGACCAAGATCAATTATATGGTCAGCACTTTCCATTGTTTCTACATCATGCTCAACAACGATAACTGTATTTCCTAAATCTCTTAATTTTTTAAGAGCTGCAATTAGTTTTTTATTATCTCTTTGATGAAGGCCAATTGACGGTTCATCTAATACATAAAGAACACCGGTTAAACCTGATCCTATCTGTGAGGCCAATCTTATTCTTTGAGACTCACCACCGGAAAGCGTTCCTGATTCTCTAGAAAGAGTTAAATAATTTAAACCTACATTTAACAAAAAATTCAGTCTTTCATTAATTTCTTTTAGTATGTGTTGGGCAATTTTTTTTTCTCTTAAAGTTAAAATATTTTCAAGATTTGCAAACCATTTTTGTGATTCATCTATAGAAAATTGTGTAATTTGACTTATATTCAATTTGTTAATCTTTACACATAAGGCTTCATCTTTTAATCTTAGACCTTTACATTTTTCACAGTTGCTTTCACTTTGATATTGAGCTATTTCTTCTCTTTTCCAATCACTATCTGTTTCCAAGTATCTTCTTTCAAGATTATTTATAACACCTTCAAAAGTTTTCTTAGTGTCATATTTTTCGTATCCATCATCATAATAAAATTTAATTTCATCTTCATCTGAACCATAAAGTATTATATCTTGGTATTTTTTAGGAAGTGTTTTCCATTTTGTGTCTAGAGAAAATTTATAGTGTTTAGCAATAGATGCTAATGTTTGTGCATAATATAATGAAGTCGATTTAGCCCAAGGTTCAATAACACCATCCGCAAGGCTTTTATTTTTATCTGTAACAACCAAATTTGGATCAATATTAAGATTATGACCAATACCCTCACACTCTTCACATGCTCCAAAAGGACTATTAAAAGAAAATAGTCTTGGTTCTATCTCTTCAATAGTAAAACCACTTTCAGGACATGAGAATTTTGAGGAAAATGTTACACTCTCTTTTTTTCTATATTTTTTTGGTAGAGTCTCATTCTCATATTCGGCAATCAAAATGCCGTTTGAAAGATTTAATGCCGTTTCTATACTATCTGCTAATCTATTTCCTAACTTTGAATTCAAAACCACCCTATCAACAATTATGGAGATATCATGTTTGATTTTTTTGTTTAAGTTGGGAAAATCATTTATATCATAATATTTTCCATCGACTTTTATTTTCTGAAAACCTCTTTTTTTATAATTTAATATATCTTTTTTATATTCACCTTTTCTTCCTCTTACGACAGGAGCGAGTAAAAAAATGGTACAATTTTTTGGTAAAGCCTTTACTTTATCGACCATTTCACTTACTGACTGAGAAACTATTGGTTTGCCTGTAAATGGCGAATAAGGCGTTCCGACACGTGCAAATAGAACTCTCATATAATCATAAATCTCTGTAACTGTTGCGACTGTAGATCTTGGATTTTTTGGTGCATTTTTTTGTTCAATTGATATGGCGGGACTTAATCCTTCAATTAAGTCAACATTTGGCTTTTTCATTTTGTCTAAAAATTGCCTTGCGTAAGCTGAAAGACTTTCAACATATCTTCTTTGTCCTTCAGCATAGATTGTATCGAATGCTAGAGACGATTTTCCAGATCCTGACAGACCAGTTATAACAACCATTTTTTCTTTTGGAATTTCTAAAGAAATATTTTTTAAATTGTGCTCTTTAGCCCCTTTAATCAATATCTTTTTCAACATATTTTTACACAGTTCTAACAGTTTGACCTTATATTTATAGAATAAATATGCTATATTATCTTTTATTCACTAACAATAAACCTTAAGAAATTATGTCAGGTAGTTTAAATAAAGTTCAATTAATTGGAAGATTGGGAGCGGATCCTGAAATCAAGCAGATGGTTAATGGAAAAAATGTCGCAAGGTTAAGTATTGCTACTAGTCAGAGCTGGAAAGACAAGTCTACCGGAGAAAGAAAAGAAAAAACGGAATGGCATAGAGTTGTAATCTTCAATGAGGGACTAGTGAATATAGTACAACAGTATTTAAAAAAAGGCGCTAACGTTTATATCGAAGGTCAGTTAAGCACCAGAAAATGGAAAGATGAAAAATCTGGACAAGATAAATATTCAACAGAAATTCTTCTCCAAGGATATAATTCATCCCTTACAATGCTAGGAGGAAAAAATAGCTCTAGTAACTCAAATGAAACTTCTCAAGCAAAAAGTTCTTTACCAAACGACCAGGTATCACAAGAGAACCCAGATCTTGATGATGAAATTCCATTTTAAATAATGCAAAAGTCAGAAGTAAAAAATAATTATAATTATAAGCCAATTTTTGTTCATCAGGAGATGAGCTCCTCTTATCTTTCTTATGCGATGAGCGTAATTGTTAGTAGGGCTCTTCCAGATGTAAGAGATGGATTGAAACCTGTTCACAGAAGAATAATTTATGCAATGTACAAAGGTGGATATGATTGGAGTAAACCATTTAGAAAATCAGCAAGAATTGTTGGTGATGTTATAGGTAAATACCATCCACATGGAGACCAAGCAGTTTATGATGCTTTAGTTAGACTGGTACAAGACTTTTCAATGAGTTTACCATTAATTGAAGGTCAAGGTAATTTTGGATCAATAGACGGAGACCCTCCGGCCGCTATGAGATATACAGAAACAAAATTATCAAAAGTTTCACAATTTTTAACTGAAGGATTAGAAAAAAATACTATTGATTATAGAAATAATTATGATGAAACTGAAAGAGAACCAACTGTTTTGCCTTCTCAATTTCCAAATCTTCTTGTCAATGGAGCAGGAGGAATTGCCGTTGGAATGGCGACTAGTATTCCTCCTCATAACCTTGGTGAAATAATCGATGGCACTATTGGTTTTATAAAAAATAATAATATTACAATTTCACAATTAATGAAATTTATACCTGGCCCTGATTTTCCAACGGGAGGCTTAATTATTGGAAGAGATATAATTAAGCAAGGTTATAACAAGGGCAGAGGTTCATTTAAAATTAGAGGTGAAATTGAAGAAGAAAGTTTAAAAAATGGAAAATCAAGACTAGTTATTAAATCAATTCCATACCAAGTAAACAAATCTGTTTTAAATGAAAAAATTGCTGACCTGTCTAGACAAAAAAAAATTGAAGGTGTCAGCGATATAAGAGACGAATCTAATAGAGACGGTATAAGAGTTGTAATAGATCTTAGAAGAGGAGTTGAACCAGAAACTATTAGAAGACAACTTTACAAATTAACAAGCGTAGAGTCCTCATTCGGTTTTAATACATTAGCTATAGTTGAAGGCAAACCAAAAATACTAAATTTAAAAGAGTTTATCTCTGAATTTGTATCTTTTAGAGAAGAAACTGTTTTAAGAAAGATTAAATTTGATTTAAAAAAAACAGAAGAAAGAGCACATATATTAATTGGTATAGCTACAGCGGTAGAAAGTATTGATTCGGTAATAAAAATTATTAAAGGATCAAAAGACACAGAAACTGCAAAGAAAAACTTATTAAATAAAAAATGGCCAATACGAAAAAGTTCTAAATTAGTTTCAATGATTGAAAAAAAACAAAATATTTCAAAATATCAACTTAGTGAATTGCAAGTAAATTCAATACTTGAATTAAGATTACAAAAGTTAACTGCCTTCGGAATTAATGAGATAGAAAGTGAAATAAAAAAGTTATCTGATTTAATTGTTTATTATAATAAACTTCTTAAATCTAAAAAAGAATTATTTAATTTAATTATAAAAGAACTTGAAGATATTAAATCTAAATTTTCTGTTAAAAGAAGAACAAAAATAATCGACACTGTTTTAAATTACAATATAGAAGAAACCATACAAAAAGAAGCCGTTGTTATTAATATTACAAATCAGGGATATATTAAAAGAGGATCTTTGTCGTCAGTTAAAATGCAAAAAAGAGGTGGCAAAGGCAAAACAGGTATTACAACCAGAGAAGAAGATTTTGTAGTTAGAATATTGTCAGGGAATTCTCACAGCCAAGTTTTATTCTTTTCAACACAAGGTCTTGCTTATAAATTAAAAGCATGGAAGATACCAAAAGGAAGTCTTTCCTCAAAAGGAAAATCATTATTTAATTTGCTTCCTCTTAAAAATACTCAGTCTATTACCTCTACTTTATTATTACCTGAAAATGAGAACGAGTGGAAAGATCTTTTTGTTGTTTTTGCTACTGCAAAAGGAAAAATTAGAAAAAACTCTTTGGTTGATTTTTTAAATGTTAATGCAAGCGGAAAGATAGCAATGAAACTCGATGAAAATGATAAAATAATTGGTGTCGAAAAATGTAAAGAAAATCAAGATATAGTTTTAGGTACAAAGTTTGGAAAATGCATAAGATTCATGTCCAAAAAATTAAGATTATTTAAAGGTAGATCGTCAAAAGGTATAAGGGGAATAAATTTACCGGAAAATGATACTGTTATGTCTTTGTCTGTCATTGATAGTAAAAATAAAGAAGATATTTCTAAAAAAAATGGTTCTAAAAAACAAAATTTGGATAAATATATTTTGTCAATAACTGAAAATGGATATGGAAAAAGAAGCTCACTTCTAGATTTTAGAGTCACTAATAGAGGAGGAAAGGGGATTATTGGAATTGTTAATTCAAAAAGAAATGGAAATGTTACCTCTAACTTGGTTGTTTCAGACGAAGATCAAATTATATTGTCTACTGACAAAGGCAGGGTTATAAGATGCCAGGTAAAAGAAATAAGAATAGCAGGTAGAAATACACAAGGAGTAAGAATTATTAAATTATCCGGCGAAGAAAAAGTTGTATCAGCCATAAAGATAGAAGATAATATTGATTAATAATGCCTAAGACTGCTATTTACCCAGGAACCTTTGATCCAATTACATTTGGTCATATTGATGTTATAAAAAAATCTTTAAAAATTGTTGATAAACTTATAGTGGCTATAACTGATAATATAGAAAAAGAGTACCTATTTACAATTGATGAAAGAATCGAAATATTAAAAAAATCTCTATTTAATGATTTACGTTTGAATAAAAATAAAATAAAAATTATTTCTTTTGATGATTTGACAGTAAAGCTTTGCAAAAAATATAAAGCATCAATTATTATCAGAGGTTTGAGGGCAGTTTCTGATTTTGAATATGAATTTCAATTAGCTGGCATGAATAAAAAGCTTGATAAAAATATAGAGACTATTTTTTTAATGTCTGATATTGAGAATGAAATCATATCTTCAAAATTTATAAAAGAAATAGGCAAACTTAAGGGGGATTTAAAGAAATTTGCTACAAAATCTGTTATTAAAGCAATTAAGTCTAAATTTTTGTGAAAAAGATTTTTTTAGTTAATATTATTACAATTTTATTTTTTATGGCCGAGGTATCAGCAGAAAACAAAATGATTTTAAAATTAGATTCAGGAAATGTTGAAATAGAATTATTTCCTGATGTTGCTCCTAATCATGTAAACAGAATTAAAACGCTTGCGAAAAATAAAGAGTACGATGGGGTGGTTTTTCACAGGGTTATAGATGGATTTATGGCACAAACAGGAGATGTTAAATTTGGAAATTCAAAAAATTTTAATTCCAAACAAGTTGGAACTGGCGGTTCTACATTACCTGATTTGAAGGCTGAATTTAATAATTTGCCACATGAAAAAGGAACCTTGTCTATGGCACGATCAATGGATCCGAACAGTGCAAATAGTCAATTCTTTATATGCTTTGATGCAGCACCTCATTTGGATGGACAGTATACAGTTTTCGGAAAAGTAATAAAAGGAATGGAATTTGTAGACAAAATTAAAAAAGGTAATGGACCAAATGGATCTGTAGAAGATCCAGATAAAATAATAAGTTTTTCTGAATTAAAATAATTTAATGAATTCAAAAAAAGATTTTTTTGAATTAATCAAAAAAAATAATCAAGCAAGATTAGGTAGAATAAAAACTTCTCACGGAACAATAGATACACCTGCATTTATGCCTGTAGGAACTCAAGGAACCGTTAAAAGTATATTTGTTGAAGATATTTTAAAAACTAATACACAAATTATTCTAGGTAACACTTACCATTTATATTTGAGACCTGGTTTGGATATATTAAAAGATATTGGTGGACTCCAAAAATTTATGAATTGGGAAAAGCCAATTTTAACAGACTCAGGTGGTTTTCAAATAATGTCTTTGTCTAAATTCAGAAAAATTGACAAAGAAAAAGGTGCAATTTTCTCATCTCATATTGACGGAAGAAAAATAATTTTAACTCCTGAAAAAAGTATACAAATTCAAAAAATAATAAATTCTGACATACTTATGGTTTTAGATGAATGTCCAAAATTAACTAATGATAAAAATATAATTGCAAACGCAATTGATGTTTCGACAAATTGGGCAAAAAGATCAAAAAAAGAATTTAATAATGCTGATAAAAAAGCTTTGTTTGGAATTGTTCAGGGCGGTTTGTTCAAAGATTTAAGAATTGAAAGTTTAGAAAAATTATTAGAAATAAATTTTGACGGTTATGCATTAGGCGGTTTGGCTGTAGGCGAAAAACAAGAAGAAATGTTTAAAGTTTTAGATGATATAACAAAAAAAATGCCAGAAAAAAAACCTAGGTATTTGATGGGCGTTGGAACTCCTTCGGATATACTTGGGGCTGTTAAATCTGGAATAGATATGTTTGATTGTGTAATCCCAACGAGATCTGGAAGAACTGGTTTAGCTTTTACATGGGAAGGAAAGCTTAATTTAAAAAATTCGAAATTTAAAAATGATAAAACTCCTTTGGATATGAACACTGAACTTAGAAATTTAAACAAGTATTCAAAAAGTTATTTGAACCATCTTGTTAACGCCAATGAAATTTTAGCATCGATGATTATTTCTCTACATAACATAAACTTTTATCAAGAATTTATGAACAAAATTCGAGAGTCAATTAAAAATGAGACTTTCGATACTTTTTACAAAGAAAATATAAATAAATATAAATAACTGTTTAATTAATTTTAATTTTTTGGAGCGTTGCTTCTCATTTTTTGTCTTAAACTTTGAAGAAACGAATTTAGAAAAGTTCCTCTTTTAATGTCATTTGCCGTTTCATTTTTTGCAAATTTGTAATCTTTCATATTATCTTTGTTATAAAAAAGCTTCTCTTGTAAAATTCCACGGTTATCAAATTTTACTACTAAAACATTGTTGTTGACCAAAACATCTCTACCAAGTTTATATATTTTCCCTTTAGTTTTAGTTCTCTCAATATAAATCCAAGTGTTTTTTTCTTTTAAAGATTTTGAATGTGGTTGCCCAAGCCTTTTAATAACATCATTTTTGTTGCTAGTATTAACTTTTAATAATTCTTGCCTATTTTCAAGATACATTATCCCATGACTTTTTATCACTTTGTTCCTTTGGCAATTTGATAAAAAAATAGATAGAAGTAGTAATATAATTACAAAATTAATATGTTTACTTTTTATAAAAAACATAACAACAAACTTTATAACAAATTGATTGAATTATCACGAAATAAATTTTTTTATCAAAATGTTAAACTTCCTGATGATTTTGAAACACGTATATTATTAATTTTTTTTCATCTCGCAATAATAATCAAGATTGCAAAAGGTAATAAATACAAAAATAAAACACAGGAAATCTTTGATAATATTTTTTTAAATATTGAATACCATATAAGAGAATTGGGATATGGAGATGTTGCGGTAAATAAGAAAATGAAAAGTTTAACTAAAATTTTTTATGATATTTTGCTTAATTTAGATAAAACAGACGCGGATCTTTTTGATCAAAATAACAAAGTGTTAAAAAAATATTTTTTTACAAATGATAATTTTGACACTGAAAAAATGCTTAAATTAGTTGAATATCTAACAAAATTTCAAAATTTTTGTTTTGATTTAGATATCAATATCATGCTAAATGGATCTATAGATTTTAAAAATAGGTAAATAATGGCTGTACCAAAAAGAAAAACTTCAAAGTCAAGAAGAAACAAAAGAAGATCTCACCATAAGATAATTGGTGCGAATGTTATAGAAGATAAAAAAACTGGTGAATACAGGTTGTCACACCATGTCGATCTTAAATCTGGATTCTATAACGGAAAAAAAGTTTTAGACAAATAATCTATTTTATTTTTAATTTTCAATGACGAATAAAGTTAAAATTTCAATTGATTTAATGGGAGGAGAAAATTCTCCTAAGAAGTCTCTGCAGGGAATTGATCTGTTTATAAAAAGAAATAGAAATTATGACGATTATTTTTTTTACTTATTTGGAGATAAAAATATTGTTGATTCTGAGTTAAAAAAACTCAAATACCTAAAAAATAATTATGAATTAATTGATACGAAAATTGTTGTATCTGATGAGTTGCCAGCTCTTTCAGCAATTAAAAAAGGGAAAGATTCTAGTATGTGGAAAACAATTGAATCACAAATAAATTTAGATTCAAATGTTTCTTTGTCTGCAGGTAATACTGGAGTCTTATTAGTGATGTCGAAAATGATACTTAAAACATTAGACGGCGTTGATAAACCCGCTTTGGCAGGTCTTTGGCCTAATAAAAAAAACATGAATGTTGTATTGGACCTAGGTGCAAATATTGAATGTGGTGAAAAAAATTTAGTTGATTTTTCAGAAATGGGCTCTGCTCTTTATCAATCTTTGTATCCACAGGAAAAACCAAAAGTTGCATTATTGAACATAGGATCTGAAGAAATCAAAGGAACTGATTTACTTAAAAATACATATTCAAAATTAAAAATGCTAGACTCATTCGGGGATTTTGAATTTTCTGGATACATTGAAGGTAATCAAATCACAGAAGGTAAAAGCAATGTTATTGTAACAGATGGTTTTACAGGTAATATTGCATTAAAAACAGCTGAGGGCACAGCTAATTTTTTAACAGAAAATTTAAAAAAAGCTTTAACGAGTAGTTTTATTTCTAAATTCTCAACTATTTTTTCTTATTTTGCTCTTAAAGAATTTAAAACCAAACTTGACCCAAGAAAGTATAATGGTGCAATTTTTTTAGGATTAAACGGTCCAGTTGTAAAAAGTCACGGGTCAACTGATGAGCTAGGTTTTTCTTACTCCATCGAAGTATGTTATAAAATTGCAAAGGGAGATATGATGAAAAAAATTAAGTATAATCTAAATCATATAAAAAAACTTAATGATGAAAAGAGAGAACATTAGTAAAGATGATATTTTAAAAAATATAAAATATCATCAAGGATTACCCATTAGTTTTTCAGAAAAAATATTTAATTTAATTTTTGATATTATCATTGAAGGACTCAAAAAAGACGGCAAATTAAAAATATCAGGATTTGGAACCTTTAAAGTTTTAAACAAAAAATCTAGGGAAGGAAGGAACCCCAAAACAAAAATAAAATATCAAATCAAATCAAGAAAGGTTGTTGTTTTTTCACCATCTTTGCAAGTAAAAAATAGGATTAATGCAAAAAACTAAAGAAGCTTATAAAACTATTAGTGAAGTTGCCCAAGAAATTGGTTTAATAAATAAAAAAAATAAAAAACTAGGCACTCATACTTTAAGATTTTGGGAAAAGCATTTTAAACAAATTAAACCGAAAGTTTTGTTAGGTAACAGAAGATATTATTCTCAAAAAGACATAGAATATTTAAAATTAATTTATAGTCTGCTGAAAATTAAAGGTTTTACAATTAATGGAGCAAAAAAAGCCTTAAATGATCCTTCATTAAAACTTGACGGTACTTTGTTTTCTAGTGTAAATAAGAAAAATTTTGGAAAATCAATTAAAGTAAAAGCTGACAAAATTAAAAATATTATTAAAAAGATTAAAAAAATAAATTAATGGCAAAGAAAAGTTCAATAAAAGTTAGACTGGTTCCGGAAAAAAAAACGGACAGCTCATTTAATTATTATGTAAAAAAACCCTCAAAAGGTGAAAAAGCAAAAGTAAAATTAAAATTAAAAAAATACAATCCTGATACCAGAAAACACGAATTTTTTATTGAAAAAAAACTTCCTCCACATAGTAAGTAATTTTATTTTTTTTTAAATTTTCTATACTCAAAATCAATATAAGCCCTGATCATTTCTTTCCAAATCTTTTTCGTTAGTATGGGATCAATATTTTTTTTTAAGGATTTTCTTTTGATGTTACTTAAAATTACCTTTATTCTGGCATTATCAACAATTTGTTTCTTAGAAGTTTTGTTTTGTAGTATTTGATGTACTAATTTTGTCCTAATTTTTATAAGATTAAGAAGCCTATTATCTAACGAGTCTAATTTTTTCCTTACCTTTATAATTGCTTTGTTTTTCTTCAGCGACATAAATACTATTATTTTTTTTTTAAGATACTATATAACAAAAAAATGAAAATTTTGTTAAGAAAAGAATTTTTTAATCCGGTTTATTATTGGTTAATTTCAATATTAATTCTTATAGGTTTAATAGTTATTGTTGGTGGGTTAACAAGATTAACAGACTCCGGCTTGTCCATTACTAGATGGGATGTTGTATCAGGTATATTACCACCATTTTCTGATAAAGATTGGAAGGAAGCTTTTAATTTATATAAAGAGATACCTCAATTTTATTTAGCCAATCCAGATATTACCTTGTCAGAATTTAAAATTATTTATTATTGGGAATACATTCACAGAATTTTAGGAAGAATACTAGGTTTGGCATTTATAGTTCCTTTAGTTATTTTTTATTATAAGAAAGTTTTTTCAAAAGAATATAATATTAAACTTTTTCTATTATTTTTTTTAATAGTTATCCAAGGTGCCATAGGATGGTATATGGTTAAAAGTGGTTTAGTTGAAAATATTACTGTTAGTCATTTCAGATTAGCAATTCATTTAAATTTAGCTTTAATTTTATTTTCATCAACATATTGGTATTTTTTAAATTTAAAAAATTCAAAAAATAAAATATTTTTTAATTTCTATAAAAATAATACCTATATTAAGATATTTATTTTATTAATTTTTTTACAGATAACTTTTGGTGCTTTTACATCAGGATTAGACGCGGGTATGATTTACCAAACATGGCCAATGATGAATGAAAATTACTTTCCCGACGATGTTGTTTTTCACAAAGGTTTCTTTGAGCTTCTTAATCAAGAATCATTTGTTCAATTTATACATAGAAATCTAGCTTATCTAATAACTTTATACGCAATGATGATTTTAATTTATGTTTTATATAAACGTAAAATACACTTATATAATTATGCTTTCATTTTAATGTTTATGGTTTTTATACAAGGATTTTTGGGTGTCGTAACATTGATAAGTGGAGTTAACATTATTTTTGCTTCAATGCATCAATTATCAACTATTTTTCTAATAATTTTCTCAATTAATTTTTACTATAAATCTTTAATTCAATAGTTTTTATTGACATAGTAAATAATAACTTGTAATTATCGCCAAGTTCATATGACACCTTTTATAAAGAAAAAAGAAATAAAAAATGATTGGTATTTGGTTAATGCTGAAAACCTTGTGGTCGGTAGACTCGCATCATATATTTCAATGGTTTTGAGAGGAAAAAATAAAGCTAAGTTCAATCCAAATCAAGACAATGGTGATTTTGTTATTGTAACAAATATTGAAAAAATTAAATTTACTGGAAAAAAATTAGAAAATAAGAAATATTTTAGACACACAGGTTATCCCGGAGGTATAAAAGAAACATCTCCTCAAAAATTACAAGAAAGAAATAAATCACAAGAAATATTAAAACTTGCTGTTAAAAGGATGCTCCCTGACGGTCCACTAGCTAAAAAACAATTAGGAAAACTTAAGATGTACTATGGCGATGAACATCCTCATTCTTCTCAAAATCCTACTGAAATTAAATTTTCAGATTTAAATAGAAAAAATTATATTAAAATTTAATGGAATCAACAATTTCAGCAAATAAAACTGTAACAAAAAAAATTAAACTTGATTTTAAAGATAGTAAATATGCTACTGGCAGAAGAAAAAAATCAATAGCAAGAGTGTGGATTAAAAAAGGTTCAGGAAAAATTTATGTAAACGGTAAAGAAATGAATCAATATTTTAAAAGACCTGTGCACCAACTTTTAGTAACAAGACCTCTGGAAGAAACTAAGGTAATTAATCAATTTGATATAAAATGTCATGTTAAAGGAGGCGGTCTTTCTGGACAAGCTGGCGCCGTTATACATGGTCTTTCAAGAGCTTTAGTACAAGCAGATTCTAGTTTAAAAAAAACACTCAAAAAGAACAAATTCACAACCAGAGATTCTAGAAAAGTTGAAAGAAAAAAATACGGTCACAGAAAAGCACGTAGAAGTTTCCAATTTTCTAAAAGATAAATCATTTATTTTTATTAATACCAAAAGTGATATAACCAAATTATGTCAGTAAAAAAAATTAATATCGTTGTAGCCGGAGCCACTGGATACGTAGGCCTTGATTTAATAAAATTGTTATCAGGACATCCAAAAGTTAATATCAAGTATCTTTGTGCACAAAAAAAAATTGGTAAAAAAATCCAATTTTTTGACAAAAGAATTAAAAAAAAGTTACCTAGAATATCTAGTTTAAATTCAGTTGAGTGGAACAAAATAAATGTTCTATTTACTGCTTTACCAACGGGCGAAAGTCAAAGTTTAGCCAAAAATTTAAAAAACAAAAATATAAAAATAATTGATCTTTCTGCTGATTTTAGATTATCAAATAAATCTATATATAAAAAATTTTACAATAAAAAACACAAGGCTCCGAATTTGATAAACAAATCAATATATTCAATTCCTGAATTTGTTAAAAAGGACATAAAAAAATATAAAATTGTAGCTTGTCCAGGTTGTTACCCTACATCAATTCAAATACCTCTAATACCGATCTTTAAAAAAAAATTAATTAAAAAATATAATATTTTAATAGATTCTAAATCAGGATACTCAGGAGCAGGAAAAAATTTAAAAAAGAAATTTAATCACAAGAATATTTATTCAGCAATTCATGCATATGGAATTTATAGACACAGACATACAAGTGAAATAGATCAAGAATTATCAAAAATATCTAAAACTAAAATAAATTATACTTTTGTTCCTCATTTAATACCAACCTTTAGAGGTATGTTATCTTCAATTTATATTGAACCATCAAAAGGTATATCTATTAACAGAATATTTAAAGAATTAAAAAAATATCACAAAAATAATTATTTTGTAAAAGTTTTACCATTAAACAAAGATCTTGGTACAGAAAATGTACTTAATACAAATTTTTGTGAAATTTCGGTTTGTGCACTAAAAGAAAAAAAAAGAATATTAATATTATCTGCCATAGACAATTTAATTAAAGGGGCTGCTGGACAAGCCATTCAGAACATGAATTTAATTTATGATCTTCCAGAAAATACAGGGATTAAATGAAGTATTTTTTACCTTTGTTTGTATTTATTTTTAGCTGTTCTACATTTAATTCTGAAAATACAAAGAAAATATATATTTGTGGAGATCATCCTTGTGCAAATAAAAAAGAGATAAAAAACTATTTTGATAATAATATATCAATAGAGGTATTTACGGTAACTTCAAACAAAAAACGTGAGAAAGATTTTGATTTAGTTCAGTTAAATATGTCTAAAGAAGAGAAAGAGAAATACGTTTCCTTAACTGATAAAGAGAATATTATTAAAAAAAAATTAAAAAAAAGAGATAAGGCAAAAAAAATAGATATAAAAAATGAAAATAAAGTTAAAAAAATTGCAAGTAAAAAACGTAAAATTAAAAAGCGTCCAGAAATTACACTTGTTAGACTTTGTAAAAATCTTGATGAATGTGATATAGATAAAGTTTCAAAAATAATTTTTGATATGGGCAAAGACAAAAAATATCCAGATATTACAGAACAACAATGAAAAAAAATAAGAAAATAAATATAGCAATAGTTGGTTTAGGCAATATTGGCTTAAATTTATATCTTCACTTAATTAAAAATAAAAAAACTATAATTAAAAAAAATAATGTGAATTTCGATGTGAAATATGTTTCTGCTAAAACTATACATAAAAAAAGAAAAATAAAAATTCCTAAAAAAAAATGGCTAACAAACTTTATTCACGCTTCAAAATTAAAGGATATTGATTTGGTAGTTGAATTAATAGGTGGTGCTGATGGAGCAGCAAAAAAACTTGTATTTAATTGTTTAAAAAATAAGAAGCATGTTGTTACGGCAAATAAAGCATTAATTTCAAAGTATGGTGATCAATTAGCATTACTTGCTGAAAAGAAAAAAGTTAATTTAGAATTCGAAGCTGCTGTAGCTGGCGGTGTGCCCATTATTAGAACTCTTAAAGAGGGTTTAATAGCTAACAAAGCTAGTAAAGTATATGGAATTTTAAATGGTACATCAAACTACATTCTTTCTAATATGGATAAAATGAATTTTAAATCTGTTTTAGAAAAAGCTAAAAAACTTGGATATGCTGAAAGAAATCCAAAGTCAGATCTCAATGGTGAGGATGTGAAATCAAAAATTCAAATTTTATCCTCACTTGCTTTTAATTCTTTTATTATTAAATCAAATATTAATATAGAGGGTATTAATAACATTGATGAAGTAGATATAAAAAATGCAGAAATTTTAGGCTATAAAATTAAACATTTAGGTCTAAGCGAAATAGAAAATGGAAAATTGATTCAATGTGTCCATCCATGTTTGATTAAAAAGGAATCTCGAATAAGTAATATTAATGGAGTACTAAATGCTGTAATTGTTGAAGGGAAACCTATTGGAAAATTTGTTCTCCAAGGGGAAGGCGCTGGTCCGGGACCAACAACTTCTGCATTAGTTTCTGATATTTGTTCCGTTCTTAGAGGTAATATAAAATTTCCTTTTGCTGTATCTCACTTAAATAGAAAAAAAATTACATCTATAGACCTATCAAACAAAATGTTTTCCTCATATATCAGATTAGATGTTATTGATAAAAAAGGTGTTTTATCATCCATTACAAAAATCATGTCTAAAAATAAAATTTCTGTAAAAAGATTAATTCAAAATCCACTTAGAGGAAAAAAATTTGCTTCTATAGTTATAGTTTCACACAAAGCCAAAAACAAAAACCTGGTTAAATGTATTAATGAATTGAAAAAAAATAATTTTATTTTAAAAAATCCTAAATTTATCAGAATAGAAGAGATTTAAAATTGATTGATCCAAAATTGTTAAATAGATTTACTAGAGTTTGTGAAAGAGCTGCATTTGGTGCTTCAAAGTTCAGAGGAAAAAATGACAAAATAGCAGCAGATCAAGCCGCTGTTGATGAAATGAGAACTGAGCTCAATAAAATTGAAATGAGAGGAAAAGTTGTAATAGGAGAAGGAGAAATGGATGAGGCTCCGATGTTATTTATTGGTGAAAAAATTGGAACTGGAAAAGGTGAAGAATTAGAAATAGCCGTTGATCCATTAGAAGGGACAAACTTTGCGGCAAAAAACTTGCCTAATGCTATCGCTGTTCTTGCAGTCGCAAAAAAAGGCGGTCTGTTGTCAGCCCCAGATACATACATGGAAAAAATTGCTATTGGTAAAGGATTACCAAAAGGAATTATAGATTTAGATAATTCAGTTGAAAAAAATATTAAATTACTTGCTGAAGCCAAAAAAACTGAGCCAGATGAAATTACCGCATGTGTTCTGAAGAGACCGAGACACGATAAAATTATTTCATCGTTAAACAAACTAAATGTAAAAATTAATTTTATACAAGACGGTGATGTTACTGGTGTTATTTCGGTTGTAGATCAAAACTCTCCTGTTGACATTTATTTAGGTATTGGCGGAGGTCCCGAAGGAGTTTTAGCCGCAGCGGCACTAGATTGTTTAGGCGGACAAATGCAAACTAGACTTGTACTGAGCGACAATGAAGAAATCAACAGGGCAAAAAAATTAGGAATTACTGATTTAAAGAAAAAGTATAATATAGAAGATATGATAAAAGGAGATGTTATATTTTGCGCAACAGGTGTAACCGACGGTGATATGTTGAGTGGAGTGAAAGACAAGGGAGATTCATTTGAGGCGTCATCATTTATTTTACACAAAAGTCAAAAACTTTCTAAAAAAATTACTAATATAATAAAAAAATGAATTTAAGTTCAGTTTTGGGCAAAGATTGGATATCTAAAAACTATAGTGAAGAAACTGTAAATTTTTTAAAAGATAATTTTAGTTTGAGTGAAATTTTGTCTAGATTAATTGCAATAAGAAATATTAAAATTGAAGAAGTTAAATTATTTTTAAATCCAAAAATAAAAAATTTACTACCAAATCCATTTATTTTAAAAGATATGGATAAAGCTGTTAACAGAACAATTGAAGCAATTATTAAAAAAGAAAAAATTGGAATATTTGGTGATTATGATGTTGATGGCGCAACTTCAACTGCTATTTTGGGAAATTATTTTAATGAAATTAATCATGAAATGGAAATTTATATACCAGATAGAAAAACTGAAGGATACGGACCAAGTAAACAAGGTTTTGATAAACTTATATCTAATGGTGTAAAATTAATTTTTACTGTTGATTGTGGGACAATGTCTTTTGATACAATTGATTTTTCGCAAAAAAAAAATACCGACGTATTAGTATTAGATCATCATCAGTCAGAATTAAAATTACCAAATGCTTTTTCTATAGTTAACCCCAATAGATACGATGATAAATCAAATTTAAATTATCTTTGTGCTGCTGGAGTTTGTTTGATGTTTTTGGTTGCTTTAAACAAAAAATTAAGAGAGTTAAAATGGTTTGTTAAAAATAAAAAAAGAGAACCAAACCTAATAAATTTCCTTGATCTAGTTTCTTTGGGTACAGTTTGTGATGTAGTTCCACTAACCGGCCTAAATAGAGCAATCGTAAGTCAAGGTCTTGAAATTTTAAAAAAAAAATCTAATCTTGGATTGAAAACTCTAAAAAATATCTGTGGAATTGAAAGCAACTTAACCACTTATCATCTTGGATATATTTTAGGCCCTAGAATTAATGCTGGTGGGAGAGTTGGAAAATGTTCTCACGGAGCCAATTTATTATTAAGTAAAGACTCAAAAGAGGTTTTTAAAATTGCCAGCGAACTTGAAGGATTTAATAAAGAAAGAAAATTAATAGAATCTGATATGTTAAAAAATATTGAAAACAATATTACAATAGACCAAAATGAATCTGTTATAGTTCTCTCTGGTCATAATTGGCATGGGGGAATTATTGGAATTATTGCAGCAAGATTAAAAGATAAATATAATAAGCCAACCGTTATTATTTCTGTCGAAAAAGGTCTTGGAAGAGCTTCTGCAAGATCCATTTTAGGTTTTGATATAGGCACTATCATCATAAACGCTGTTCAAAATAATATTTTGAAAAAAGGAGGCGGTCATAAAATGGCAGGTGGTTTTACTATTGATGAAAATAAAATTGAAGAATTTAAAATTTTTATTAACAATAAATTTTCCAAAATCAAAAAAAAATTAACAAAAAACAACGTTCTCTTTTTTGATGCTAAAATTTCACCCTCTGCATTAAATGAAGAGTTTTTTTATCAAATTAACTCACTTTCTCCATTTGGATCTGGAAATCCTGAACCAAGATTTGTTATTGAAAATTTAGAACTCTTGAAATCGTTTATTGTCGGAGAAAGACATATAAAAGCTTTATTATCTGCTCCAGATGGATCGGTTATTAAAAGCATGACATTTAATGCTGTAAAAACTGATCTTGAAACCTATTTGTTATCAAATAAACGAAAAAAAATTAATATTTTTGGAAAATTAACTCTTAATGAATGGAAAGGTCAGAAAAATGTAGAGTTTATTATCGATGATATTTCTGTTAATAAGACAATCAATAATTCGGTCCCATCGTCTAACGGTTAGGACAGGTGGTTTTCAATCACCTAATCGGGGTTCGATTCCCCGTGGGACCGCCAAAAATAAAATCATTGCACTTTTCAATATTTATCTTTCTTTAATTTTCTCAGACAAACCTATTATTACCGACAATGCTAAAAAAAAGAATATAGCATTATTGGTAGTGAAGAAACTTCCTGATGACCTTATGGGAAAAATTTCTAGAAGAAAAATATAAAAAAAAGGCGATATTGTGTATTTGATTTTTTCATTATTAAGAAATTTATATGTTTGTTTATATGTTAAAAATATAATTAATATGAATAAAAGAATTCCAACAATACCTAGGTCAGCTAAAATTTCCAAATAATAGTTATGAGGATGTATATTACATGTTGTTCTTTCATTGATTGATTTTATTTGTCTTTTAGGACAATTGTATCTAAAAGCTTTAAGGCCCCCTCCAATAAATTTATTTAATTTCCAAGTACCTATCCCAGAATCGAATTCATGTACATAAACAGGTCTATCTTTAAAATTTAAATCATTACCAACACCCGTAATTCGATATGTATACAAAGAAAATATTTCTTTAGAAGAATCATAGAATTTTAAATAATAATTTTTTAAATGTGAGCTGGAACTTATCGATACGATGAATAATAAAATGGTTGAAATGGCAATGTAAAGAAAATATTTTTTTAAACTTTTGTTTTGAATAAAAATTAAAAATATTCCTAGTAAAAAAAGAATTAGTGGCATTCTGTTTCCAGAAAAAATAATTGACAAAACAGCAAGAAACAAAAATAACGTAAGTAATGATATTTTTATTTTAATATTTTTAATTTTTGAATAGACGGCGAAAGTAAAAAATAAAAATAATGAAAATTTTTGTATAAAACCACCAGCTATTGCTTCAGTATAAAAAATTCCAGTTCGCTTATGTACAAATGGGCTAGTAAGACCAAATATATTTTTTCCTAAATAAAATTGAATTATAATATCAAGAATTACAAACGAAGATAAAGCTGCATAGACGAAAAATATAATTTTAAAATTTATTAAATCTTTTTCTAAAAATAATCTAATTGCAAAATAAAGAATTAAATATCTTAAAAAAAGAATACTTTTAATTATTATCGAAAAGTCATGATTTTCTATATTTATAAAATAATAAGATTCTATAGTGTTCCAGGTTCCTGTAAAAATGATAAATGAAAAAAAAACTAATATTAACTTATCTAAAAAAATTAATTTTATTCTATGACCTTTAATATAAAGTGTTAAACCGCCGGATTTCTTGGATCATCTTCTGGTATTCCGGCTTCAACTTTTCCGACTAAATCTGCTCCTACATCAGCACCTTTAGTAAAAATTCCACCACCTAATCTAGCAAAAATAGATATTAAAGAAGCTCCAAATCCTAGTGCTATTAATGCGTTTATTAATTCTCTGCT